>CAZRPD010000079.1:0-21723 GCA_964601775.1 uncultured Caulobacter sp. | reverse complement strand
ACGTCGCTAGAACTGGACTTCTATTTCGTGCCGCCGCCACCGGCGCCGACGCCCTCGACATCGACACCCTGGCCGGCGGACTGCTGGATCTCGCCGACGCCGGAAACGCCGCGCGCAAGGAGGGTTGGAGGAAGCGCGGCGCTGGGTTCTTTCGCGGCGGGTCGAGCGCCCCTACGCCTAGCTCTGGCGGCGACGAATGACGCAGAGCGCCGGGCCAAGGCCGCGCGCCATCGCTTGGAGGCGCGGCAGGCCAGACTCAGTACGCGGGCGTGGTTGGTGAAACGGCGCGAGCGCACCCGCCATCTGATCGAGCTGGGCGGCCTGGTTCAAAAGTCCGGCCTCGTCGAACTTACCCGCGATGATCGCGCCGCGCTCTACGGAGCCTTCACGTTCTTGGCGACCATGTTGAAGGCCGACGACGCCGAGCACACCCTGGCGCTCTGGCGGCGCGGCGGAAAGCGGGCTTTCGATGCGGAAGCCCGCTCCGCGTCAAACACTCGATGAGAGATCGTCAGACCTTGTCGGCGCTCTCGTCGTCGGCCATGGCGCGTACGAGATCGAGGACCTGCCGACGGACGCGGCCCCGGCCGATCTTCGGGAACATCTCGGCCAACTCCAGGCCTTCGGGTGTGTTGAGGAACTCCGTGACGACGCGCTCGGCAGCGGCGCCGACTTCGTCGACCTCGTTGGTCATCGGGTCAGCCAGGCCATCGAAGAAAAACGACACCGGGACCTGAAGCGTCTTGGCGATCTCGTAGAGCTTGCTAGCGCTGACGCGGTTGGCGCCACGCTCGTATTTCTGCACCTGCTGGAAGGTGAGCTTCAGCGCGTCGGCCAGCGTCTCCTGGCTGACGCCCAGCATCTTGCGGCGCATACGCACGCGGCCCCCGACGTGGATATCGACGATATTGGGCGTGCGGGCTTCAGGGCTATCGGTCACGAAGGTCTCCATGGCCGGATCGCTGGCAACGCCGCCGATCCGGGAAAGTGCTTGTGGCGCACAAGCGCCCCGAAGCGCGGCTTTTCAAGGTTGTTCTCCACTCGCGCTAGTCGCGTGCGGATTCGACGTGTCCGGATCAATCGGCGATGCTGGGGGATGTCCAAGTACGATCCCCTGTCGGGCCATCTGCGTCGCCAGCGCGAAGGCGAACTCGAACTGACCTTCACCGAGATCGAGCGCATCCTCGGCGCGATGCTCCCCAAGAGCGCGGCTCGTCAGCAATGGTGGGCGAACACCATTGATCCGGACACAAGCCATATACAGCGCAAGGCGTGGGGCGACGCTGGCTATGACGCGTTTCTGATCGCGGGCAGGGACCGTGTCCGCTTCAAACGCGTGCGCTGACGGAGCGGCTTGGCTGGGCCTGCCCGGCGGGTCACTGGATTTGCTGCCGTCGCCGACCCTCGCTCGGAGACAAGACGCCCTGGATCGCTTGGTGGAACAAGGGCCGGACGGGCTGGCGCGCGTCAAGGGGACGCCCTGCGGGCGTCTCGCGGAGCGACGGCGAAGCCGCCCTTGACCCGCGCCATCCCGCCCGGCAGAGGCTCTCCAAGCGCTCCAGGGCGAGCACCGACCGTTCCGGTCCTGGCTCCCGCAGGTTGGGGTGGGCAAGACGGCTGCCGGAGGGGGCGGGGTTAGCGTTGGCAAACAAGCGCCCCGCAGGATGGGCAGCGCGCGGTGCGCAGCTCCTCCATCGTCGCCTTGAAGAGGTCGTAGCCGTCGCCCTGCTGATGGACCATGACCCGCAGCGCCACCTCCAGCTTGGCGACGACCCCGTGCATGTCGCGGGCGCGCACAGCAGGAAGAGTTTCCAACCACGCGTCCCTCTGCTTGAACAGCGGCTCAAGCTGTTCGTCGATAGCGTCCATCTCGTGCGTCGGCGACAACGCCGCGCGCTCGTCGGGCGTCATCCGCTCCCAACGCTTCTCCCGCACCAAGATCGTCTCCAAGTCCGACCAGCGTAGACCCAAGCGGTCGATCTCCGCGTCAAGCGCCATCCACTCGGCGCAGCGCGCCACGGCCGGGTCCGGTACTGCGCGGCCGCCCGCGCCCGCGATCAGCGGCGCAACGCTGGCGGCGCCGAGCACGACACGCCGCGATACGGCGAATGGTCCCTTGTCGTCAGACATTGGGAGGCTCCGCTTTGGAAAGTTTGATTGGAGGCCGGACGCGCTCGATCAGGTTGACCGTGCGCGAGATCTCGAAGAGCGCGTCGGCCAAGTTCGTCTGGACGTCGGCAACGGACAGACCGAGGTGACGGGCGATCAGCGCGTAGTCGAGCGCCTTGATGTGGTTGAGCAGGAAGACGTCTCGTGTCTCGCGGCGAAGCCGAAAGACTGCGTAGGACATGACCTGCTGGGTGTTATGCGGATCGAAGGTCCTGCCGCGCCAGAGGCTGGGATGTCGCCAGCGCCACCACTGGCTGACGACAATCGGCCAAGGCAGAGGGAGGCGGGCCATCACGCTTCCCCCTCTCGACGAGCATCTGCCCCGGCGGCCTCAACGACAGCGTCAATGAGCGCGCGGACGGTCGTGCAGGCCTCCACCCAGCAGACCGACCCGAGGGTCTCTGCCGACATCTGTGAGATGGCGTGGACGCTGTAGTACGGGCTCAGGAGCGCCGCCAACTCAGGGAGCTTGGCGGGACCGTCGGTAAAGCCAGCACGGCGCGCGAACCGGAGCGCTTTGACGAGATCGTGCCGAAGATAGACGCGGTTCCAGTCGTCGCTGATCCCTCGGTCCAGCAAGTACGCCTTCAGCGCTAGCTCGATGGCGATGGCCAGGAAGTAGCGGGCGCTCTCGGGGTGTCGTGCCAGCACCGCCTCTGCCCCTTGGTGAAACCCAGCGGCGTTGCGGCGGAACGTCGCCGCCAAAGAGCGGTCGATGTCGCCGCGTCGCCGGGGAACGCGGCGAGTCACTTTTCACCGGCGAAGGTGGCAAGGTCGCGGACGGCGCGGGCGATCAGGCCGTGCGCCTCGGGGTGGTCCTCTGCGAAGATCAGGCGCGCCGCTACCGAAAGGTTGGCGATAACGGCCTCGACGCTTTTCGCTGGCGTCGGTCGCATAGCTTTGAGGAGGGCGTGTCCCTCGACCTCCAGCACATCGAGCCGCGCATCAATCTCGGCGAGCCTGGCGCCTTCGGGGATTTCGGCCTGCTTGGCGGGGGTGAGTTTGAACCAATTGCGGTTTGTGATCAGCCAGCCTTCCAGCGCGCCCCACTCAAGTTGGAGGCGGCGCTGTTCGGTGTCGATGGCGAGCCAGCGAGCGCATCTCGCGACCGCCGGGTCGACACTATCGGCGACGGTACCAGTGACAAACGGTGCTGCGGAGCCGCCAGCGAGCACGAAGCGCCGGGATGGTTTGCGCACGCGCACGTCCACACTCTCCGCCTTAGGGCGCGAGTCCATGACATCTAGTCCTGAATGTGTATTACTCCTTTAGTATCACCAACGACGCTATTCGACAAGCGAAAAATATCATGGGCTTTACTAATAATAAAACGACATGCTGACGGCCGCTCAAATTAGGGCCGCGCGGGCCCTTGTGGATTGGAGTGGACCAAAGCTGGCGGAGGCCGCAGGTCTATCGCTGCCGACAATCCGGCGGATGGAAAGTGCTGTCGGGCCGGGTCGCAGCTCTGTCGATAATGTCGAGGCAGTGCGCCGCGCGCTTGAGGCAGCGGGCGTCACTTTCCAAATGGCCGATGAAACTGCAGGCCCTGGTGTTCGCCTAAAAAAGTAGAACGGTAGCGCCGCAGCGAACCCTTCCCGGCCTCGTTGAGGTGAGCAGCCGGCGTCATGAAGGTACGTTTCACCTTCGCTAGAGGCGCCTAGGGCCTGTCTTTGTTTCCCAGAGTACGATCTGGCCCCGCAAGGCCTTGCCGCCAGCAGCGAGCAATCCAATTCTGGCCCATCGAATGCCTTCAGATCCCAGTCTGTGGAGCTTTAAACGATGGCCGACCTCGACCGCATCGTCCGCCTGAAGACCGTGCTGGCGCGCACGGGGCTTAGCCGATCGACCCTCTATCGAAAGATAAGCGAGGGCTCGTTTCCTCGGCAGGTCCCCATCAGCGTTCACGGCGCGGGATGGCACGAGTCCGCGATCAATCGGTGGATAGCGGATCCTGCCAGATACCGCCCAGAACCAGGCAAGCACTCATCCTGACTCAAGGGACGTCTTGGAAAGGTCCGCTCTGAGTCGATAAGCTCGCTGAGGTGCAGCTTCGAAAGCCCAAGATGCGCGAGATGCCGTTTACCCGCCCAACATTGATGGCAGCCATAGAAGTTCATCAAGGGCACGGGCATGAGTTTTTGAGGAACCAGGGGCAGCCTTTCCACCGACTACGACCGATGAGCGGTCGGTGGCTGGCATCTCGATCGAAGGCGGCATGAGCCAGAGCGCGATCCTTCGTGCCCGGCGCACGTCTGCTTCTAGGAGGAGTGCCAATGTCCGTTGATGGCGCAGGCTCGCCGCAAGCCTGATGGGAGCGGAGACTTTCCGGCCGCTACGGCGCTAGCGTGAGCCTCAACGCCAGAGCCGCCAGCGTGATCAGCAAGATCGGGGTGGTCAGCACGATCCCGATCTTCAAGTAGTAGCCCCAGGAGATCTTGATCCCCTTGGCGCTGAGGACGTGCAGCCACAACAGCGTCGCCAGCGATCCGATCGGCGTGATCTTGGGGCCCAGGTCGCTGCCAATGACATTAGCGTAGACCATCGCTTCCTTGACCGCGCCGGTGGCGCCGCTGGCGTCGATCGACAGGGCGCCGACCAGGACGGTGGGCATGTTGTTCATCACCGACGATAACAGCGCCGTCAGGACGCCGGTCCCGAAGGCCGCGCCCCACACCCCGCCCCTGGCGAAGTGGTTAAGCAGGCCCGCGATCTGGTCGGTGAGGCCGGCGTTCCGCAGGCCAAAGACCACCAGGTACATGCCCAGCGAGAAGATCACGACCTGCCAGGGCGCGCCCTTGAGCACCTTGCGGGTGCTGATCACGTGGCCACGGCCGGCGATGGCCAGTAGCACCACGGCGCCGACCGCCGCCGTCGCACTGACCGGCACGCCCAGCGGCTCCAGGGCGAAAAAGCCGATCAGCAGCAGGGCCAGCACAAGGAAGCCGGCCTTGAAGGTCGCCGGGTCCTTGATGGCTTCGCGCGGCGGCTTGAGTTGGCCGACGTCGTAGGTCGCGGGGATGTCGCGCCAGAAGTAGAGCAGCAATGCGCCAAGCGTGGCGGCGATGGCCGCCAGATCGACCGGGATCATCACCGAGGCGTAGCGGGCGAAGCCGATCTTGAAGAAGTCGGCCGAGACTATGTTGACGAGGTTGGAGACTACCAGCGGCAGGCTGGCCATGTCAGCGATGAACCCCGCCGCCATCACGAAGGCCAGGGTCGCCTTGTCCTTGAACCCCAGGGCCATCAGCATGGCGATGACGATCGGCGTCAGGATCAGCGCCGCGCCATCGTTGGCGAACAGCGACGACACCGCCGCGCCCAGCAGCACGATCGAGGCGAACAGCAACCGCCCTTTGCCGCCGCCCCAGCGCGCGACGTGCAGGGCCGCCCACTCGAAGAACCCGGCCTCGTCGAGCAGCAGGCTGATGATAATCACGGCGATGAAGGCGCCCGTGGCGTTCCACACGATCTGCCAGACCGTGGCGATGTCGCCCAGATGGACGACGCCTGTGGCTAGCGCCAGCGCCGCGCCGATGCTCGCGCTCCAGCCGATGCTAAGGCCCTTGGGCTGCCAGATGACCAGGGTGATGGTGAGCAGGAAGATCAGAATGGCGAGGATCACAGGACGACGACTTCGCCGTCTTCCTTGGTGAAGCTCGCCGGCCTGCGGTCGAGCAGATCGAGCACGACCTCGGAGGGTCGGCAGAGCTTCGCCCCCTTGGGCGTGACCACGATCGGGCGATTGACCAGGATGGTGTGGGCGACCATGGCGTCGAGGATCTGGTCTTCGGTCGCCGCACCCGCCAGCAGGCCCAACTCAGCGGCGGGCGTGCCGTTTTCGCGCATGAGCTGGCGCAAGGTCAGTCCCGCCTCGCCGGCCAATTCCCGCAATTGGTCATGGCTCCAGCCGGCCTTCAGATACTCGATGATCTTGGGCGCGTAGCCGGCTGCCTCGACCATTGCCACGACGTTGCGCGAGGTGCCGCAGGCGGGATTGTGGAAGATCACGACCGGGAAATCGGCGTCAGGCATGGCTCACCAGGAAAGCAAAACTATGGGATTAAGCGACGGAAGTGTCGGGCGCCTTGGACTGGCCGATCTCGTCGATACGGCGTTGCAGCGACAGGCGATCTAGCGACGCCATCGGCAGCGCGCAGAAGAGCGTGATGCGGCTGTTGAGCTGACGGTAGGCGTCGGCGAACGCCAGGGCGACTTCCGCCTCCGTCCCTTGGGTTGAGCCCGGGTTGGGGATGCCCCAGTGAGCCGTCATCGGCTGGCCCGGCCAGATCGGACAGACCTCGCCAGCGGCGTTGTCGCAAACCGTGAACACGAAATCGAGGTCGGGAGCGTCCGGGTTGTTGAGGATCGCGAACTCGTCCCAGGCCTTGGATCGCAGGTGGTCAGTCTTGTAGTTCAGTTGCTGCAGCAGGCTGATCGCGCGCGGATCGAGAACGCCGCTGGGCGTAGAGCCGGCGGAGTAGGCCTTGAAGCGTCCGGCGCCGACCCGGTTCATGATCGACCCGGCCATCACCGAGCGGGCCGAGTTATGGGTGCAGAGGAAGAGGACGTTGAGCGGGCGGTGTGCGGTGTCGTCGGTCATGCCGTCTCCAGTTCGGTAAGGCAGGTTCCATCGCAGTCGGCGGCCTTGGCGACGATGTCGCTCAGCGGCGCGCAGATTTCCGGGGCGCCCGCGCAGCAGTCGTCCATCAAGAAGCCTAGCAAGCCACTCATGGCCGCGTAGTCGGCCGAATAGAGGATCGAGCGCCCCTCGCGGCGCGACGAGATCAATCGGGCGTGCGACAGGACATTGAGATTGGCCGAGAGGGTGTTGGGCAGGCTGTCCAATCGTCGGGCGATCTCGCCCGCCGCGATCCCGATTGGACCTGCCTTCACAAGCAGGCGGAAGATCGCCAGGCGGCCTTCATGGCCAAGGGCGGAGAGGCAAGCGACGGCGGCTTTCGATTCCATCTTTCCACTATGCTGGAAATATGAGACGGATCAATGACGATTTTGGAGTCGCTTGATGACTGAGTTCCCCTCCTTGCAGCCGCAGTTCCTGGCCGCGATCGACCAGGGCCAGTTGGAGACGAAGGCGCCGGCGACTCATCCGCCGCGTATCCTGCTGTTGTACGGGTCGTTGCGCGAGCGGTCGTTCAGCCGCCTGCTGACCCAGGAGGCCGCACGCATTCTCGACGCCCTTGGCTGCGAGACCCGCATCTTCGATCCGCGCGATCTGCCGCTACCCGACGCGACAGGACCAGATCACCCCAAGGTCCAGGAGCTTCGCACGCTGTCACAATGGTCGGAGGGCCAGGTCTGGTGTAGCCCCGAGCGGCATGGCGCCATCACGGGGATCATGAAGGCTCAGATCGATTGGATCCCGCTGGAGATCGGCAGCGTGCGTCCGACCCAGGGCCGCACCCTGGCGGTCATGCAGGTCAGCGGCGGGTCCCAGTCGTTCAACGCGGTCAACACCCTGCGCCTGCTGGGACGCTGGATGCGGATGATCACCATCCCCAACCAGTCGTCGGTAGCCATGGCCTACAAGGAGTTCGACGAAAACGACCGGATGAAGCCGTCGGCCTATTACGACCGCGTGGTCGATGTGATGGAGGAGCTGGTGAAGTTCACTCTGTTGACCCGCGACCGGGCCGACTACCTGGTCGATCGCTACAGCGAGCGCAAGGCGGGCGGGCGCATCGCCGAACACGTTACGCTGGGCGCGGCGGCCATGAACCACGAAGCCAAGGAGCCCGAGAGCGCATGAGCGCCGCTTCCCTGACCGCTCGACCAGCGACGCGCGCCGATGCGCCATCAATGGTCGAAATCTACAACGAGGGCATTGCCGACAAGATCGCCACGTTCGAGACCAACCCGCGATCCGTCGAGAAAATCCTCGGCTGGTTCGATGACCGCCACCCCATCGTCGTGGTGGTCGATGAGGCGGGCCAGATCGCCGGCTATGCGGCGACCTTTTCCTACGCAGATCGCTGTTGTTACGCCGGCATTGCCGAGTTCTCGGTCTATGTCCGCCGCGCCAATCGCGGCCAGGGCGTCGGCGTCATCGCGATGAACGCCTTGATCGAGGCGGCGACGAGCGCAGGATTTTGGAAGCTGCTGTCCCGGGTGTTCACCGAGAACAAGGCCAGCCTGGCGCTTCTCAAGTCGGTCGGCTTTCGCGAGGTCGGGGTCCATGAGAAGCACGGCAAACTGGACGGGGTCTGGCGTGATGTCGTAGCGGTCGAGCGGATCCTTGAGGCCAATCTCGGGTGAAGGGCACTCTTGTCGACCGCCCAACTCTCCCGAACCGCCTATGGCGGTGCAACGGGTCTGGCTGTCACAGGGCTTGATGCCTGACGGCTCCGATGGGATAGCTGAGGACGGGTGCTCGGCCGCAATGGCCGGTCAGGTTTCACGTTGGTCGGGCCGCCAGCGTGGAGGACCGCGCCATGCAACCCTCTATCCGCCGCCCCTCCGTCCTTCGCGAATTCCTCGACAGCGGCGCGGCGGGCGGCGTGCTCCTGATGGCCGCCGCCGTGCTGGCGCTCTTTGTCGCCAACTCGCCGTTGGCGGAAACCTATTTCCAGCTCCTTCACGCCCCCTTGGGCGGCCTCGACCTCCTCCATTGGATCAATGACGGGCTGATGGCCCTGTTCTTCCTGTTCGTGGGCCTGGAGATAAAACGGGAGTTCCTGGACGGCCAGCTGTCGACCTGGGCCAACCGCGCGCTACCCGGGATCGCTGCGGCCGGCGGGGTGGTCGTGCCCGGCCTGATCTATGCCGCCGTCAATGCGAGCCAGCCTGACACCCTGCGCGGTTGGGCCGTTCCAACGGCGACCGATATCGCCTTCGCGCTCGGCGTCCTGTCCCTTCTGGGCTCGCGGGTTCCCACCAGCCTGAAGGTGTTCCTCGCCACTTTGGCCATCGTCGATGATCTGGTGGCCGTTCTGGTGATCGCCGTCTTCTATACGGCGGAGTTGAACCTGGCGGCGCTCGTCGGGGCTGGCGTAGCCACCCTGCTGCTGATAGGTCTCAACCGGCTGAAGATCGTTCGGCTCGCGCCCTATCTGGCGCTGGGCGCGGCGCTTTGGTGGCTGGTGCTGCTGTCGGGGATCCACGCCACGGTCGCCGGGGCGGTGCTGGCGCTGACCATACCCCTTCGCCGGTCCAAGGCCGCCCCTGACGACATGACCTCGCCCCTGCACCGACTTGAGCACGGCTTGAGCCCGTGGGTCGCGTTCCTGATCGTGCCGGTGTTCGGTTTCGCCAATGCGGGGGTCTCGTTCGCGGGCATGACCGCTGGCGTGCTGCTTGAGCCCGTCACCCTTGGCGTGGCGCTCGCCCTGTTCTTCGGCAAGCAAATAGGCGTGTTCGGCGCGGCCGCCTTGGCTATCAAGTTTCGACTGGCCAACCTTCCCGTCGCCGCCTCCTGGGCCCAGCTTTACGGCGTCGGCCTGCTATGCGGCATCGGCTTCACCATGAGTCTGTTCATCGGCCTGCTCGCCTTCCCCGATCCCGCGCTTCAGGACGAAGTGAAAGTCGGCGTGCTGACCGGCTCCCTGGTCTCCGCCCTGTGCGGGGCGGCCCTGCTCAGCGTGGCCAAGCGCGAACCGCCCAAGAGCGGTCCGCGTCTTTCGTCAACCGACTGAGGAACTTTCGCTAGTGGGCGGCGCCCCCTGCGGGAAGGTGGCTCTTGTCGTGCTTGCCGACTTGGTCGACCAAGCTTTGGCCCGCCGCGTTCATGCCGATGACCTCGACCTCGGCCCCTTGCCGGCGATACCTAAACACCACCTTGTCGACCGCCGCGACCCCGGTCAGGTCCCAGAGGTGAGCCTCGGTCATGTCGATTTCGACGCGCTGAGGATGGCCGTGATGCTCAAAGCTTGCCGCGAAGAGTTCGGCCGAGGCGAAGAACAACTGCCCCTTGACCCGGTAGCGCAGCAAGCCTTCCTCGGGCGTTTCGATCTCTTCGACCGCGATGGTCTTGCCCACCTTGCGCATGAAGAAGATGGCCGAGAGGAGGACGCCCAGGACCACGCCCTTTGAGAGGTCGTGGGTGGCGACCACGGTCGCTGTCGTGGCGACCATGACGATCGAGGACTGAACCGGTGTCGTGCTCAGGCGCGCCAACGACCCCCAGTCGAAGGTCCCGATCGAGACCATGATCATCACGGCCACCAGAGCCGCCATGGGGATGCGCGCCACCCAGTCCTGCAGCACGAGAATCAGGAACAGGAGGAAGAGCCCGGCCCAGAGCGTGGAGAGCCGCCCGCGCGCGCCGGAAGACACGTTAATGATCGACTGGCCAATCATCGCGCAACCCGCCATGCCGCCAAACAGCCCAGCGGCGATGTTGGCGATACCCTGGCCGCGCGTCTCGCGATCCTTATCGGACGGAGTGTCGGTGATGTCGTTGAGCAGGTTGGCGGTCAACAAAGATTCCAGCAGGCCGACGAAGGCGAGCGTGGCCGAGACCGGCGCGACGATGGTGAAGGTCTCCCAGGTCAACGGGATCTTAGGCAGGTGGAACATCGGCAGGCTCGAAGGCATCTGCCCCATGTCGCCGACGGTGCGCACATCCAGACCGGTGAAGATCACCAGCACACTGAGCACGACGATGGCCACCGGGGCGAGGGCACGGCCTTCGTGATCCTCGGCAGACCGTAGATGATCCCCAGGCCCCCTGCGACCAGCGCGAAGGTTTGCGCTGCACGCACGGCCTGCAATTCAGTATCCGTTCAGCCGGACGGAGATTGGCTTGCTTAGATCGCCAAGGGAGACTCGTAGTTCTCCGCAGCATCCGTATCTGCCAGTTCACCTAACGAACGTCTACTTCCTGGAGGTGGGCCAACGTCCGGTAATGGCGCCTCGCCGCCGCTACGCTAAGGCACAGTTGGCGCGCATATTGGGCGCCGCAACTCGGAAAGCGCCATGGGATCCTGCTTGGGCGGCTGCGGGACCTGGCTTGGTTCAGAGGGTAGGGTCGCGATGGAGGTCATCGGCGGCATTACCCAATCCTTACAGGAGGCCTTGGCGAGCCTACTCGTCCTAAGGAGCGCGGGTTTTTTTCATTGACGCCAGGTAGGCGGCAATCGCCTCGGCGTCGTCGCGGTGCAGCTGGAAAGGCGGCATGGGCGCGCGGGGTCTTTCACCGTTCGGTTTGAGCCCGGTCTCCATGAAGGTCGTCATTTCGGCTTCGCTGTATCCGGGCGGCAACCCGGCAATGGCCGGCGCCCAAGGGGCCCACTTCGGGCTCGGCTTGATGGGCTTGTACTGCATCATGGCGCCGCTGAGGTCGCGGCCCGGTAGGCGGCGGCCTTGCTCGTCACGGGGCGTGTGGCAATGAGCGCAACCGATGGCTCTCTCGACGAGATAGGCCCCGCGCTGCAGACGCGTCTCTTTCGCGGACTGAGCGTGCGACGCGTGAGATGTGCTGACAAGGGCTGCCAGCACGAGCGTGAACAAGGCGCCGCGCCCAAAGGGTGCGACACGACGTGCGCTAGCGCCCGACAAGGTCGGGCCTGGCCTTTCGGGTGGGCGCGGCTTCTTTGCGTGCGACAGGGGCTTGGGCTCGCTTCCGGGCATGCGCCTGCCTTACCTATTGGACGATGAAGGCGACCGTAGTCGAAACCAGGACAGGGGCAAGGTCACCCGACCGAAGCGCGCTGCTCAATTGCTCTACCTAGAGGCGAGAGGTACTCATATTCGAGTTCCAGCATCACCGGAAGGTCGGGTTCCTGGAGGCAAGCCAAGTTCCGGTTATGGCGCATCCCGGTCACCGGTGATGGCCGCGCGGGCTACGCCTGAAGACCCGGTCGCGATCTCAATTTGCCTAAGTAGAGAGGTGGAGCGTCGCGAAGAGAGCTAAATGCCTCGCTCGTATCTGTTCTCTCGCGAACCATTTTTGGACCGACATAAGGCTCAGACACCATGGAGATAGTCGGCCCAAGCGCTCATCAGCTTCCGCCGTTTGTCGAAGAAATCGGTCCGGCGATAGGCGGCTTCGACGCGATCTGGCACTTTGTGTGCGAGCGCTTTATCGGCCACCTCCTTTGGAAAGTCTGTCTGTTCTGACGACCAATCGGTGAAAGCGCTCCGAAATCCATGAACGGTCACGTCATCGATCTTCATGTCCCGAAGAACCTTCGACATTGTCATGTCGCTGATCGGTTTCACTCCATTGGAAGAGAACAGAAGCTCATCGGTCTCAACGCGATTTTCGTACATGCGCCGTAAGAGGGCGATGGCTGGCCCTGGAAGAGGAATGGCATGTGCCACGCGCATCTTCATGCGTTCGGCGGGAATGGACCAAATTCCTTTATCGAGATCGAACTCGCTCCAGACGGCCATTCTTGTCTCGTTTGAACGGGTCGCCGTGTAGATGGTCAGTCGCAACGCGTCGCGGCCGAGCGACGGTGGCAATGAGGTGATCGCCTGCATAAACGCCGGCACGTCGGCATATGCCATCGCAGCATAGTGTCCGCTGACCTTGGCTTGGCGTGGCAGGCCCTTCCGAACGGAGCGCAGGGACACCTCTTTGCTGATCCAGCCTTTGATGTGCGCGAAATCCAGGACGGCGTTGATACGCTGAAGCACCTTGTTCGCGGTGTCCGGCACGGTCAGCCAGATCGGCTCGAGTACGTCCCGGACTGCGAGCGCATCGACTTTGTCGACGGCGCGAGAACCGATCATAGGAAAGACGTGGCGCTCAAAGCTCGAGATCCAGATCTTCGTACGACTATCTTTCCACCCCGCCTTCAGCGTCTCGTAACAGGCTCGCGCCGCTGCCTCAAAAGACGGTGTAACTTGACGAGCGGCGCGTCGTTCTGCCGAAGGGTCAATCCCGCTGCGAACTTTGCGCCGCATGTCAGAGGCGGCAATCCTCGCGTCGAGGAGCGACACGTCACGTACTGAACCCAGGCCCAGATCACGCCTCACGCCTTTGAATTGGATCCGGAGGATCCACGACCGAGAACCACTCGGCTGGACTTCCAAGTACAACCCGCGGCCGTCGCTGTGACGTCCCGCCGTCGCGTGCTTCACCTTAAACGCCGTGAGCGCCAAGTTAGAACTCCCTAAAATCGGAGCGCTAAATTTCCCCACATCTACCCCACACTTTACGGCGGGATTGTGCGGAACAGAATGAGAATACCTGAAACGTCGCGCTGTCGCAAGATATTGAATTATCGATAGAATCGGACGTCCTGGGACGGGATGGTTATAAGTCCTCGAGATCCTCGGCTCCACCAAGGACCTCTCCAGACAAAGTGTTGCTGTGAGCGCCGACGCAGTCGGCTGACCCCTTCTGCCGTCATCCCGCGCGCTTCATGCGCGCCGCGCTGAGGAAGATGGGCCGCAGATAGAAAAACGGCCCCGGCGTTTCCGCCGAGGCCGTGATCTTCAGTCCGTAGCGCCGGGCCTTAGGCCAGGGCGGCTTCGGCGACGGCTTCGGCGGTGATGCCGAACTCCTTGTAGAGGCGCTCGAACGGGGCCGAGGCGCCGAAGCTCTTCATGCCGACGAACTTGCCGTCCTCGCCGATGAAGCGCTCCCAGCCCATCTTGATGCCGGCTTCGACGGCGACGCGGACCGGCGCTGTGCCGATGACCGAGGCTTGGTAGGCGGCGTCCTGCTTGTCGAACAGTTCCCAGCAGGGGGTCGAGACGACGCGGGTCGGCTTGCCCTTGGCCTGCAGGATGTCGCGGGCGGCGATGGCGACGCCGACCTCGGTGCCCGAGGCGAAGAGGGTCACGGCCGCTTCACCGCCCTCGGCGGCCAGCAGTTCGTAGGCGCCCTTGGCCGACAGGTCGCCGGCGCTGGTGCGCGCGTGCGGCGTCTTCTGGCGCGACAGGGTCATGACCGACGGGCTGCGCTGGCTTTGCAGGGCGACCTTCCAGCACTCGGCGGCTTCCACCGCGTCGGCCGGGCGGAAGACCAGCAGGTTGGGGATGGCGCGCAAGCTGGCGACCTGTTCCACCGGCTGGTGGGTCGGGCCGTCTTCGCCCAGGCCGATGGAGTCGTGGGTCATCACGTGGATGACGCGGGCTTCCATCAGCGCGCCAAGACGAATGGCGGCGCGGCTGTAGTCGGCGAAGGCCAGGAAGGTGCCCGAATAGGGGATCACGCCGCCATGCAAGGCCATGCCGTTCATGGCCGCGGCCATGCCGAACTCGCGCACGCCGTAGTGGACGTAACGGCCGGTGTATTCGGGGGCGTCGAAGGCGCCCATGCCCTTGACCAGGGTGTTGTTCGAGCCGGTCAGGTCGGCCGAGCCGCCGATCATTTCCGGGATCGACGGGATCAGGTGATCCAGGGCCGAGCCGGAGTGGACGCGGGTGGCGTTGACCGGCTTGGTCTCGAGGGCCTTGGCGATGTGGGCGTCGACGGCCTCGAACGCCGTGGCGGGCAGCTCGCCGCGCATGGCGCGCTTGAACTCGCTGGCGTTGACCGAGGCGGCCAGCTTTTCTTCCCAGGCCTTGCGGACCTTGGCGCCGCGACGGCCGACGCTCTTCCAGGCCGTGGCGATGTCGCCCGGCACGGTGAACGGCTCGGCGTCCCAGCCCATGGCGACGCGGGCGTCGCGGATCTGGTCGTCGAACAGGGTGTAGCCGTGGCTGTGGGGATCGCCTTCTTTCGGACCCGCGCCCTTCGAGATCAGCGTCTTGCACGCGATCATGGTCGGGCGATCCTGCTTGGTGGCCCAGCGCAGAGCGGCGGCGATCTTGATGTGGTCGTGGCCGTCGACGACCTTCACGGCCCAGCCGGCGGCCTTGAAGCGGGCGACCTGGTCGCCGGTCTCGGCGATGGTGGCCTCGCCGTCGATGGTGGTGTTGTTGTCGTCGAACAGGACGGTCAGCTTCGAAAGCTTCAGGCGGCCGGCGATGCTGATGGCTTCATGGCTGACGCCTTCCATCAGGCAGCCGTCGCCGGCGATCACCCAGGTGCGGTGGTTGACGATGTCCGAACCGAAGCGGCCGGCCAGATGGGCCTCGGCCATGGCCATGCCGACGGCCGTGGCCAGGCCCTGGCCCAGCGGACCGGTCGTGGTCTCGACGCCGGGGGTGTGGTGCACTTCCGGGTGGCCGGGGGTCAGCGAACCCCACTGACGGAAGTTCTCGATCTCCTTCATCGTCACGGCCTTGAAGCCGGTCAGGTGAAGCAGGGAATAGAGCAGCATCGAGCCGTGGCCGGCCGACAGCACGAAGCGGTCGCGGTCGTGCCAGTCGGGCTGGCTGGCGTCAAACTTCAGGAACTTGCCCCACAGGACGGTCGCCACGTCGGCCATGCCCATCGGCATGCCCTGGTGTCCGGACTTGGCCTTGTGCACGGCGTCCATGGAAAGGACGCGGATCGCGTCGGCCATCTTGATGGGCGAAACGGGCATGGAAGTTCCGTCTTTGTTATGTTTTGCGGGGCTGCGCGAGGGGCGCAGTCGCATGGGAACCCGGGAGGGTCAACCCGCGACACGGGGTTATTCCGGGCTGCGAAGCCTGTCGCGGGCGCCCCATGTGGGCGCTATGCAACAATGTCCGTGGGCGCTATAGCTGGAGCACGACTTATGCTCAGTTTCAGCATAACCTGAAAGGCCGATCCGTTGGGTAGTCCGTCGTTCTTCTCGCCCTATCGCCACGGCTTCGTCCGGGTGGCCACCGCCGTGCCGAAGGTGAAGCTGGCCGATCCGGCCGTGAACGCCGCCTCGGTGCTGGCCTTGGTCGCCGAGGCGCATGAGGCCGGGGTGGCGGTGATCGTGTTCCCGGAGCTGGGCCTGACCGGCTACACCATCGACGATCTGCTGCAGCAGGACGCCCTGCTGGACGCCGTCGAGGCGGCGATCGCGACCCTGGCCAAGCAGAGCGAAAAGCTGGCCCCGATGATCGTGGTCGGCGCGCCGCTGCGCGACGGCGGCCGGCTCTACAACACCGCCGTGGCCATTCAGGGCGGCCAGGTGCTGGGCGTCGTGCCCAAGAGCTTCCTGCCCAACTATCGCGAGTTCTACGAGCGCCGCTGGTTCACGCCGGGCGCGGGGGTCACGGGCGAGACCCTGAGCCTGGCCGGCCAGGCCGTTCCGTTCGGGACCGACGTTCTCTTCCGGGCCAGCGGCCCGACAGCGTTTACTGTAGGCGTCGAGATCTGCGAGGATGTCTGGACGCCCACCCCGCCCAGCACCGCCCAGGCGCTGGCGGGCGCCGAGATCCTGCTGAACCTGTCGGCCAGCAACATCACGATCGGCAAGTCCGAGACCCGCCGCCTGCTGTGCGCCAGCCAGTCCGAGCGCGCCATCGCGGCCTATGTCTATTCGGCCGCCGGGGCGGGCGAGAGTTCGACGGACCTGGCCTGGGACGGCCATGTCGACATCCACGAGATGGGTCAGCTGCTGGCGGAGACGCAGCGCTTCGCGACCGGGCCGGCCTGGACCTGCGCCGACATCGACGTCGCGCGGATCCGCCAGGAGCGCATGCGGGTCGGCAGCTTCGGCGACGCCATGGCGCTGTCGCCGCCGAAGGTCCCGTTCCGGATCGCAAGCTTCACCTTCATGCCGCCGGCCGGCGACCTGGCCCTGGCCCGCCCGATCGAGCGCTTCCCGTTCACGCCGTCGGATCCCGCCAAGCTGCGCGAGAACTGCTACGAGGCCTACAACATCCAGGTCCAGGGCCTGGCGCGCCGGCTCGAAGCCTCGGGCCTGAAGAAGCTGGTGATCGGCATCTCCGGCGGACTGGACTCGACCCACGCCCTGCTGGTCGCCGCCCGGGCCATGGACCAGCTGTCGCTGCCGCGGACCAATATCCTGGCCTACACCCTGCCGGGCTTCGCGACCTCGGACCACACCAAGGCCAATGCCTGGCGGCTGATGGAAGCGATGGCGGTCACCGCCGCCGAACTCGACATCCGTCCGGCCGCGACCCAGATGCTGAAGGACCTGGGCCACCCGTTCGGGCGCGGCGAGCCGGTCTATGACGTGACTTTCGAGAACGTCCAGGCGGGCCTGCGCACCGACTATCTGTTCCGCCTGGCCAACCACAATGGCGCGCTGGTCGTTGGCACCGGCGACCTGTCGGAGCTGGCCCTGGGCTGGTGCACCTATGGCGTCGGCGACCATATGAGCCACTACAACCCCAACTGCGGGGCGCCCAAGACGCTGATCCAGCACCTGATCCGCTTCGTGGCCCATTCGGGCGACGTGCCGGCGACGACCACGGCGCTGCTGGAGGACATCCTGGCCACCGAGATCTCGCCGGAGCTGGTGCCGGGCGAGAAGACGCAAGCCACCGAGAGCTTCGTCGGCCCTTACGCCCTGCAGGACTTCAACCTCTACTATTTCAGCCGCTACGGCATGGCCCCGTCCAAGATCGCCTTCCTGGCCTGGAGCGCCTGGCATGACGCCAGCCGCGGCGGCTGGCCGGTCGGTCTGCCCCAGGACGCACGCAAGGCCTACGACCTGCCGGAGATCAAGCGCTGGCTGGAGCTGTTCCTGAAGCGGTTCTTCGCCAACCAGTTCAAGCGCTCGGCCGTGCCCAACGGACCCAAGATCTCGTCGGGCGGCGCGCTGTCGCCGCGCGGCGATTGGCGGATGCCGTCGGACGCCACGGCCGACACCTGGTTGGCCGAGTTGCACGCCAACGTGGCGGTGTAGGGAAAACTCTTCGTTCCCGACGTCTTTGCCTTTAAGCACCCTTCGCAATGAAGGCCTATCAAGGGTCAAAGACTAAAAGACACGGTGGGGTTTATCTTGGCTTCGATCTATCCGGTGATCCTGTGCGGTGGCTCAGGCACGCGTCTCTGGCCGGCTTCGCGCAGCGACCAGCCCAAGCAGTTCCTCAAGCTGGTCGGCGACCGCTCCTCGTTCCAGGAGACGGTGCTGCGGGTGAAGGACATTCCCGGCGTCGCCGAGATCGTCGTCGTCACCGGCGAGGCCATGATCGGCTTCGTGGCCGACCAGACCGCCGAGCTGGGCGTTGCGGCCACCATCCTGGTCGAGCCCGAGGCCCGCGACAGCGCTCCGGCTGTCGCCGCCGCGGCCGCCTATGTCGAAAGCCGCGACCCGGACGGCGTCGTCCTGATGCTGGCCGCCGACCACCACATCGCCCAACCCGAGATCTTCGGCGACGCGGCCGTCACCGCCTCGCGCGCCGCCGAAAGCGGCTACATCGTCACCTTCGGCGTGCAGCCCACCGTGCCGGCCACCGGCTTTGGTTACATCCGCCCCGGCGCGCCTCTGCTGGACGGCTCGGTCAGCGAGGTCGCCGCCTTCGTCGAGAAGCCTGACCAGGCCACGGCCGAGCGCTATCTGCTGGAAGGCTATCTCTGGAACAGCGGCAATTTCGCCTTCAAGGCCGCGACCCTGATGGGCGAGTTCGCCGCGTTCGAGCCGACCGTCGCCGACGCCGCCAAGGCCGCGATCGCCTTGCTTGAGCTGGACAACGGCCTGGGCCGTCTCGACCGCGACGCCTTCGGTCAGGCCAAGAAGATCTCGCTCGACTACGCGGTCATGGAGCGCACCACCAAGGCCGCGGTCGTGCCGGCCGCCTTCGCCTGGTCGGACCTGGGCGCCTGGGACGCTATCTGGGAAGCCTCGACGCGGGATAGCGACGGCAACGCCCAGGACGGCGACGTCGATCTGCACGGCGCCTCGGGCGTCCTGGTCCGCACCACCGGTCCCTATGTCGGCGTCATCGGCGTCAGCGACATCGTGGTGGTGGCCGAGCCCGACGCGGTGCTGGTCTGCCATCGCAAGGACAGCCAGGCGGTCAAGATCCTGGTCGACGGCCTGAAGGCCAAGGGCCGCTCGATCGCCTCGCGCAAGAGCGCGTCGCCCAACGGGACCGAGACACTGGTCTCGACCGACGGTTTCGACGTCGAGCTGCGCCGCGCCCCGGCCGGCGAGGCGATCGTGCTGCCGGCCTCGACCGTGCAGCTGCTGGAAGGCGCGGTCGAGCTGGACGGCGACGTCTACGCCGCCGGCGCGATCATTCCGCTGGACGCCGAGACGCGCGGCCGGGCCATCGGCGCGGCCACGCTGCTGGTCACGAAGCCGCGCTGACCACCCGGTCCAGCTCGGCGATCGCCAGGACGATGTGATAGAAGGAGCTGGCCGGCGCCGGCTCCTCCACGAAGGTTTCGTCGGGCTGGTACTTGTCGCGCCACAGGCCCGGGACCGGCGTGCGCAGATAGGCCAGCAGACCCTCGGCGGCGGCGGCGGCCATGTCCCAATACTTGACGTCGCCGATGATCTCGGCGGCCAGGGCGGCGGCCTTGATGCGTTCGGTCTGCGGCCACAGGCGGGCGCTGGCGTCGTGGACCGAGAAGTCGTCGAGCAGGGCGTTGATCGCTACGCCGCGCTCCGGATCCGTGCCGTGGGTCTCGGCCGCGTCGATCATCTTCAGGGCCGCGACGGTGGCGTCGGCGCGATGGGTCAGCTGGCCCCAGCGCAGCAGCAGCCAGCCCCACTCAAACTGGTGGCCCGGCTCGCAGATCCGCCCTTCGACGCCGGGCGCCGCGTTCCAGTCCAGGTCGAAGAACTCGCGGATCTGGCCGCTGCCTGCGTGGATGAACTTGGTCAGCGCCAGTTCGGCGATCTCGTCGGCCAGGGCGCGCCAGACCGGATCCTCGTCGATCGCGGTCCAAGCCAGCATGGCCTCGAAAAGGTGCATGTGCGGGTTGGACTGCAGCGGTGCGGTCGGCGGGTTGGTCTGGTGGAAGCCCGCGACGGGGTGCTTGCGCTCGGCCAGCAGCTTGTCGCGCACCTGGACGGCGATGCTGCGAACTTCTTCGGCGCGCTCGGGCAGCGCCTTGGCGACGGCGGCCAGGGCGAACAGGGCGAAGGCCTGGTCATAGAGGTCGGCGGTCTCGTCCAGGCTCTCGCCGTTCGGGCCGACCAGGGTGCGGAACAGGCCGTCGGGCCGGCGATAGACCGAGAGGTAGAAATCCAGACCATGCTCGACCGCCTCGCGCCACGGGCCGGTCCAGCCCAGCGCGCCGGCGATGGCGAACGAGAAGATCTGCCGCGGCAGCACCCGGCCGCGACGCGGGCCATCGACGGGCTGGCCTTCCAGGTCCAGTTTCTCGAAGAAGCCGCCCTTGTGGTGATCGGCGCCGGCCGACCACCACAACGGATAGGCCGCGCCGGTCGCCCAGGTCTTGAGGCGGTCGCGCAGATAGGCGGCGTCGGCGAAATGGGTCATACGAAACTCCCGTCGCCGCCTTTCTAGGCGAGGTTGTGTGACCTCGCCAAGACGGCGTGGCCTTTCGGCGCCGGTCGCGGTAGTGCTCCGCCCATGACCAGCTCCATCGACCTCCTCCCCCTGAAGGCCGTGTTCCTGGACCGGGACGGCGTGCTGAACATCGACCATGGCTATGTCCATGATCCGGCCCGACTGGAATGGATCGACGGCGCTCGCGAGGCGGTGGCGGCCATGACCCAGGCGGGGCTGAAGGTGCTGGTGGTCACCAACCAGTCGGGCATCGGCCGCGGCTATTTCGACGAGTTCGCGCTGGAGCGCTTCCACGCCGCCATGCAGGCGCAGCTGGGCGAGGTCGGCGGCCGGATCGACGCCTTCTACCACTGCCCGTTCCACGAACTTGCGGCGGTCGAGCAGTATCGCGTCGCCGACCACCCCGACCGCAAGCCCAATCCCGGCATGGTCCTGCGCGGCCTGGCCGACTGGAACCTGAAGCCGGAAGAGGCCGTGATCATCGGCGACCGCCACATCGACGTGGAGGCCGGCAATCGCGCCGGCATGCCGGGCTATCTGTTCAAGAGCGGGAGCTTGCGGGCCTTCGTCGGCCAGGTGCTAGGCGATCGGGTTCCGAGCCTGAAATGAAAATCCTGCAGTTCGGCCAGACCGGCCAGGTCGCCACCGCCGTCCAGGCCGCCGCCGGGAACGGCGTCGAGGTGGTCGCCCTGTCCCGCGCCGACTGCAATCTGGAAAATCCCGAGGCGATCCGGGCCGCGATCCTGAACGCCGACTGCGATCTGGTCCTCAACACCGCCGCCTTCACCCATGTCGATCCGGCCGAGGCCCGGCCCGATGAGGCTTTCGCCGTCAACGCGACCGCGCCGGGGGTCATGGCCGAGACTTGCGCCCAGCGCGGCCTGCCGTTCGTGCATCTGTCGACCGACGCGGTGTTCGACGGCCTGGCCGACCGCGCCTATGTCGAGACCGACGCGGCCAGGCCGATCAACGTCTATGGCCGCTCCAAGCTGGCCGGCGAGCAGGCGGTGCTGGCCCATCCCCGCACCGTGGTCCTGCGCATTTCGTGGGTCTTTTCCCGCTATGGCCGAAACTATGTCAGCTTCATGCTGCGCCTGGCTCGCGAGCGTGAGGTGCTGAAGATCGTGGCAGACCAGTTCGGCACGCCGACCGACGGCGAGGCCCTGGCCGATTTCCTGGCCGCGACCACCCCGCGCTGGGCCACCGCGCCGGCCGGCGATCCGGCCTTCGGCCTCTTCCACTTCGCCAATACCGGCGAGACCAGCCGCTTCGACTTCGCCAAGGCGGGGGTCGCTCGCGATCCCCAGGCACGGGCCCACGTGGTGCCGCCCACCCACGAGGCCT
>CAZRPD010000078.1:0-21747 GCA_964601775.1 uncultured Caulobacter sp. | reverse complement strand
AAGCTCAGCAGAACATCAGATCAACCCTTGCCAACGGGGAGCCGTCCACACATGGTGCGAGCTGCCCATGACCACGCCCATCGCGTCGGCCAAGACCTTGCTGTCGGGATCATCGTCGTTGAAGGCCTTGGGCGACCACATGGCCGGCCACAGGTAGTTGCCTTTCAGGCGCAGCATCAGTTCGAAGACGTGGGCGTAGGCCTTGGCGTTGACCCCGCCGAACTTGGCCTTGGCCCAGCCGCTGAAGGCCGGATCCTCGTCATTGATGAAGAAGCCACGGTAGCGGACGCGCGGATGGTCGGCCCGTGCGCCCGCCGTCAGGAACAGGTCGCGATGCTTCGCCACCGGCGCGTCGGCCCACCAGGACCACGGCGAGACGCCCATCCTTTCGGACAGGTCGTAGGCGCCATAGACGGCGCCGCGGCGATCCGAGCCGACGATGACCAGGGCGCGAGGAGCGTTTGGCGCGGGGCGATCGACGACGACCTGTCGATAGCCCTCCCACTGTCCGGCCAGATCCGCGATCTCGAGCTTGCCGGAGGCCGCCAGGGCGTCGATCGTCGGGCTGGCCCCGAGCGCGCCAATGATCACCACGGGTCCGCGCGCCTGGCTCAGGGCGTCGATCTGCGCCGATGGACCGCCACTGATCCGGGCCAGGTCCCCTCGCAGAGCCGTCGCGGCGTGACGTACGGCCGGGTCGGCGCCCACGTCGACCAGCACGGACGCCGGCCGACCATCCCGGATGAGCGGCAGGCTGGCCGAAGCGGAGCGCGTGCAGATCGTGACGGGCGCGTCGCAGGCCATGGCGGCGGATGAAACCAAGAGGCCCACCCAGGCGCCGAACGCCCAGACGATCGAGTTCACGCGCCGCATACTTCCTCCCATGCGCGGGAGATCGCGCCTGAAGCCTGACCAACGAAGTTTAGAGGTCAGACCATAGCGGCGCATTGTGGCGTTGCAACTGGGCGTTCATGAATGCGCGCATCGCCAAGGGCGGCGCTCAACTAGGTCTGCGCTGCAGAAAGGCGGTGCATTCTGGCGAGGCCTGATACGGTGGTATGACCTATTGACAGGCCATCGCCGTCCACATATCAAAGTTATATGTGACCGTTACCATCGGTCCTGCGCCCTGGCCGGCAAAAGGTCAGGCGAAACGAAACAATAGGAACCGCGCGTCACGCGTGGTCGGGGAAGGAAGACATGAGCTCAGCAGGTCGCAAAATCGTCGGCGCGAAGGCGCTTCTGTTCGCAGCCACAGCCTTGGCGGCCGGTCTGGCCTCGACGGCCTGGGCTCAGACGCTCCCAGCTCCCGGAGACGAGGCGGTCGAGGAGATCGTCGTCACCGGCTTCCGGCGCAGCCTGGCGGATTCGACGAATGCCAAGCGCGAGGCGGTCGGCTTCCAGGATTCGATCTTCGCCGAGGACATCGGCAAGTTCCCCGACACCAACATCGCCGAGTCCTTCAACCGCATTCCCGGCATCACCATCAGCCGCGAAGTCACCGGCGAAGGGCTGAACGTCGCGATCCGCGGGCTGGGCACCAACTTCACCCGTGTGCTGCTGAACGGTGCGCCGGTGGCGGTGTCCTCGACCGGTCGCGCCGATGCGCAAAGCACCAATCGTGAGGTCGATCTCGACCTCTTCCCGACCGAACTCTTCACCCAGTTGACGGTCAACAAGACGCCGCTGGCCAGCATGGTCGAAGGCGGGGCGGCCGGCACGGTCAACATGCGCAGCGCCCGGCCGTTCGACGGCGCGGGGCGTCGCCTCAGCTACTCGTTCCAGGGCACGAGGAACAGCAACGCCGACAAGTGGGGCGGCCGCGGCTCGTTCCTGGCGGCCGACACCTGGGGCAATTTCGGCGCCCTGATCGGCGTGGCGGCGGTGCGCAATTACGTCAACACGCCCGGCTTCGAGACCATCGGCTGGACCAACGCCAACCTGTCGGCCGCTCAGTGCGGTGCGACCACGGGCTGTAACGCGACGGGCGGCGGCAACTGGACGATCCCCGGGACCGTGCCGGCCAACGCCGGCAACGGCCTGACGACAGGAACGACGATCGATCGCGCCTTCCTGCTGGCCAACAATCCGGGCCTGTCGATCCAGCAGATCGACAACGCCATCATTCCGCGCCTGGGCCGTCCGGCCGAGAACTTCGGCCGCCGCGACCGCGTCAACGCCATCCTGGCGCTGGAGTGGAAGCCGACCGACGACCTGCACTTCTATGTCGACAGCATGTTCGGCAAGAAGGACAACGACCTGGAGCGCATCGACCTGGACTGGGTCGGTCGCAACGGCGCGGCCATCCCGCTGAACATGAAGGTCGACCGCGCCGACTGCGCCCAGGGCTGCGTGGTCACCGAGGGCACGTTCGCCAACGCCCAGATGTTCATGACCTATCGTCCGTTCCTGGAAAACACCAAGTTCTGGGGCGTCAATCCGGGCTTCGACTGGCAGCTGACCGACAACCTGCGGCTGGACTTCCAGGCCAACTACACCAAGAGCGAATTCCATCGCGAGTCGCCCAGCGTCCTGCTGATCACCCCGGCCAGCTCGGGCGTGACCGTGACCTACAAGAACAACGGCGGCGTGCCGTCCATCGCCTCGAACGCCAACGTCAACGATCCGGCCTCGTTCGGCTGGCCGGGCGGTCGCGTCAACATGCAGGACGAACGGCGCGAGACCGAGACCAAGGGTCTCCGCGGCGCCCTGACCTGGGGCGGCGACAACCTCAATCTGAAGTTCGGCGGGGCCTATGACGACGTCTCCCGCCGGATCGAAGCCTTCGACAACACCCAGGCCTGGCAGAACGCGGTCTGCGGCAACAACCCCAGCGTCTTCCTGCCGTCGCCCAACACCCAGCCGCCCTGCAACGGCCTGAACCAGCCGGGCGCCGCGCCGGCCGGTTATCCGACCTATCCGGGCTATGGCGCGGGCTTCACCGCCGGCCAGACCGGCGCGATTACCTATGCCGGCTCGCTGATCCCCAACAGCGCCATCGCAGGCTACATGAAGCCGGGGTCGTTCGGCTTCGTGACGCTCGACTGGGACCGCTTCCGCAAGGACTCGCAGTACGACCGCTTCCACGACAGCGCGCCGATGGTGGGCTCGTCGAACACCGGCGCCTCGGGCGGCTTCATCGGCGAGAAGACCTACGGTCTCTACACCGAGGTCAACGGCGTGACCCAGTTGGCGGAAAACGACCTGCGCTTCAACGCCGGGGTACGCTGGGTGCGCACCGAGCAGAGAGTCGGGGGCATGGTCTCGCTGCCGGATCCGCGCAACACGCCCGCCAGCCTGGGCGGCGCCCAGATCCCGGACGGCTCGCGCTATCCCAACGTCGTCAACTACGTCTACGTCGACAACGAGTACGACAACTGGCTGCCCTCGGCGTCGGCCTCGTACAACGTCTCCGAAAACGCCGTCGTCCGCGCGGCCCTGTCGCGCACCATGACCCGGCCCGACCCGAACGCGCAGCTGCCTGGCCTGAACTTCAGCACGCCGTCGGCCGACGTTGGCTCGGTCGGCAACTCGGCGCTCGAGCCCTACATCGCCGACAACATCGACCTGGGCTTCGAGTACTACACCGGGCGCGAGGGCTATGTCGGCTTCGCCACCTTCCGCAAGTCGATCACCGGCTTCACCCTGAACGGCTCGACCACCGTGCCGTTCAGCACCCTGGCGGCCTATGGCGTGACCTATGACTCGCTCAGCCCGACCCAGCAGCAGGCGATCAACTCGCGGGGCGGCCCGACCAGCGCCACCGTGGTGCTGCAGCAGCAGGTCAATGCGCCGGGGCGCCTGACCGTCCACGGCCTGGAAGTGAACTGGGTCCAGCCGCTGGACTTCCTGCTGGAGGACATCGGCCTGAAGGGCTTCGGCTTCCTGGCCAACGCCACGATCATCGACCAGAAGGGCAAGGGCGCGGCGCCGGCCGTGGCGCTGGGCGTGGCCGAGTACACCTACAACGTCACCGGCTACTACGAGAACGGCGGGATCACCGCGCGCCTGTCGACCACCTTCACCAAGGGCTCACAGGTGAGCGGCCTGAACCAGAACGGCATCCCGCTGGCGGCCATCTTCAGCGACGACTATCGCCAGTACGACTTCTCCTCGAGCATCGATCTCAACGAGGTCACCGGTCGCAAGGGGCTGCCGCAGCTGACGTTCGACGTCATCAACCTGACGAAGTCCAAGCAGCGCAGCTACTTCCAGTTCGACAACGCCACCTTCACCTCCTACCAGCCCGGCCGCACGATCATGATCGGCCTGCGGGGGCGGTTCTAGTTCGATCGCTTTTCCGGGCCTCCCCCAGAAAGGCAGACTATGGGCGGCGCTTGCGCCGCCCTTTTTTCGAGTCTCGACCCATGACCAGGATGCGGAAACTTGCCGTGAGGCTGGCAGCCGTTAGCTGGCTGCTCTTCGTCACGCACGCAGCGGCGGTGGCCCAGCCGCAGGGGCGCTGGGTCGCGGCCTGGGCCAGCGCCATGGCGCCCGCCGACGCCAGCAGCGCCATACCCGACGCCGAGCTGAGAGGCGCGACGGTGCGCCAGACGGTGCGGGTCTCGGTCGGCGGGCGGCGGATCCGTCTGCGGCTGTCCAACGATCATGGGCCCGCGCCGCTGACCCTGGCGAGCGTACGGGTGGTTCGGTCGGCGACCGATCCGGACGGCGCCTTGCCCGCGAACGCCGCGCAGAGGCTGGTGACCTTCGCGGGGCGTCCATCGGCGACGATCCCAGCCAACGCCTATCTGCTGTCGGATCCGATCGCGTTGCCGGTCGGCGGCGGGGAGGCGTTGATCGTCTCCATCGCCTTCGATGCGCCGCCGGCTCGGCAGACCCTGCATCACCTGGCCCTGACGACGGGCCATGTGGCGCCTGGCGACCAGGCCGCGTCGCCGACGCTGACCGGCGCCACGACGACCGACCACTGGCATCAGCTGGCCGCCCTCGAGGTGAAACGTGACCCCGCCCAGGCCGGCGAAGCCATCGCGGTTCTCGGGGACTCGATCACCGACGGCCACGGCGCGACGCGCGATGGCGACGATCGCTGGACCGACGTGCTGGCGGCTCGCCTGCGCCAGGATCCGGCCTTCGACGGCGTGTCGGTGCTCAACCTCGGCATCGCCGGCAATCGGCTGATGCGGGACGGCGGCGCGCCCAGCGGCTTGGCGCGCCTGGATCGGGACGTCTTCTCGCAGTCAGGGCTGACGACGCTGATCGTGCTGATCGGCGTCAACGACCTGGGCCTGATCTCGCGCGAGGGGCCGGTGACGCCGCAGGCGCGCGCCGCGGCGGGCGACGGCGTCATCGCCGGCTATGGCCAGATCATCGCCCGCGCCCACGCCAGGGGCGTGCGAGTGATCGGCGCGACCCTGCCGCCGTTCGGCGGAACGCCCGTCTATCGTTCGGACGCGGCCGCCGACGCGGATCGCCGGCAGGTCAATACCTGGATCCGGGCGACCGGCCGGTTCGACGCGGTGATCGACTTCGACGCCGTCCTGCGGGACCCGGCCGCGCCCCAGCGTCTGCTGCCCGCCTATGACACGGGCGATCACCTGCATCCCTCGACGGCCGGCTACCGCGCCATGGGCGAGGCGGTTCCGCTCTCGATCCTGACGTCGCGGCGGTAGTCGCGCTCTTCGTAGTCGAAATGGCCGAAGTCGGCGGGCAGGGCGGCGCCGGACAGATCCTGGCAGGCCATGCCGACAAAGGCGCCGGTGAAGTTGGGCAGGCCTGGCGCGCTGGCCTCGTCCGACAGGATGCTGGCGTCGAACACCTGCGGCAGCCAGGTCCAGGCCTGGCCATCCAGGCTCCACCCGAACCGCAGGCGCTCGAAATCGACCTCGACCCGCAGATGGACCAGGCCGTGGTCGGGCAGGGGCGTGATCGGGCTGAAGGCGTCGGCCTGCGGGCCGTCGGGCAGGGCCGACATCACCTGCAGGTGGCGGCCATGCTCGTCGTCGCGGGACACGAACAGGTAGTGGAACTTGCTGGCGCCGTAGTAGCAGACCAGGCCCGCGGCCTGCTGGAAGTGCTGGGGCGAAAAGTCCACGACCGTGGCGGCGCTGTAGCAGAAGGCCTGCTGCCGGCGCGCGACCAGAGCCTGGCGATAATGGCTGCCCAGGGTCTCGCGGCCGATCAGGCGCAGCCAGCCGGGGCGGGCGTCGAGGCTGAACAGGTCCTCCGGATAGGGCGATCTTGGCCACTGGAAGTCGATCGGCAGCGTGGGGGCGTCGAAGGCGGTTCGGATCACGGGCGCCGCGAACGGGGCGGGCTGCAGGGGCGGAGCCGGCGGTGTTAGCTCCGGATCGCCGGAGCCGTCGCAGGTGCGCAGCCAGCCGTCCGGACCCCAGGCCATCGGCTGCAGCGCCGTCTCGCGGCCCATCACGCAGCGCCCGCGGTTTGGCAAGGGACGGCCGCACAGATAGGCCATCCAGGTCTGGCCGTCGGGGGTCTCGACCAGATCGGCGTGGCCGGCCCGTTGCAGCGGCGCGTGCGGTCGGTCGCGGGCGGTCAACACCGGCCCGTCGGGGTGCAGGTCGTAGGGACCATGCAGGCTGCGCGCGCGGGCCATGGTCACGGCGTGGCCAAAGCCCGTGCCGCCCTCGGCGGTGATCAGATGGTACCAGCCGTCGCGCTTATAGAGATGCGGGGCCTCGGTCAGGCCAAGGTCCGTTCCGGGAAAGATCACCTGACGCGCGCCGACCAGGGCGCGGGCGGCGGGGTCGTATTCCTGGGCGACGATGCCGGCGAAGCGCGGGCGGCCGGGACGATGGTCCCACAGCATGTTGAGCAGCCACTTGCGGCCGTCGTCATCGTGGAACAGCGACGGGTCGAAGCCGCTGCTGTTGAGGAACACCGGGTCCGACCAGGGGCCTTCGATCGACTCGGCGGTGACCAGGTAGTTGTGGAAGTCGCGCAGGGACGCGCCCGAGGCCCCGGCGACGGTGGTGCGGCCGTAGCGCTTGACATCGGTATAGATCAGCCAGAAGCGGCCGTCCGCATGGGTCAGGCACGGCGCCCAGACGCCGCAGCCGTCGGGCGCGCCCAGCATGTTCAGCTGGCTGGCGCGGGTCAGCGGACGGGTCAGCAGCCGCCAGTTCGCCAGGTCGCGCGAGTCGTGGATCTGCACGCCCGGGAACCACTCGAAGGTCGAGGTGGCGATGTAGTAGTCGTCGCCGACCCGCACGATGGACGGGTCGGGATTGAAGCCGCGCAGGATCGGGTTCTGGATCGTTTCGGTCATGGCGGCCTTCACAGCGCGGGCAGGGTCGAGACGGGCTGGACGGGCTTGCTGCGGCCCGGGTCGCGGACCAGCATCCACAGCAGGGCCGCGCCGGCCAGATCGAGCACGCCGAGAGCTACGAAGAACGGGTCGTAGCCCACCGTGGCGACCAGGCTGCCGATCAGCAGCGAGAAGATCAGCACGCCCAGATTGGCGAAGAAGCCGGCCATGCCGGCCACCGTCGCCACCTCGTTGCGCCGGAACAGGTCCGAGGACATGGTGATCACCGTCACCGACAGAGTCTGGTGGGCGAAACCCCCCAGGCACAGCAGGGCCATGGCGAGGTAGGGGCTCTCGACCCGGCCGACGAACATCATGCCGGTCATCAAGAGGGCGCCGAGCGTGAAGGCGCCCCGCCGGGCGTTGATCAGCGACACGCCGCGCTTCTGCAGGAACAGCACGACCGCCGGGCCGAACAGGCAGCCCAGGTCGGCGGCGACGAACGGCAGCCAGGCGAAGAGCGCGATCTGGGCCAGGTCGAAATGGCGGACGCTGGTCAGGTACAGGGGGATCCAGAACGACAGCGTGCCCCAGGTCGGATCGGCCAGGAAGCGGGGCAGGGCGATGCCCCAGAAGTTGCGCTGGGCCAGCAGGCGCAGGATCGACGGGCGCGCGCCGGCGTCGTCCAGATGCGCCTCCTGGCCCGCGGCGATGTAGCCGCGTTCCTCATCGCTCAGGGCCTTGTGCTTGTCGGGCGACTGATAGGCCAGCAGCCACAGCACCACCCAGACAAGGCCCAGGCCGCCGGCGACCAGGAAGGCTGCGCGCCAGTTCCAGACCAGGATCGACCAGGCCACCAGGGGCGGCGCCAGCACCGAGCCCATCGAGGCGCCGATATTGAACGTCCCGCCGGCCAGGCCGCGCTCCTTGGCCGGAAACCAGATCGAGACCGCCTTCATGCCGGCTGGCTGGGCGCAGCCCTCGGCCGCGCCCAGGGCGCCGCGCAGGCCCAGCAGGACCTGCCAGCTCCCGGCGAAGCCGTGGGCCATGGTCAGCAGCGACCAGGCCGTGGCGAACAGGGCGAAGCCCAGCTTCAGGCCGATCGAGTCCAGCACATAGCCGCACAGCGGCTGCAGCATGACCCCCAGCTGGAAGGCGCCGGTGATCCAGGAATACTCCTTGGGGCCGATGCCCAGATCGGCCAGCACGGTCGGCGCCGCCACGCCCAGCGTGCTGCGCGTCAGGTAGTTGAGCACCGCGCCCAGCATGACCAGGCCGATCATCCACCAGCGCAGCATCCTGATCTTGCCGCCGCCCATGGCTCAGATCCCCGGCGCGTAGGGGAAGCTCAGGGCTTCGTAGTCCTCCAGCGAATGGGCCGGCTCGGCCTCGCCCGCGGGCAGGGGGCGCTGCGAGAAGGTTCTGAAATAGGCGATCGAGGCGTCGCGCCACCACTGGGCCTCGCGGTGCTGGATGGCCAGGAAGCTCGTGATCTCCGCATGGCGCTCGGGGTCGACATAGGCCTTCAGGCCCGACCAGGTCCGCTCCATGCGCCCGACGCCGGCCACGCCGCGCGAATAGTGCGTGACCAGGCCGTCCCACAGGGTCTTGCCCGACTTCAGGCGATAGTCCCAGGGCAGGTGGTGGAACCACAGCAGATCCTTCTCGTCGATCGCCTTTACGTCCGCGAACCGGGCCGCTACCGGCGGCGCGTACTGGGCGACCGCATTGCTGCCGGTGGCGGTGCGGTCGAAGCCGATCCCGTCCTTGCCGGCCTTGGCGTAGTAGACGCTGGTCCAGTCGGCCCGTTCGCCGCCGGTCACCCACGGACCGGGACCATAGTGGTGGCTGCGCGCCATCTGATGGTGCAGGCCCAGCGGCGTCATGTAGTCCACCGCCGTTTCGCGCGAGGTCATCATCATCTCGACGACCGGGGCGACGAGGCGCGGGTCAGCAGAGAAGGTCATCTTGGCCCAGTCCGCGGCGATCTCGCGGGCCGAGGCGTCCGGATCCCAGGCCAGGCGCCCGAAGGCGTACCAGTTGGCCTGGTCGAACTGCGAGCCGCTCCAGTTGCGGTCGCGGCCGATATTGGCGACGCCGGCCATCAGGGTCTGGCGATGTCCGTCCAGCGTTCCGTCGACCACCTTGGCCACCGTCGAGCCCGGGCCCTTGGCGTGGGTGTCGGCCTTCAGGGTCTCCTCGAACAGCGGGCCCAGATAGACGAGGTGGGTGGCGAAGCCGAGATATTCCTTGGTGATCTGGAACTCCATGCCCAGCGCCGTCTTGGGCATGGCCCCGAACAGCGGATGGAATGGCTCGCGCGGCTGGAAGTCGATCGCGCCGTTCTTGACCTGGATGATGACGTTGTCGCGGAACTGGCCGTCGAACGGCTTGAACTCGCTGTAGCCCTGCTTGGCGCGGTCGTCGGGCTGCTCGTGCGAGTAGACGAAGGCGCGCCACATCACCACGCCGCGGCCGGGCCCGCCCGCGCCGGCCAGCATGTTGGCCCCGTCGGCGTGGGTGCGGCCATAGTCCTGCGGGCCCGGCTGGCCCTCGGAATTGGCCTTGACCAGGAAGCCGCCGAAATCGGGAATGGCCTTGTAGATCTCGTCGGCCTTGGCCTTCCAGAAGGCGGCCACGGCGGGGTCGAGCGGATCCGCCGTCTTCAGGCCGCCGATCTCGATCGGGGCCGACCAGCGGGCCGACAGATAGACCCGGATCCCGTAGGGGCGGAACACCTCGGCCAGGGCGGCGGCCTTGGCGATATAGGGGGCGGTCAGGCTATCGGCCTTGGCGTTGACGTTGTTCAGCACCGTGCCGTTGACGCCGATCGAGGCGTTGGCGCGGGCGTAATCGACATAGCGTGGGTCCTTGACGTCCGGCAGCTTCCACCAGTCCCACAGCGAGGCGCCGGAATAGCCGCGCTCGACACTGCCATCCAGATTGTCCCAATGATTGAGCAGCCGCAGCTTGACCTTCGGCGCGGAGGCGATGTCCAGCCGCTCGAGCGGCGCGCCGGTTTGCACCAAGCGCAGATAGTGGAAGACGCCGTACAGGACGCCGACGTCGCTGTTGGCGGCGATGACTGTCGTGCGGCCGCGGGTGACGATCCGGTAGCCCTCGGCGCCGGCGGCCTCCAGCGGCAGTTTCAGGGCGGCGATGGCGGGAGCGCTGGCCGGCGTGCCGATCAGGATCTCGCCGCCGCCGGGCCGCGGCGCGCCCAGCAGGCCCTTGAGCCCGCGCTCTAGTTCGGCGCGCGCGATGACGAGGGTCGGCGTCTGGCCGGGAGAGGCGATGGCGGGCGCAGCGATGCGCTGCCCCGCGGCGGATGGCCGATAGCGAAGCCACAGGTCGTAGCCATCCTCGGCGACGGCCGCCGATGCTGAGGTGAGGAGGATGAGCGCCGCGCCCAAGCCCTTGACCCATCCATAGAGGCGCATGCGTTTCTCCCTGGCGATGCTACGCCAGGTCGCCTCTGAAGCGCCGGGCTGTTCTGATACCGCTACCGTCTGTTAGCGCGGTCCAAACCAAAGGTCGAGACACCTTCGCATCTGTGGTCAGACCAATGGGTTGACAACTAGGCGCGCAGCCTCCAATCGGTATCGCTACCATCCAGCGGTCTCGGCTGGGGGAGGAGAGTTCTACCGATGCCGAAGATCACCGCCGCCAGAGTCATCGTCTCCAGCCCTGGCCGCAACTTCGTCACGCTGAAGATCGAAACCGCCGACGGCGTCCATGGCGTGGGCGACGCCACGCTGAACGGCCGCGAGCTGGCCGTGGCCAGCTATCTGACCGATCATGTCATCCCGACCCTGATCGGGCGCGAGGCGCATCAGATCGAGGACATCTGGCAGTACCTCTACAAGGGCGCCTACTGGCGGCGCGGTCCGGTGACCATGGCCGCCATCGCCGCGGTCGACATGGCGCTGTGGGACATCAAGGGCAAGATCGCCGGCCTGCCGGTCTACGACCTGCTGGGCGGCGCCTGCCGCACGGGGGTCATGGTCTATGGCCACGCCAACGGCGCGACGATCGAGGAGACCCTGGACAACGCCGCCGCCTATGCCGAGCAGGGCTATAAGGCCATCCGCCTGCAGTCGGGCGTGCCGGGGCTGAAGTCCGTCTACGGGGTGTCCAAGGATCGCTTCTTCTACGAGCCCGCGGACGCCGACCTGCCGACCGAGAGCCTGTGGTCGACCGAGAAGTATCTGCGCAGCGTGGCGCCGCTGTTCGAGCGCGCCCGGGAGGCCCTGGGCTGGGACGTCCACCTGCTGCACGACGTGCATCACCGCCTGACGCCGATCGAGGCCGGGCGGCTGGGCAAGGATCTCGAGCCCTACCGCCCGTTCTGGATGGAAGACGCCGTACCGGCCGAAAACCAGGCCAGCTTCCGCCTGATCCGCCAGCACACCACCACTCCGCTGGCGGTCGGCGAGGTTTTCAACTCGATCTGGGACTGCAAGCAGCTGATCGAGGAGCAGTTGATCGACTATATCCGCGCCACCGTGGTCCATGCGGGGGGGATCAGCCACCTGCGCAAGATCGCCAGCTTCGCCGACCTGCACCATGTGCGCACCGGCTGCCATGGCGCCACCGACCTGTCGCCGATCTGCATGGCCGCGGCCCTGCACTTCGACCTGTCGATCCCCAATTTCGGCATCCAGGAATACATGCGCCACACCGAGGCGACCGACGCGGTGTTCCCGCATGCCTACAGCTTCCAGGACGGCATGCTGCATCCGGGCGACGCGGTCGGGCTGGGCGTCGATATCGACGAGGTCGAGGCCGCCAAGCACCCCTACAAACGCGCCTACCTGCCGGTCGCCCGGCGGGAAGACGGATCGATGCACGATTGGTAGGACGCGCGCGACGCACGCCGCCAAGCCGTTCGCGTCCGGCGGCGCGGTCGACTATGATGATCACTTTCCAGGGCGCGTAGACACCGAGAACCGACGAACACCATGGCCGAGAACGTCAAGCTCTATCGCCGCATCGCGGACGCCATCGCCGAGGCCATCGAGAGCGGTCGCTACAAGGTCGGCGACCGCCTGCCCACCGAGCGCGAACTGGCCGAGCAGTACGGCGTCAGTCGCCCTACCTTGCGCGAAGCCATGATCGCCCTCGAGATGATCGGCATGGTCGAGGCGCGGCACGGCCTGGGCATCTATGTCATGGGCGGCCAGAGGCCTCTGGCGGTGACCAGCAGCGAGCCCGACACCGAGATCGGGGCCTTCGAGCTGATCGAGGCGCGTCGGCTTTTCGAAGGCGAAGCTGCGGCTCTGGCGGCCACCGAGATCAACGACGACCAGATCGCCCAACTCGAAGCCTTGATGGAGCGCATGGCCCGCGAGGAGGAAATCCAGGGCGAGGACGCCGACCGCGAGTTCCACATGGTCATCGCCCGCGCCTCCGGCAACGGCGCCATCATCGCCACCATCGAGAATCTGTGGTTGTGGCGCGATCGTTCACCCCTGGCCCGCAACATCCTCACCCGGGCCCGTGGCATGGGCCTGGAGCCGCGTATTGTCGAGCATCGCCGGGTCTTCGAGGCCCTGAAGGCTCGTGATCCCGCCGCCGCCCGTCAGGCGATGCGCGATCACCTTGAGCGCGTGATCGAGCATCTGCTTCACGCCACCGAAACCGAAGCCGTGGAGCGCGTGCGCCAGGAAACCGGTGCTCGCCGATCAGCCATGGCTAGGCGGGTCGCGGTCTAGGCTTTGAGAGCGACTGTCCGGCCGGTCCCAAGTCGGCCCAAGAAGCCCAATTCCCTTGGTCTAGGCCGGCGCTCAGCGTTGGCGGGACGCTAGTCTCGTCTCGGAGCGAATCCGAGCCTTTCGGCAATCTCTTGGAACTGGCGCTGACAACAGGGGAACGCCGACTGCCTGAGCGCCGTTGAGCTTTCCCGACGGCGGCGCTTACGGGCCGTCATGTCGCATGAGGGCTCGGACTTGAGGCGTAGCAGGGCCGTTCTCGCAGGATTGAAATTATCGGACTGGGCAATGCGGCTCGATCTGGCGCGTCTGCTCGAACTAGCCTCGCGATTGGGCTACGCGGCGCGCGGGGTCGTCTATCTTGGCCTCGGCGCGATCGTCCTGCTGGCCGCCGCCGACGTTCTGCCCAAGGCGCGCGGGGCAAAGGCCATGTTGGCGGCCTGGGCCGATTGGCCTCTTGGCCTCGTCATCGTGGCGGTGGTCGCAGTGGGCCTCCTGGGTTTTGCGGCCTGGCGGGGACTGCAAGCCGTGTTCGACGCCGACCGGCACGGGACCTCGCCCAAAGGCATCGCCATCCGGATTGGCCAAGCCGTCAGTGGGTTGATCTACGGCGGTCTTGGCCTCTGGGCGCTGGAACTGCTCGACGAGGTCGAAGATGTCGGCGAGGCGGATGAGGAGCAAGCCGCCCATGGCGCGGCGGCTGCCATCCTGGCTTTGCCATACGGCGACATCCTGCTGCTGTTGACCGGCGCGGCGCTGGTTGGCGTGGGTCTGGGTAATGTCATCCAAGGGCTGAAGCAGGATTTCGCCAAGCGGCTGTCGTGCGACGACAAGGTCTGTCGCTGGGTCGTGCCGATGGCCAAGATCGGCTACGCGGCCCGAGGGTTGGCGACCCTGCCGGCGGGCATCTTCCTGATCGAAGCTGGCCAGGACGCGCGCAGCAGCGACGCTCGCAGCTGGGGTGGAGCGCTGCAGGCGGTCGAGGCTCAACCGTTCGGATCGTGGGTGCTGGCGCTATTGGCTATGGGCCTCGTCGCCTTTGGGCTCTTCGGCTTCGTCGAAGCGGCCTTCCGGCATATTCGTCCCGCCGAGGCGTTGCCCTGATGGCCAAGGATCGCATCCGTCGCGCCAAAGGCGCCGCGCGGCCGGCGACTATGATCACGTCGTAGTCGGCCGCCACGTTTGCCGGGGTTTCTTGGCTCGAGCCCCTGGAATTTGCGATCGGAGATCCTTGGTCAGAGGCCCTTTTAAACCGTCGGGCCATCAGGCCCGTTCTGGCCCCGAGGTCTGCCTCCACGTCCATGTCGAGATGTGGCTGATACTCGACGGAACCGCCCCGGCCAGCACGGGTTTGGCCCTCGACCCGAACGGCGGGCTTTGCGGAGGCGACCATGGACGACGGCTTCATCACCGAGCGCGGCGAGGGCGACGAGACCCATCAGCGCATTCCGAACGGCGGCCCACACAGCCCCGAAGGCCACCTGACCACCAACCAGGGCATCCGGATCTCCGACAACCAGAACCAGCTGAAGGCCGGCGCGCGAGGGCCGGTGCTGCTGGAGGATTTCGTCCTTCGCGAGAAGATCTTCCACTTCGACCACGAGCGGATCCCTGAGCGGATCGTCCACGCCCGCGGCTCGGCCGCCCACGGCTATTTCGAGGCCTATGAGGGCGCGGCCAAGCTGTCGAAGGCCGATCTTTTCCAGCGACCCGGCGAGAAGACGCCGGTCTTCGTGCGTTTCTCCACCGTGGCCGGCGGCGCGGGCAGCGTCGACACGCCGCGCGACGTGCGCGGGTTTGCGGTGAAGTTCTACACCCAGCAGGGCAACTGGGACCTCGTGGGCAACAACATCCCGGTGTTCTTCATCCAGGACGCCATGAAGTTTCCCGACCTCGTGCACTCGGTGAAGATGGAGGCCGATCGCGGTTATCCGCAGGCCGCCAGCGCCCACGACACCTTCTGGGACTTCATCAGCCTGATGCCCGAGAGCACCCACATGATCATGTGGGCGATGAGCGACCGGACCATCCCTCGGTCCTTGCGAACCATGCAAGGCTTTGGTGTCCACACCTTCCGGCTGGTCGACGCCAAGGACAAGGTCGCCTTCGTCAAGTTTCACTGGAAGCCCAAGCAGGGCGTGGCCTCGACGATCTGGGACGAGGCGGTGAAGATCGCCGGCGCCGATCCCGACTTCCAGCGCCGCGACCTCTTCGAAGCTATCCAGCGCGGCGACTTCCCCGAATGGGAGCTGGGCGTCCAGGCTTTCGACCAGGCCTTCGCCGACAGCCTGCCGTTCGATGTGCTGGACCCGACCAAGATCATCCCGGAGGAAGTGCTGCCGGTGCAGCCGATCGGGCGGATGGTGCTGGATCGCTATCCCGACAACTTCTTCGCCGAGACCGAGCAGGTCGCCTTCTGTCCCGGCAATATCGTGCCGGGCGTCGACTTCACCGAGGACCCGCTGCTTCAGGGCCGTCTGTTCTCGTACCTCGACACCCAGAAGAGCCGGCTGGGCACGGCCAACTTCCATCAGATCCCGATCAACGCGCCCAAGTGCCCGGTGATGAACTTCCAGCGCGACGGCATGATGCAGATGCTGCAGCCCAAGGGCCGCGCCAACTACGAGCCCAACAGCCTGGCCGAGACGGCGAGCGAGGAGGGCGGTCCGCGCGAATGTCCGGTGACGGGCTTCCGGACCACCAGCGTCGGCGCAGATCTAGGCGCGGAAAAGCTGCGGGTTCGGCCAGAGAGCTTCGCGGACCACTACAGCCAGGCGCGGTTTTTCTTCCGCTCGCTGGACCCGGCCGAGCAGGCCCACCTAGCCTCGGCCCTGGTGTTCGAGCTTTCCAAGGTCGGCATCGAGGGGGTGCGGACGCGGATGCTGTCACATCTGGTCAATGTCGATCCCGAGCTCGCCAAGCGGGTCGGTGCGGGTCTGAACATGCCCGTGCCCAAGGCTTCGAAGGCGGCAGTCCCGGTGCAGGACCTGGAGCTGTCGCCGGCCTTGCGGATCATCAATGGCCCGCTGGAGCCAACCGATATCAAGGGCCACGTCATCGGGGTGCTGGTGGCTGACGGCTCCGACGCCAAGGTGGTCGACAAGCTGAAGGCGGCGATCAAGAAGGCTGGGGCCGTGGCCAAGGTCATCGCGCCCAAGATCGGCGGGGCCAAGGGCGAGGATGGAACCTTGATCCCGGCCGATGGCCAGCTGGCCGGCACGCCATCGGTGACCGTCGATGCCATCGCCCTGGTGCTCTCCGAAGAGGGGTGCGCGGCCCTGCTCAAGGAAGCCGCCGCCGTCCAGTTCGTCATGGACGCCTTCGGGCACTTGAAGGCCATCGGCGCCACGGAAGCGGCCCAGCCGCTTCTCGACAAGGCCGGGGTCGAACCGGACGAGGGCGTCACCGACCTCGGCGGCGACTTCCTCGCGGCGGCGGCCAAGCGGTTCTGGGATCGCGAGCCGAAGGTTCGCATGCTGGCATAGTCTTTGAGGTGAAGCTCGCGGCCATCACGCGCCGCGAGCTTCACGCTCAGGCCCTGTAGAGATCCGCGTCCGGGTCGTGTTGGCCCCGGATTTCGGCGGCGACGATCTGTGAGGCGATGACCGAGTAGGTGATGCCGTTGCCGCCAAAGCCCATGACGGCCCAGGTGTGATCCATGGTCTCGATGGGGCCGATGCTTGGCAGGCCCGTGGCGCTCTCGCCGAAGGCGCCGGCCCAGCCGTAGTCGATCTCGAACGCGGTATCCGGCAGCAGGCGCTGAAGTTTGGCGGCGAGAAGCTTCTGCTTGCGCTGCAGCTTCGTCTTGTCCTCGTGGGCTATTGCAGACGCTTCGTCCTCGCCCCCGACGATCAGCCGACCGTCACCGCCCATGCGCAGGTAGAGGTACGGATCGGACGCCTCCCAGACCAGCATGTCCTTCAGCCAGGCGGGACATCGCTGACGAGGCTTGGAGGCCATCGCCCAGGTCGAGATGACATCCGCGCCAGGCGTGGGGACATTCTTGGGGAATTCGTACCCGCAGCAAAACACGACGGACTTGGCCCGCACCGCGTGATCCGCATCGGTCAACAGCGTCACGCCGTCCGGATCGCTGACGGCCTGGACCACCTCCACGGGCGACCAGATCCGGGCGCCGCGCGCGTGGGCACGTCTCAGCAGCGCGGCCGCTAGGCGGGCCGGGTCGCCGCTGGCCGAACCGCCCGAGACAATGGCGCCGGTTCGCTCCACGCCGAACTGCTCGCGCAATGCTGCAGCGCCTAGATATCGGCTATCCAGCCCAATCTCGGCGCGGGCGAGCGCCTCGGCTTCCAGCGCACGACGCCCGTAGGCGTCGCCCGCCAGGTAGAGCGAGGACTTGTCCTTCAGGCCGCAGACGATGCGTTCCTCGGCCACGATCTGTTTCAGAGTGTCCACCGCCCGGTGCGACCTCAGATAGGCCCGCTTGGCGTTCGCCGCGCCGATCTTCCCGGCAAGCGTGGTGAGGGGAAGGTCGATCTCCCACTGCAGCAGGGCCGTCGACGCCACGGTCGACCCCATCAGCGGCGCGCGCCGGTCCAGCACCGCGACCGATTGGTCTTTCGACAGTTCATGGGCCATGAAGGCGCCGCTGATTCCGGCGCCGACGATGGCGACATCGACGCTGATCGCGGTGGTCAGCGGGCGCACCGGAACACCTAATCCAGGGCTGTCGGCCCAAAGCGAACGGCCTGTCCGCAGGTCGCGCTTTATCGTGGTTCCGGTCATCGCTTCGAGACCCGCGACTAGAGTGACACCTTGGCGTGGTCGCCCATCTGGGGCGTCGAACCCGTCACCGCGGCGACGACCATTTTGACCAGCGCCACGGTCCTGCCAGGGCTGTCCCAGAGTTCGCCGTTTTCGGGCGTCAGGGTCAGGAGGCGAATGGATGGGTCAGTGGCGTCGTCCCACCAGGCCTTGTCAAAGTCGCTCCAGAGTTCGGCGATCTTGGCGCGGTCGTTGGTCAGCCGGGCCGTTCCGGCGATCAGGACGTACTTGTAGTGGCTGTTGTCGGCCCAGGCGCACGAGACGCTGGGGAAGTGCTCGACCTGGCCGTTCTTGTCGCCCTCGACGTCGACCAGGAAATGTACGGCATGCTCGTCGCGACGAACCCGCGCGGACAAGGGGCGACTGTGCTGCTGCTCGCCATCCCAGGTCGTGAACATCCCGATGTCGATCTTTTCAATCAGCTCCCAGATGCGGTCCTGAATTTCCTCGGGCGACTTGGAATGATCGTCGCTGCGTTCCTTGGCCATGATGCAGTCCTTTCGGGTTGGGGAGATCAAACGTCTTGCCCGAAGCCCAGTTGCCGGGCCCTCGTGTTCGATCCTGCGACGCCGCGCCGATCGGGCGGAAGATTGCGGCGAACCAGGAACCGGGGCCTTAGGCGCGGGTTTGGGGAGAGCGCCGCGATGGCGCGGGCTTTGACGCCGCAGGAGCAGACGATGGACGATCAAGTGGTGGGCGTGGCCAAGCAGGGTCTGGGTCGGGTGCAGGACGCCATCGGTGGCCTGACAGGTGACGCCACCCTGCAAGGCAAAGGCAAGATCAACGAGGCCGTCGGCGCGGCGCAGCACGCGTTCGGCGACGCCAAGAGCAGCGTGCTCGAAGCGGTCGACGATATCGTCGGTGGCGTGCGCGGCGAACTCCACGCCCAGCTCGACACGCTCGAAGGCTATGTCGTCACCCGTCCGCTGCAGGCGCTGGGTGTGGCTGCAGGCGTTGGCCTGCTGCTCGGCCTCCTGCTGCGCGGCCGCGGTCGCACGGTCTATACCCGCGCTCCGCGCTAGTCGCTCGAAGCCGTTGTTCGATCGCGCCCTCGGGAGATCCCGAGGGCGTCGTCGTGTTGTGGACCTGGGCGGCTAGGCCAGCATGTCCCGAACCAGCGGGATGACTCGTTCGCCATAGAGGCCGATGCTGTCCAGCAACGTCTCGTGCGACAGGGCGCCGGCGCTGTACTTCATCTGGAAGCGCGAAGCGCCCAGCGCCTTGACCGTCGCGGCGATCTTGCGCGCCACTGTCTCTGGCGAGCCCACGTACAGCGAACCGTGGTCGGCCTCCTGCTCAAACTCGGCTCGCCCCATCGGCGGCCAGCCGCGCTCGGCGCCGATACGGTCGCGCATGGCCTTGTAGTCTGGCCATAGCGCCTCGCGTGCCTGCTCATCGGTCTTGGCGACATAGCCGGGCGAGTGGACGCCGATCGGCTGGACCGGTTTGTCCAGTTCACCGAAGGCGCGCTTATAGAGATCGACATAGGGAAGGAAGCGCTTGGGATCGCCGCCGATGATGGCCAGCATCATCGGCAGGTCGTAGCGCGCCGCGCGCACCACCGATTCCGGACTGCCGCCCACGCCGATCCAGGTCTTGAACGGCTGGTCGCCCTGGCGCGGGAAGACTTCCTGGTTGACCAGGGAAGGGCGGGTGCGGCCTTGCCAGGTGACAGCCCGCTCGCGGATCAGCGCCGCGAAGAGATCAAGCTTCTCTTCGAAGAGCTGGTTGTACTGCGACAGTTCGAAGCCGAAGAGCGGGAAGGACTCGGTGAACGACCCGCGGCCCAGGATAACCTCGGCGCGACCGTTCGAGGCCGCGTTCAGCGTCGAATAGCGCTGGAAGACGCGGATGGGGTCGTCGGAGCTCAGCACCGTCACGGCCGAGCCGAGCTTGATGCGCGAGGTCAGACCCGCGATCGTCGCCAAGACCATTTCGGGCGAGGAGACGGCGAAGTCGGCGCGGTGATGTTCGCCCAGGCCAAAGAAGTCGACGCCGACCTGATCGGCGCGCACGCCCTCGGCGATGACGTTGCGGATCACCTGGTCGTGGGGCAGCAGCGCGCCGTCGGGCCCGACGGTGAGGTGGCCGAGGGGGGGCAGGCCACGTTTGAGAAAGGTCATGAGGTGCTCAGGTTCATAGGCGGGCGAGAGGCACTTCCGGCACGAGCGATAGATAGGGTCGCGATCCGCCACCGGAAGAGGTGCAGTTTCTGTGCGTAGGGGGAGTCTGGCGCCGCCCGGGGGTCTTGCCGACGCCCTTCATGTCGCTGACGTGCAGGTCGATGAGGTCGCCGAAGGTCTGGATGCCATTCAGCTTATAGGGAATGGGCTTGATGTCCCACGCGACGAGCCCAAGCCTCTGCGTCCTTGCGCAAGCTGAACGTCTCGCCCAGATAGCGGCCCTTGCGGCGAACCTGGACGCGCCAGCGACCAGATTTTTGTTTTACAATAGTGGCCGTTTCGCGTGCAAAACCGGCGCAGTGAGGTTTCGTAGATTGGAGAAAAACTGCGAAATTTAGCGTGCCTTCTTGTCGTTTGATGACTTGCTAGTATTTTGTCTTTTAAGGGTAAAATCCTGAAAAATCAGGCTCATAGATTTTCTGTTGCGCCCATGATGGACTGGACCGACCGGCATTGCCGGTCGCTGCATCGGGTGCTGTCGTCGCGGGCGCTGCTCTATACCGAGATGGTGACCAGCGGCGCCGTCGTGCATGGCGATCGCGAGAAGCTGCTGGGCTACGACGCCGGCCAGCATCCTGTGGCGCTGCAACTGGGCGGATCGGATCCGGCCGAGTTGGCGCAGGCGGCGAAGATCGCTCAGGACTATGGCTATGACGAAGTCAATCTGAACGTCGGCTGCCCGTCCGACCGGGTGCAGAGCGGTCGGTTCGGGGCCTGCCTGATGCGCGAACCCGATCTGGTGGCCGAGTGCATGGCCGCCATCAAGAATGCCGTGAGCGTCCCGGCGACGGTGAAGTGCCGGATCGGCGTCGACGACCAGGATCCGGAAGCCGCGCTGTTCACCCTGGTCGACGCCTGCGCCGCGGCGGGGATCGACAGCTTCGTGGTCCATGCCCGCAAGGCTTGGCTGAAGGGGCTGTCGCCGAAGGAAAACCGGGACATCCCGCCACTGGACTACGATCTGGTCTATCGGCTCAAGCGCGAGCGGCCGAACCTGATCATCGCCATCAATGGCGGCGTGCCCGGTATCGACGCGGCGCTGGAGCACCTGGCCAACGGAGTGGACGGCGTAATGCTGGGCCGCGCGGCCTATCACGAGGCCGGGCTGCTGGGTGAGGTGGATCGGCGGGTGTTCGGCCTGGACGTCGCCGATGTCGACAGCTTCACGGCGGTCGAGGCCTATCGACCGTATCTGGCGCAACAGCTGGCGGCGGGCGTGCATCTGGCGGCGATGAGCCGGCACATGCTGGGACTGTTCCACGGCCTGCCGGGCGCGCGGGCGTGGCGGCGAATCCTGACGGTCGAGGGCGTCAAGGCTGGCGCGGGGCTGGAGGTGGTGGATCGGGCGCTGGACGCCGTGCGCGCGGCTCTCGCAGCGCGTGAGGAGCGGGTCGAAACGCCTGTGGCCTAGTTACGGGTGCAGGATCAGCGCGTTCTGAGTCGCCTCGAAGCGCGACAGGCGGCCCAGATAGCTCATGCCCAGCAGCGAGTTCTCGAGACCCTTCTCGATGACCAGGGCGTCGACGTCGCGGATCTTGGTCCCGGCGATGGCGACGCTGGCCAGCTTCACCGAGGCGGCGCGGGTGCGGCCGTCGGCGGTGATGACGTTGTAGTCGTAGGTCAGCTTGCTGGTGTCGATGCCCAGGCGTTGGGCGTCAGCCAAGCTGAGCGAGACGGCGGTGGCGCCGGTGTCGACCAGGAAGCGCACGGCCTTGCCGTCGACGGCGGCCTGGGCCCAGAAGTGACCGTCGCGATCCTTGGAGATCTGGGCCGAGCCGCCTTCGGCGCCGCCCACCGTGGTGGTGGCCGCGACCGGCGTCCCCAGCCCGGGGTGGGGCCG
>CAZRPD010000077.1:5878-21814 GCA_964601775.1 uncultured Caulobacter sp. | reverse complement strand
GGCCGGAAGCCCTGACCATCTTCTCGGGCTTCCGCGCCCCGGGCGCCGACGCCCAGCGCTGCGCGCGCGACAACAACTGCCAGGGTTTGGGCCGGACCATCTGCTCAGCCCACCGCACGGGCTTGGCCATGGACGTGTTCATCGACGCCGCGCCGGGCTTCGGGCCCGACAGCTCGGCCGACGCTAACAGGCTCGTGATGTCGCGCTCGCCGCTCTATCGCTGGATGGTCGTCAACGCCGGCCGGTTCGGCTTCGTCAACTACGCCTACGAGCCCTGGCACTGGGAATGGACGGGCGAGGGCATGCTGCCCGGCGTGCCGATCTCCAGCCTGCCGACGGCGGGCTCGGAGCCGGTTACGGTACTTCCGGCAGCGCCCACTTCCGGAAAGCCGGCCGCGCCTGCAGCCGCGCGTAATAGTCGTTGAGCGCCGGCCACTCGACCCGCTCGATCGGACTGTTCAGCCAGCGATGGGTCGACAGGCCCAGCACGACATCGGCCAGGGTGAAGTGCTCGCCAGTCACATAGGCGCCGGTGTCGACCAGCCGCGCATCGAGCAGGCCCATGGCCACGTTCCAGGCGTCGACGCTGTGCTGGATCCGCCGCTTGTCGCCGAAACCGCGCGTCTTGCGCACCAGGCCCGAGAAGGCGAAGCGCCAGGCGGTGTTCAGCTCGGTGGCCTGCCAATCCATCCACTGATCGACCAGCGCCCTGGGCCGGCGGCCCTCGGGATACAGCGGCGTGCCGGTCGCCACATACCGGCAGATGGCGTTGCTCTCCCACAGCGCTCCCTCGTCGTCGACCAGGACAGGAACGAGGGCGTTGGGGTTCAGCTTGACGAACTTGGCGTCGTTGGTGGGCGCGAAACCCTGGCCCCAGTCCTCGCGCTCGTAGGCGACGCCCAGTTCGTCCAGGGTCCAGAGAACCTTGCGAACATTGATGGACGCCGTGCGGCCGAGGACCTTGGGAATCGTCAACGGGTCATCCAGGGCTTGGACTTGCCGGTCGGGGCGACGGCGCTGGCGCGCTCGACCTTGCCGCTGGAAGCCTTGGGCCCGTGGCCGTGCTTGCCCTGGGCGGCCTTTTTCAGGCGCAGGGCGCGCTGCATCGGCGTCTCGTCGGCGGGCGGGGTCTGATTATTGGTCATGAGGGCGATGTAGGCCTGCGAAAGCGCCTTGAGAAGGCCGTGCTTGACGGTCAGTCTGGAAAGATGTCGCGCCGCCGTTCGGTTCCCCTCTCGATCGCTCTCTTCCTGGCCGCTTCCGCGGCGCATGCGCAGGAGGCGAACCAGGTCTCGCCGGTGCTGATCCTGCCGCCGACCAACCCGCCGAAGATGGTCTCGACCTATCCGGCGCAGGGACAGACCGTCGCGCCGGGCGTGCTGGTCCTGAAGGTCGCCTTCGACCAGCAGATGTCGCCGGCCGCCTGGAACTATGCCCCCGCGCCCGACGCCGCGCCGCTGGATTGCGTGAAGACCCCGCGCCTGCTCAGCGACCAGAAGACCTTCGTGCTGCTGTGCCGGGTGCTGGGCAACCGCGACTACGGCGTCACCTTCAATGGCCAGCGCGCCGGCGGTTTCGCCAATCTGGGCGACAATCCCGCCGAGACCGCGGCCCTGACCTTCAAGGTCGGCGCGGACGATCCGGTGACCACCCTGCGCCGGGCCATGGACGCCGCCGGCCTGAAGGCCGACCAGACGCCCGTCCAGGACGCGCCGCGCGCCGTCGGCGACGCGGCCAAGGGCTGACCGCATACCCTAGCTTGTGGCGTCGCCGCCGCGGCTGGCGCATCATCGTCCGATGACGGGGGAATCGGGGCGCGAGTGGACGGGGGCTGACCTCGCAGTGGTGGTGGGCGACTATGTCGCCCAGCTAGAGAAGACGCTCGCCGGCAAGCCGGTCGACCGCAGCGCCCATGACCGCAGCGTCCGCTTCGTCACCGGCAAGGCCGACATGCCGATTCTGTGGAAACAGGGCGAGATCTCGGCGGTGCTGTCGCTGATCGGCCTGCCGATCCTGCGCGATCAGCCGCCGCGCTGGTCTTACGATACGCCGCTTCTGGAGGCCGTCGAGGACCAGTTGGCCGCAAAGCCTGCCCTGCTGGCCGCCGCCGTCCGGCCCAACGCTCTGTACGCCGCGCCCTCGGCCGTGCCGCTGATCGAAGCGGCGCCCCCTCGGCCGATGCCGATGGATGCGCAGATGGTGCGGGTGATTCAGCGCTTCGACATGTCGACACGCGAAGCCGAGGATCGTTTCCTGCGCGGCCTGGGCGTGGCCAGCGTCGTCGCACATGAAGCCCGGCGGTTGTCCGACCGCGGCCGCCCGGACCTGGCCGCCCGGGTTCGTCCGGCCCGCGAGGGCGACCCCGACGGTTGCGACGTCATCGCCTTCGGCCAAGACGAAAGTCCGCGGCTGATCGTCGTCAAGACCACACTCTCGGGCGACGTCTCGCCGTTCGGCCTGACTCATGCCGAGTTCGCTCTGTCGGAGGCCCATCCCGAGGCCTTCCGCATCCGCCGCGTCTACGACCTGCTGGGCGAGGCGCGTTTCTACCGGATCAAGCCGCCGTTCTGAGCGCCTTAACCATGCGGCGATGCGTCACAGCGGCCAGGGTTTGCGATTCAGGGATTTTGAACCTGTAGAGCCGTCTTCTCCGGTCATGGCCGCGTATGGGCCGACGGAGGGCGTCTTGGGCAATTCACTGATGGCGGACGACGCCACCGCGAACGGGGGAACCATGTCGCCCGCTAACGATCTCCCGAAAGGGCGCGCCGACGGCGGCCTGGGCTCGCTGATCTATGTCGTCGACGACGATCCGATCCAGATCGCCTTCCTGGAAGCCAGCCTGGCGCGCTGCGGCCACGTGGTGGTCGGTTTCGATGACGGCGAATCGGCCCTGGTCGCTGCGATGTCGTCGCCGCCCGACGTCTGGGTGGTCGACATCCGCATGCCGCGCATCGACGGCCTGGAAATGCTGAACCGCATCAAGGCCGCGTCCGAAGGCAAGGCCCGGGTGATGATGATCACCGGCGGTGGTCGCCTGGACCGCATCGCCCAGGCGATCAGCGCCGGCGCCGACGACTATCTGATGAAACCCTTCGCGCCGCTCGAGGCGGCCCAGAAGATCCACACCCTCGCCACACGAGCGTCCGTCGCCCCGCCGGCGAACGATACGGACGCGACCCGGTGACTCCAGACATCGAGGTCGCCCGCCTGGCGGCCCTGAAATCGTACCGCGTGCTGGACACCGGCGCCGAAGACGTCTTCGACGAGATCACCGCCCGGGCCGCGGCGCTGTTCGGCACGCCGATCTCGCTGGTTTCGCTGGTCGACGATCACCGCCAGTGGTTCAAGTCTCGCCATGGCCTGGCGGTCTGCTCGACCCCGCGGGAGCTGGCCTTCTGCGACCACGCCCTGCGCCTGGAGCCACACGGGGTCCTGATCGTCGAGGATTCGGCCAAGGACCCGCGCTTCGCGGAGAACCCGCTGGCGGTCGGCGAACCCTTCGTGAAGTTCTACGTCGGCGCGGTCCTGACCAGCGACGACGGCTACAATCTCGGCACGTTGTGCGTGATCGACCATGCGCCGCGCGAGCGTCCGGCCCAGCACCTGATCGACCAGCTCAAGATGCTGGCCGACCTGGTCGTGGCGCGTCTTGAGGCGCGTCGCGCCAAGCACCAGAGCCGCGAGCAAAGCCGCCTGCTGGCCATGACCGAGACCATCTCCGGCGTTGGCCACTGGCGCGCCGACTTGGTCGAGCGGACGGTGATCTGGTCCGACGAGGTCTATCGTATCTACGGCCGCGATCCGGCCGTCTTCAAGCCGGGCGTCGAGATGTGGCTCGACCTCGTTCACCCCGACGACCAGGATCTGCTGCGCGAACGCCTGCGCGACGCCCTGGCCGGCGAGCCGCAGAGCTACAAGATCCGCATCGTGCGCGGCGACGGCGTCTTCCGCACCTGTTTCGGTCGCGCCACCTGCGAATTCGACGCCGATGGCAAGGCGATCGGCGTATTCGGGGTTCTGGAGGATATCACCAACCGCGAGGCGGCCACGGTCGCCCTCAAGCGCAGCCGGGCCGGCTACAAGCTGCTGGCCGCCAGCATGGCCGACACCATCGCCCGCATCCGCTTCGACGGGGCAAGCGACTATGTCTCGCCCGCGGTCCAGAGCCTCATCGGCTGGACGCCCGAGGAAATGGCGGGGCAGGGGGCCCTGGACTTCGTTCATGCCGACGATCGCTGGCTGGTCGCCGCGGCCCTGCAGCGTCTGGCCAAGGGCCAGGACGTGGCCACGGTGCGCCACCGCGCCGTGCACCGCGACGGCCACGCCGTCTGGGTCGAGACCCGCTTCCGCCTGGCCCAGAACGACGAGGACGGCCGGTTCGACACCGTGGCGGTCATCCGCGACATCAGCGACCGCAAGGCGCTGGAAGATCAACTTCAGGCCAGCGAGGCCCGCTCGCGCAAGATCCTCGCCAACGCCCACCAGGCTATCGTCACCATGGACGACAAAGGGCTGGTGACGGGCTGGAATCGGTTCGCCGAACAGACCTTCGGCTGGTCCAGCAGCGAGGTGTTCGGCAAGCCGCTGACCGACTTCATCACGCCGCCGCATCGCCGCCAGGCGCAGCTCGACGACATGGCGGGTTTCATCCGCAGCGGTCACAGCGCCTTCGTCGATCAGCGGGTCGAGGTGCCGGCTCTGCGCAAGTCCGGCGAGGCCTTCACGATCGAACTGGCCATCAGCGCCGAGCGCGGCCCCGACGGCTGGAGCTTCACGGCCCTGATGCACGACATCTCGGCGCGCAAGGCCCAGGCCGCCCTGTTCGAGACCGCCTTCCACAACGCCGCCGTCGGCATCGCGCTGGTCTCGCCCGAGGGCGGCTTCGCCCGGGTCAACAGCGCCTATTGCGAGATCGTGGGCTACAGCGCCCAGGAGATGCTGGCGGTCGACTTCCAGACGATCACCCACCCGGACGACCTCGATAAGGATCTGGGCCTGCTGCAACAGCTGGTCGCCCGCGAGATCCCCAACTATCACATGGACAAGCGCTACATCCGCAAGGACGGCGCGGTGGTCTGGGTGCGCCTGTCGGTGTCGATGGTGGCCAATTCCGACGGCAGTCCCAAGCATTTCATCGCCCAGGTCCAGGACCTGACCGCCCGGGTGGAGGCCCAGGAAGCCCTGGAGCGTCAGGCCGAGCACCTGGCGACCATGGCCGTGCAGCTGGCCGCCGCCAAGGACGACGCCGAGGCCGCCACCCTGGCCAAGGCCGAGTTCCTGGCCAATATGTCCCACGAGCTGCGCACCCCGCTGAACGGCGTGGTCGGCTTCTCGCGCCTGCTGGCCGAGGAAGCGATGTCGCCCTCGGCCCGCCGCAAGGTCGACCGCATCCGCTCGGCCGGCGAGACCCTGGCCAGCCTGGTCAACGACATCCTCGACTTCTCGAAACTGGAGGCCGGCGGCGTCGAGCTGGAGGCCAGCGCCTTCAATTTCGATGACTTCGTCACCGACAGCATCGCCTTCGTCGAGCCCCAGGCCGGCGAGCGGCGCGTGACCGTGACCGCCAGCGGCGATCCCGTCGGCTGGGTGATCGGCGACCAGCTGCGTCTGCGCCAGATCCTGCTGAACCTGCTGTCCAACGCCGTGAAGTTCACCCGCGAAGGCGCGGTGACCGTGCGCACGAACGTGACCGACGCCGGCGGTGTCGTACGCCTACGCCTTGAGGTGGTCGACGAAGGCGTCGGCATCGCGCCCGAGGCCATCGAGCGCCTGTTCACCCGCTTCGCCCAGGCCGACGGTTCGATCACCCGCGTCTTCGGCGGCACGGGCCTGGGCCTGGCCATCTGCAGCGAACTGATCGAGCTGATGGGCGGCCGCATCGGCGTCGAGAGCGCGGCCGGCCAAGGCTCGACCTTCTGGATTGAACTCGTGCTGTTCACCGCCGACCCGGTGGCCCAACCGCTGCGGAGCGACGTGGTGCGCGGCGACTATGCTGGCCGGGTCCTGCTGGTTGACGACGTCGAACTGAATCGCGAACTGGCTGAGGAGCTGCTGAAGCGCCGGGGGCTGATGGTCGATGTCGCCTGCGACGGCGCCGAGGCCGTGCAGGCCGTGGCTCAGCAGCGCTACGACCTTGTCTTCATGGACCTGCACATGCCGGTGCTGGATGGTCTGGCCGCCACCCGCGAGATCGTCGCCCTGGGTCTGGAGTGCGGTCCGATCATCGCCCTGACCGCCAGCAACACCGAGGCCCAGGTCGCCGCCTGCCGCGAGGCCGGCATGGTCGGCCACCTGCTCAAGCCGTTCCACGAGCGCGAGCTGGACAAGCTGCTCACCGACCACCTGCGGCCGGATCTCACCCACATCGCCGCCGTCGCCGAGCCGCTTCTCGCGGACCTGTCGGGCGAGGCCAGGGCGCGAGAGGACTTTATTCAGACCATGGGCAGGGATGCGGCCGTGAAGCTGGGCGGCCTTCTGCTGGTCCAGCTGGACGGCAAGTTCCAGTCCGACGATCTGGAGGTGCTGGAGTCTGACGGCCACTCGCTGGCCGGCTCGGCGGGCTTGCTGGGCTTCGACACCCTGGGCGCCGACGCCCGCAAGGTGGAAAGCGCCTGCGCCGCGGGCCAAGGCGTCCACGAAGCCGTCGCCCAGGCCCGCGCCAGCGCGGCGGCGGCGCGCGAGGTGCTGACGGCTTGGCTGGAGAGGCTGGCGCACGTCGGTTAGCGCGGGGGCGACTACTCGCCTCAGATGTTCTTCAGCGCTACACTGGCCGCATGACCCGTGACGCCGTCATCGTGATCCTGCGTGCTGCTGAGGCTGCCTTGCGCGCCATGGGCGTTTCGCGGGCGGCGCTGTTTGGCTCTACCGCGCGGGGCGAGGCGCGGCCCGGTAGCGATGTGGATATTCTGATCGAGCTGGATCCGGCCGCGAAACTGGATCTCTACGACTACGTCGCGATCCAGCAGTTCGTGGCCGAGCTGTTTACCGCGCCGGTCGATGTCGTCGATCGTAACAGCTTGAAAGCGCATGTGCGGCCGTCCGCCGATCGCGACGCCGTCTATGCCTTCTGAGCGCAACGCTCAGGCGTGGAATGACATTCTGAACAACGCGCGGCTGGCGCTGGATTTCGCCGCGGGCCTCGACGAAGAGGCTTTCACGGCTGACGCCAAGAGTTTCTACGCCGCCACCCGCTGCCTTGAGATCATCTCCGAGGCTGCGCGCCGGCTGGACCCGACCGAGCGGGACCGGTTCGGCGACCTGCCCTGGAAGGCCATCACAGGCGCAGGCAATGTCTATCGTCACGACTAGGACGATGTGTCACCAGCGCTGGTGTGGGCCACTGTCGTGCGCCGCATGTCCCAACTGATTGTGGCGGCGGAGCTCGCCTTGAGCAGAGATTGAGCCTGATCGCCCCGCCTCAATCCTCGTCCATCTTCAGCGCCGCGATGAAGGCTTCCTGCGGGATCTCGACCTTGCCGAACTGGCGCATGCGCTTCTTGCCGGCCTTTTGCTTGTCCAGCAGCTTGCGCTTACGCGAGGCGTCGCCGCCGTAGCACTTGGCGGTCACGTCCTTGCGCAGGGCGCGGACGGTTTCGCGGGCGATGATCCGGCCGCCGATCGCCGCCTGGATGGGGATGACGAACATGTGCTGCGGGATGAGCTCCTTCATCTTCTCGCACATGCCCCGGCCGCGGCTCTCGGCGCGGTCGCGGTGGACCAGCATCGACAGGGCGTCGACCGGCTCGGCGTTGACCAGGATCGACATCTTCACCAAGTCGCCGACGCGGTAGTCCTCGATCTGGTAGTCGAAGCTGGCATAGCCCTTCGAGATCGACTTCAGGCGATCGTAGAAGTCGAACACCACCTCGTTCAGCGGCAGATCGTAGACGACCATGGCGCGGTTGCCGACATAGCTGAGCTCGCGTTGCATGCCGCGACGGTCTTGGCACAGCTTGATCACGCCGCCCAAGAACTCGTCCGGGGTGAAGATCGTCGCCTTGATCCACGGCTCGCTGATGTTCTCGATCTGCATCACGTCCGGCAGGTCGGCCGGATTGTGCAACTCGATCTCGTCGCCGTTGCGCATGTGGATCTTGTAGACGACCGAGGGGGCCGTCGCGATCAGGTCGAGGTCGAACTCGCGGGAGAGGCGCTCCTGGATGATCTCCAGGTGCAGCAGGCCGAGGAACCCGCAGCGGAAGCCGAAGCCCAGCGCGGCGCTCGATTCCATCTCGTAGGTGAAGCTGCCGTCGTTCAGGCGCAGCTTGCCGACGGCGGCGCGCAGGTCCTCGAAGTCGGCGGCGTCGACCGGGAACAGGCCGCAGAACACCACGGGCTGGACGTCCTTGAAGCCCTTCAGCGGCTCGGCCGTCTGCTTCTTTTCGTCGGTGATGGTGTCGCCGACGGCGGCGTCGGCCACTTCCTTGATCGAGGCGGTGAAGAAGCCGACCTCGCCCGGACCCAGCTCCTGCACGTCGGTGGCCTTGGGCGTGAACACGCCGACCTTGTCGATGCGGTGGGTGGCGCCGGTCTGCATCATGCGGACCTGCTGGCCGGCCTTCAGCGTGCCGTCGAAGATGCGCACCAGCACGACGACGCCCAGATAGGCGTCGTACCAGGCGTCGACCAGCAGCGCCTTCAGCGGCGCGTCGCGGTCGCCCTTGGGGGCGGGCAGGCGGGTGACGATGGCTTCCAGCACGTCGTGGATGCCGATGCCCGACTTGGCGCTGGCCAGGACGGCGTCGCTGGCGTCCAGGCCGATCAGATCCTCGATCTGGGCGCGCACGCGCTCGGGCTCGGCGGCCGGCAGATCGATCTTGTTCAGGACCGGGACGATCTCGTGATTGTTGTCGATGGCCGAATAGACGTTGGCCAGGGTCTGGGCTTCCACGCCTTGGCTGGCGTCGACGACCAGGATCGAGCCTTCGCAGGCGGCCAGCGAGCGACTGACCTCATAGGCGAAGTCGACGTGCCCGGGGGTGTCCATCAGGTTGAGGATGTAGTCCTCGCCGTCGTCGGCGCGGTACTTCAGGCGTACGGTCTGCGCCTTGATGGTGATGCCGCGCTCTTTCTCGATGTCCATGTTGTCGAGAACCTGGGCGCTCATCTCGCGCGCGGTCAGGCCGCCGGTCTCCTGGATCAGGCGATCGGACAGGGTCGACTTGCCATGGTCGATGTGGGCGACGATTGAAAAGTTGCGGATCTTGTCGAGAGGCGTCGAAGTCATGGGCGTGCGCATAGCACATTTGACCCGCTTCGCGAGGGGGCGTTGCGGCCCGACCTGCCCGTCATGCTTAACTGGTCGTTAAGTTTGGAGCCCCAAACCGGTCTCAATGACTTGCAACAACGTTGCAATGAAATCGATCTGGAGGGCTCCCATGGACCGTCGAAAGCTGATCCTCACGGGCGCCGCCGCTGGCCTCAGCGGCGCGGGCAGCCAGGCCCTGGCGCGCCAGAGCAACTACAGCGAACAATTGCCGCCGCCGCAGCCGATTGGGCCGGCGCGCGCGGCTGATCCTTATCCGGCGTCACCGCCGCCGGCTTCTGCCGCGGCTTACGGGTCCTATCCGCCGCCGCAGGCGAACTCGGGCGGGCCGACGCCCGCCTACGACACCGGCCGCGCCCAGACCTATTCGGCCGATGAGATGGTGCGGGCCACGTCCGACTTCCTGGGCGTCACGGCCGAAAGCGCCGGCTCTGCGATCGAGCGGATCTTCAAGGACAAGGGCCAGCCGACCGCCTACATCGCTGGCGAGGAAGGCTCGGGCGCGTTCATCGCCGGCCTGCGTTACGGCCGCGGCCTGCTCTACATGAAGGGCCGTCCCACCCAGGAAGTATTCTGGCAGGGGCCGACGGTGGGCTGGGACTGGGGCGGCAACGCCAGCCGCGTCTTCACCCTCTGCTATAATCTGCAGTATCCGGACGCCATCTTCCGCCGCTTCCCGGGCGTCGAGGGCACCGCCTATCTCGTGGGCGGCCTGGGCGTGAACTACCAGAAGGCCGACGAGATCACCCTGGCCCCGATCCGCGCCGGCGTTGGCCTGCGCCTGGGCGCCAATGTCGGTTACCTCGGCTACAGCCGTCAGCGGCGCTGGTTGCCGTTCTAGGGGCGCCCTCTATCCGTCTCCCCGGCGAACGCCGGGGCCCAGCTCTCAAAGCGCCGGGGCTGACTGGACAGGCGCAGCGCCCCTAGATCCCACCCCAGCGCTCTTCCATCTGGGCCCCGGCTTTCGCCGGGGAAGCGGGTGTTTTGGACCCCTGGGATGAATCTCGATCGGTCCTAGTCCGCTCGGCTGATCACATACCGGAACGTCCGCCGCTCACCCGGCGCCAGGCTGACGCGCCAGGCCACCTGGCCGTTGCGGATGTCGTGCTTCTGCGGTTCGGACACCACCTTGAACAGTGAGGCGCTGGGGTCCTGGCGGATCTCGACGGTCACCGGGATGGTCTTGGCGTTGGCGAGATCGACCTCATATGTCCGGCGCACACGATTCTTGCCCTGCTTGGCGTCCTCCACCAGACGCGGGCGGGCCGTCACGTCCATGGCCTGGCCGATCACCAGGTCCAGCGGTTCGCCCACCGCCACGTCGCGCACGGCCTGCTCGCCGGCGAAGGCAGGGCGGCCGTCGACCGTCTCGATCGCTGACAGCGCGCCGGACGGCAGCGGCTTGCCCAGGCCGTCGGCGGCCTTGTTTTCCAGGCGCAGCACGACCTGCGGGGCGACCTGTTCTGCCTCGCCCTCGTAGTCGTCATAGGCGTTGATCTCGACCGCATAGAGCCGCTGGAACGCGACGTCCTTCTGGTCGAGGAAGGCCACCTGCTTGGTCTGGCGAGCGTTCAGGGTCACCGGCTCGGGCAGGGTGTAGAGCTTGTAGTCGCCAAGGTCCGACTGTTCGGCCAGGGCCGTGCGGCGCTTGGCGGTCAGCACGATCTCTCCGGCGACATCGGCGCGGGCCATCATCGGGGCCATGGCCATCGGTGCGGGCGGCGGTGGGGGCGGGGGCGGCGCGGGTGGCCGGCCGTAGTGCGTGGTGTCCATCGGCCAGCAGGCGCGAGCGATCCGCTGGGCGCGGCCCTTGTCGACGCGGACATATTGGCGTGACAGCTTGCCGGCGACGGCCTGGGTCTTGGCGTCTTCGAACCGGCTGCCGCCGCTGTTGACCAGGGTCAGCCAGCCGGTCAGGTCCAGCCGCTTGCCGTCCGGATGGATGCGGGCGACGTAGTCGGCCTGCCAGTTCACGCCCAGCGCCAGATAGGACAGGGTCAGCTTGGCGCGGGTGGGCCGTTCGATATCGACGATGGTGGACAGGCTGGGCTTGTCGGTCAGGCCCTCGGGCGCGCGATCCATGACGAGGCGCTCGGGGCCGCCGGAACAGCCCAGAGCTTCGACGCCCTCGGCGGTCCGGACCATCAGCCCGTAAGGGCCTTGGACCAGCGTGGCGTCGACCGTCTGCTGGCGACCGGAGGTGCGGTTGGTGCGCACCACCTTGATCGGCTGGCCCAGCGACCGCTCGACCAGGGTTCCGGGGCTGAGCAGGGCGTAGTCGTAGTTGCGTTCGACCGCCTTGCCCGGCAGGCCTTCGACCGCCGCGCTCTGCGGGATCAGCCCTTCGGCGACGCCGTCGAAGCGCACGATGTGGCGGCCGGCGGGCAGATCGACCGTGCGGGTCTCGGTGACCAGGATCAGGCCGCGTTCGCGGGCCTGCTGGCGCTGCCATTCCGGCATGGCCTGGAACGGTCCGTCGCCATCGCGGTACAGCGTAACGGCCACCTTTTCAGGCGCGGCCGACGGTATGGTGGCGGCGGTTGCGGGGACGGCGGCGGCCAGAGCGAGCGCGCCGATCAAGGCGCGCATGATCACCACCCCGTTTCCACCGTGAAGGTCAGGCTGGTCTCGCCATTGGCCGGCACTGGCACAGACCAGCCTAGCGTCCGGGCGTCGATGCGGCGGCTCTTCAGGCTCTCGGCCTTGACCTCGCCGTCGCGCCACAGACCGGCCTGGCGCAGCTCGATGGTCACAGGTTCATTGCGGGCGTTGCGCAGAAGGTACCGCATCTCGTAGCGCGAGCGGGTGCGCGAGACCTTGGTCTCGGCGACCAGGGTCGCCTGGCTGGAGACGTCGAAGGCGTCGCCGGTCTTGATCGACAGTTCAGAGCCGGCCGACGTGTGGCCGATGGCGTTCTCGCCGACGAACTTGGGATCGCCGGCCGCGTCGCGCATGTAGATGCGCATGGTCCCGGCCGGCAGCTGGCTGCCCAGGCCCGCCAGGCGCGCATTGCTGAACTGGATAGCCACCGAGGCCTTCTCCGGCTCGCCCTGGCTGGCGAAGCCGCCTTCGCGGATCTCGTAGACCTTCTTGGCCGCCACGCCCTGGGCCGACAGGAAGCCGACCTGCTTGTTCTGGTTAGCGGCGATCGTGGTGCGCTCGGGCAGGGGATAGACGTAGTAGTCGGCCACGCGCTCGCCGGTTCCGCTCTCGGTCCCGGCGCTGATCACGCCGGGCGTGCCCCGCCGATTGGGACGATAGACATTGGCCTGGTTCAGCTGGTTGACGTCACCGGCCACCAGCTGGGTGCGGGCGTTCTCGAACGGCGTGCCCGACTGGTTGGACAGGGTGATCCAGCCCTGCAGGTCCAACGCGCCCTTGGCCTCGTCGAACAGGGCGACATAGTCGGCCTTCCACGACAGGCCCGAGGTCAGGTAGCTGAGCTTGGCCTGTCGTGCGCCGGCGCTCGCTGCGTCAACGGACACTGAGAGTGTCGGCCGGGCGCGCAGGGTCTCTGGAACCTTGTCGAAGATCACCCGGGTCGGGACGCCGTCGTCGCGCAGCACCTCGATACGGTCGCCGATCTTCAGCACCACGCCTTGGTTGGCGGCCAGCACGGTGGCGACCTCGGTGGTCTCCTTGCCGTCGCCGGGGTTGGTGCGGACGATCTTGATCTGCTGGCCGACCGCCTTCTCCATCAGCTTGTCGGGCGTCAGCAGATCGTAGTCGAAGTTCTGCTCCAGGATGGTCACCCCGGGGGCTGACAGGCTGACCGTCTCGGGACGGATCTGGGCCGAGACGTCCTTGAACTCCAGCGTCTGGCGGCCGGACTTCAGCTCCAGCGACCGGGCGTCCTCGACCAGGGCGAGATCGGAATTGTAGATGGTGACGGAGACGTCGCGTCCTTGCGCATGCGCGGAAAGCGGGACCAGCAACAGGCCGGCCGTAGCCAGCAGCGCACGACGGTTCATCGACGTCCTCCCGTGTATTTACAGAGGTAAGCTACACGGGATTGAGGCGGAGTCGAGGCTAGCTCTTGAGCAGTATGGGGCTAGCCGCCCCACACCTGCTTCAGCGTGGCGTCGCGGCCGCAGCCCTGGCGGTAGGCGAAGTAGCGCAGCTTGTTCCGCTTGGCGTAGTCGCGATGATATTCCTCGGCCGGCCAGAAGGTCTGCGCGTTCAGGATCGGGGCCTTCATCGTGCCGGACTTCAGGCGCTTAGCGGCCTCGGCGCGGGACTTCTCGGCGATCGGGCGCTGCTCGGGGGTGACGAAGACGGCCGGACGATACGACGGGCCGCGGTCGCAGAACTGGCCGCCGTCGTCGGTGGGGTCGACCAGCTTCCAGTAGCGGAACAGCAGGAAGCCGTAGTCCAGCTTGGCCGGGTCATAGGTGACGCGGACGGCCTCGTAGTGGCCGGAGGTCTCGCTGGTGACGTCGCGATAGCTGGGGTTCTTCAGGTGGCCGCCGGTGTAGCCGCTCTCGACCTTCAGCACGCCGGGCACGCCCTGCATGTCGTGCTCCATGCACCAGAAGCAGCCGCCGGCGAAGATGGCGGTCTCGGTCTTCTTGGGCGGCGTGGCGGCGAGGGCGCCGCTGACGCCCAGCATGGCGAAAAGGGCGGTAAGGGCGATGATCAGGCGGCGCATGGGATGGGATCCTGGACGGGCTAGATCATCAAATGGGGATGGGCGGCGAAAAGTTCAGGCCCGCCAGCCGAAACCGACGCCGCGCACGGCCGGACAGGCGGCCAGACGAGAGGCGAGGCTGGCGGCGCGGTCGTCGCCCTGGTCGTCGATCTCGAGCCTAATGGTCATGTGCAGACCCTCGGGAGCGGCGGACAGGGCGCGCAGGCGGGCCTGCTGGACCGAAGCCACGCCCAACACCCGCATCAGGGCGTCAGGCGTGTCTTCCGCGGTGACGAGGAAAAGGCGGCGCCTAAGGCAAGCAAAGGAGCCCTCGTCCGGTTTGAGTGGGTCTAAGAGGCTGCTCACGGGCGAAACCATTGATGCTCGACCGAGGCCGAATTGACGCCCGGCCAGGCGGCGAGGTCGCGGGCCAGCAGGCGGGCGGCCTGGTCGCCCAGGTGGCGGACACGCAAGCTGGCTTCGACGATCTGGCCGACCGGCTTCATCGACAGGCCGCACAGTTCGGCGCCGCTGTCGGCCAGGCTGGCGCGGACGGCGTCCAGCGCGCTGGGGGCGTCCTGGGCGGCCAGCAGCAGCTGGTGAACGGTGACGCCTTCATGGTCTGAGTTGAAGGCGGGTGGAGAGGGCAGGTAGCTCATCGGGGTTGGTCCTGTGCATGAGAGAGAATGCTTGGAAAAACTGGGAGGACCGAGGAACCGCGCAACAAAAAACCCCGCTCGTGGGAGCGGGGCTTTTGGAGATCTTGCGATCCTTCGGTTTTGGTTTTGGTAGGGTGCCTACCGCTGCCTGCGCCGATTTTGCCCCGTCCGAATGGGAACGGTTTTAATCTTGGTGTTAATCATATTCCACATCGCCACCGCGCACGACATCGCGACGCCAGCGGTGAGGCTGGTCGCGATAAAGGCGGTAAAGGCGAAGGTCGATTGCATGTGGAAGTGATGAGTCCAGTTAGCGCCACTTACAGGTAGCGTGGCGTTGGCCATTGCGCAAGGTCTTGCCTGCGGGATGCGCGATCGGTCGCGGAGAGGGGCAGGAATTGGCGGCGGGCGCCCGGAAACTCAGCACTGGCCCCCACCTGACCTGCGTACCCAGGTCGTCCGCCCCCGGAGGGGTAGACGCAGACCCGTCTTCACCCTCTGGGGGAGAAGCGCCGAAGGCGCGGAGGGGGCAAGTGACGAACCTGCCCCCAATAGTCTCTACGACCGCAGCTTGCCGCCGGCCTTCTCGGCCGCCGCGACGACCTTGGCCGACAGGGCCTCGATCTCGGCGTCGGTGAGGGTGGCGTCACGCGGCTGGACCACGACCTCGAGGGCGACCGACTTGAAGCCCTCCGGCACGCCGGGGCCTTCATAGACGTCGAACACGCGCGCGGCGGTGATCAGCGCCTTGTCGGCGCCGACCGCGGCCTTGACCAGGTCGCCGGCGGGCTTGGACTTCTCGACCACGAAGGCGAAGTCGCGGGTCAAGGGCATCAGGACCGAGGGCGAGAAGGCCGGCTTGGTCTTGACCGCCTTCTTCTTCGGCTCGGGGATCGCCTCCAGGGTGATCTCGAAGCCGTAGACCGGGCCGGCCACGTCCAGGGCCTTCAGGACGGCCGGGTGGATCTCGCCGAACTCGGCCATCACCGCCTTGGGACCCAGCTGCAAACGCGCCGAGCGGCCCGGGTGCCACCAGGACGAGGCGGAGCCCTGCGCGGTCTGCAGCGAGGCCACTGGCGCGCCGAGCTCTTCCAGCAGGGCCAGCAGGTCGGCCTTGACCGTGAAGACGTCGCCTTGCGCCGCCTTGTCCCAGCCGCGCGGGGCCTTCGGCGCCAGGATGGCGGCGACGACGGTGCGCTGGTCGTTCGGACGATCGCCGTGGAAGGTCGGGCCGACCTCGAACAGCGCCGCGTCGGGGAAGCCGCGACGGGCGTTACGGCCAGCCGCGTCGATCAGGTTGGGCAGCAGCGGGGGGCGCATGCAGTCCAGGGCCGCCGCGAGCGGGATGGCCAGGCTCAGGTCCGGGGGGCGCCCCCCCGGGA
>CAZRPD010000077.1:0-5868 GCA_964601775.1 uncultured Caulobacter sp. | reverse complement strand
TTGGGCAGCAGCGACGGGGCCATGCAGCCCAGGCCCGCGGCGACGGGATGGGCCACCACCACCTGGGGCTGGCCGCCGCCGAACAGCTGGGCGGTCTTGCCGCTGGTGAAGCTGAAGGTCACCGCCTCGGCGTAACCAGCCGCCGCCAGGGCGCGACGGGCCGTACGGGCGCGGGCCTGCTTGGCGGTCAGGATACCACCGACGGCGCGGGGAGCCTCGGGCAGCGGCGTCGAGGGCAGGGCCCCGTAGCCGGCGATGCGGGCGACTTCTTCCACCAGGTCGGCCTTTCCGTCCACGTCGCGGCGGAAGGTCGGCGGGGTGACGCAGACCAGGCTCTCGGCGTGAGTGACGAAGGCGGTCGCCGAGACGTCCTTGGGCGGCTCGACCGTGAAGCCCAGGTCGCGCAGGATGGTCAGCGAACGTTCCGGCTCGATCTCCAGGCCTGACAGCTGGCCGACATAGGCCGGGTCGAACAGGATCGCGCCGGGCGCGGCCGGAGCCTCGCCGGCCACGACGATGTTCGACGGCTCGCCGCCGCACAGCTCCAGGATCAGCTTGGTGGCCAGCTCGATGCCGGGGACAACCGAGCCGGTGTCGACCGTGCGGGCGAAGCGGTACTGGGCGTCGCTGGCGATGCCGGTGGCGCGGCCGGTCTGGGCGATGCGGATCGGCTCGAACCAGGCGCTCTCGACGAAGACGTCGACGGTCTCGTCCGAGCAACCGGTGCTCTCGCCGCCCATCACGCCGCCCAGGCCGATCGGGCGTTCACCCGCCGCGTCGGCGATCACGCACATCTCGGGCGTCAGCTCGTAGGTCTTGCCGTCCAGGGCGATCAGATGCTCGTCGCCGTTCAGGCCATGGCGGCCCAGACGCGTGGAGATCACCGACCCCGACAGCTTGGCCGCGTCATAGACGTGCAGCGGGCGGGCGCGGTCGTACGAGATCAGGTTGGTGATATCGACCAGGGTGTTGATCGGGCGCAGGCCGATGGCGGTCAGGCGGTCGGCCAGCCACTTGGGCGAGGGGCCGTTCTTGACGCCGCGGATGTAGCGGCCGGCGAACACCGGGCAGGCTTCGCCATCGACCGTGACGGTGATCGGGCTGTCGAAGGTTCCGGCGACCGGGGCGATCGACAGGTCCTTCAGCTTGCCGACGCCAGCGGCGGCCAGGTCGCGGGCGATGCCAGCGACGCCCAGCCAGTCGGGGCGGTTGGGGGTGACTTCGAAGTCGATGACGGCTTCCAGGCCCAGGGCGTCGACGGCCGAGGTCCCGACCGGCAGGGCGTCGGGCAGCTCCATGATGCCGTCGCTCTCGCTGGCGTATTCCAGCTCGGCGGCCGAGCAGAGCATGCCGTTGGAGACGACGCCGCGCACCGGCTTCTCGACCAGGGTCACGTCCAGGCCGGGCACATAGGCGCCGATCGGGGCGTAGATGGTGGTCAGGCCCGGGCGGGCGTTCGGCGCGCCGCAGACGATTTCCTTGCGGCCGTCGACGGTGTCGACCTGGCAGACCTGCAGGCGGTCGGCGTTGGGGTGGCGGGCGGCCTCCACGATCTTGCAGACCGTGAACGGGGCCAGCTTGGTCGCCGGATCGATGACGTGCTCGACCTCGAGCCCGGCCATGGTCATGGCCGCGACGATCTCGGGGACGGTGGCGGTGGTCTCAAGGTGGTCCTTGAGCCAGGACAGGGTGAATTTCATCAGAAGGTTTCCAGAGCCAGGACCTGCTGCAGGAACAGCTCGGCGCCGGTGAAGCCGACGCCCATGAATTGGCAGTGCTCGAACGCGCAGTCCGCGACGGGGATGGCCCCGATCACCCGTTCCTGACTGGCGGGGTGCAGGACCAGGTTGCGGATGTCGCCCTCGGTCGGACCGAAATTGGTGTGGTTGAACGTCGTGCCGGGTTGCACCAGCATGACCACCGGACCCTCGATCTGGCAGCCGCGGAAGGTGCGGTCGCGGATGACGCTCTCGCCCTTGGCCATCACGGTCCGGTAGAGGTCGAACAGCGAGATGTCGACGTTCTCGAACAGTTTGGCGTCGGCGTCGGTCGGGATGCGCCCGGGGCGGCCGCCCGGCTGGAAGGAACCGGCCATCAGCTGAGCCCCGAGGCCGGGTTCGGCGCGGCGAAGGCGCTGAAGCCGTAGTGCGACAGCCAGCGGACGTCCGACGACCACATGTCGCGCAGGTCCGGCATGCCGTATTTCAGCATGCCCAGGCGATCGACGCCCATGCCGAAGGCGAAGCCCTGGTACTCGTCCGGATCGATGCCGCAGGCGCGCAGCACGTTCGGGTGAACCATGCCGCAGCCCAGGATCTCGAGCCACGACGTGCCTTGGCCGATCTTGATCTCGCCGCCGCTACGATCGCACTGCACGTCCATCTCGGCCGACGGCTCGGTGAACGGGAAGTGGTGCGGACGGAACTGGGTGGTGACCGCGTCGGTCTCGAAGAACCGGGCCAGGAAGGTCTCCAGGGTCCACTTCAGGTGACCCATGTGGATGGCCTTGTCGATCACCAGGCCCTCGACCTGGTGGAACACCGGCGTGTGGGTGGCGTCGTTGTCCACGCGATAGGTGCGGCCGGGCGCGATGATGCGGATCGGCGGCTTCTGCGACACCATGGTCCGCACCTGCACGGGGCTGGTGTGGGTGCGCAGCAGCATGCGCTCACCGGTTTCCTTCGTGTTGAAGAAGAAGGTGTCGTGCATCTCGCGGGCCGGGTGCTTCTCGGGGAAGTTCAGGGCCGTGAAGTTGTGGAAGTCGTCCTCGATGTCCGGACCTTCGGCGACGGCGAAGCCCATTTCGGCGAAGATGGCGATGACCTCGTCCATGGTCTGCATGGTTGGGTGGACGCTGCCCTTGCGGCGGTGCGGGGCGGGCAGGGACAGGTCCAGGGTCTCGCTGGCCAGGCGCGCGTCGAGCTCGGCGGCTTCCAGGCCGGCCTTTTTCTCGGCGATGGCCGTGGTAACCTTGTCGCGGAGCGCGTTGATGGCCGCGCCGCGGTCCTTGCGCTCCTCGGGGCTCATTGCGCCCAGGGTCTTGAGCAGGCCCGAGATCGAGCCGGTCTTGCCGACGGCGGCCACGCGGACGGCGTCGAGCGCGGAGAGGTCCGCAGCGCCGGCCACCTGGGCCAGGACATCGGATTCGAGAGTGTTGAGATCGGTCATGACGGGCATCCGTCTAGAGGATTTGATCGCGGGGGAGTAGGGGAGCGCGCAGCAAAAAGCCCTCCGGTTCGCACCAGAGGGCTTTTCAGGATCGAATGGACTTCAAGAAGCCCAGATGTCCTTAGGCCAGGGCGGCGCGAACCTTGTCGGCGATCGCCTTGAACGCAGCCGGGTCGTTACCCGCGATATCGGCCAGGACCTTGCGGTCCATCTCGATACCCGCCACGTCCAGGCCGTGGATAAACTGCGAGTAGGTGAAGCCTTCGATGCGGGCGCCGGCGTTGATGCGCTGGATCCACAGCGAACGGAAGGCGCGCTTGCGCACCTTGCGGTCGCGATAGGCGTATTGACCGGCCTTGTCGACCGCGGCCTTGGCCGTACGGATGGTGTTCTTGCGGCGGCCGTAGAAGCCCTTCGCCTGTTCAAGAACCTTCTTGTGCTTGGCGTGAGCAACGACGCCACGTTTAACGCGAGCCATGTGTCAGCGCTCCTCTTAAAGGCCGTAGGGCAGGTACGAACGGATGGTCTTGGCGTCAGCCTCGCTCATCACCTTCGTTCCGCGGTTTTGGCGGATGTACTTGCCGTTGTGGCCGATCAGACGGTGGCGCTTGCCGGCGACGCCGGCTTTCAGCTTACCCGTGGCCGTGATCTTGAAGCGCTTCTTAGCGCCAGACTTCGTCTTCAACTTAGGCATTTCGCGTCGGAGCTTGCGCCCCGTCCTCTGGAAGCATGACGAACCGCCATGGCATGCCAATGGCCAGGCGGTTCCGGAAAGGCGGGGTAGCTACAGGAAAGACTCGGTCCTGGCAAGCGGTTAGGCCGCCGTCTTGGCCTGGCGCACGATGGTCACGCCGAAGAACACGGCCGGGATCATCAGCGCCGAGCCGAGCCAGTAGGGGCCACCGATGGTCAGGCCGAACAGCGGGCCGGCCAGCAGCGGGCCGGCGATGCGGGCCAGGGAGCCTGCCGCCATGTTCAGGCCCAGCATCTGGCCCTGGCGATCGGGCGGGCTGGCGCGCGAGATCAGGGCGGCGACGCATGGGAAGACCAGCGACTGGCCGAAGGCCGTGCAGGCCACCGCCACGACGGCGACCGGGGGGCTGGGGATGAACGGCGTGATCAGCAGGGTCAGGCCGATGATCGCCAGGCCTGCCGTCAGGACGCGTCCTTCGCCGAAGCGGCGGGCCAGGCGGCCGGTCAGCAGGCCCTGACCCAGGGAGGCGATGACGCCGATGATCGCAAAGCACGCTGCGACCTGGGCCGGACCCCAGCCGAAGCGGGCGTCGGCATAGAGGCCAAACACCGCCTCCATGCCTGCGAACGCGGCGGTCGAGATCAGGGTGACCATCAGCACGCGCGACAGGATGGGATGGGCCGCAGCGGCGGTCAGGGCCTCGCGGCGGCGCGGCTGGACCATGTCGGGCGCGGCGGGCGCGCGGCTCTCGGCCACGAACAGCACCACGCCCAGGGCCGCGGTCCCGGCCATGGCGGCGGCCAGGAACAGCGGCAGCTGATAGCCCAGATGTCCCGCGCCCGGATGGATGACCATGACCAGGGCCGGGCCGATCACGAAGCCGGCCCCGAAGGCCGCGCCCAGCAGGCCCATGCGGCCGGCGCGCTTCTCGGGCGGGGTGACGTCGGCCATGTAGCCCTGGATGGTCGAGATGTTGCCGCTGCCGAACCCGCCGACCAGGCGCACGGCCATGGCGATCCAGATGTTGGGCGCGAACGCCAGGGCCAGATAGGCCAGGGTGTTGGCGATGATGGTGACGATCAGCACCGGCCGTCGGCCGATGCGGTCGGACAGCCGTCCCCAGAACGGCTCGCCGAAGAACTGTCCCAGGCTGTAGGCGGCGAACATGGTCGTCACCTGCCAGGGCGCGGCGTTCATCGACTTGGCGTAGAACGGCAGCAGCGGAATGACGACGCCGAAGCCCACCAGGTTGATGAAGACAACGAGGAGCAGGACGGCCAGGGCGCGGGGGCTGTGAGCAGGCTGGGACATCAGGAGGTGCGGTTTACGCGCGAACGTCTGGGTTGGCGACTGAGTTTGACGGCGGTGTCAGTCCGGAGGGTTGTGCTTTTCGACGAAGGCGACGGTGTCGCTCAGCATCTTCAGCCGCGTGGCGCCGCGCGACAGCCAGTGGTCCTCGCCCGGCAAGGTGACCAGCTCGACCGGCTTGCCGCCCTTGCGCAGCGCATCGGCCATGACCTGGCTCTGGTCGTAGCGCACGACGGTGTCGTCCTTGCCGTGGATCAGCAGCACGGGGACCTGCACCTTGTCGGCCTGCAAGGCGGGTGAAAGGGCCGCCAGGTCGGGGTCGCGCAGGCCGTCCACGCCCATGAACCGTCGCCAGTAGCGCTGCGAGGCGGCGGGGCGGTCGGGCGTGGCCAGGAAGCGCTTCAGGTCCGAAAGGCCGGCCACCGAGACGGCGCAGCGATAGACGCCCTGATCCAGGGCCGCTCCGGCCAGAGCCGCATAGCCGCCATAGGAAGCGCCGACGACGCACACTCGCCTGGGATCGATGACGCCTTGTTTGGCCAGGTCGCGGACGCCGTCCGACAGGTCGGTCTACCAGAGGGTGCGATGCTGTCGAGTGCTCGCCGACGGTGATCGGACAAAACAAAACGCCCCGGGCGCAAGGGGCGGGGCGGGTGTGGGGCTTCCCGCAGAGGAGGGGCTTGGGCGGGGGCCGGGTC
>CAZRPD010000076.1:0-22019 GCA_964601775.1 uncultured Caulobacter sp. | reverse complement strand
GCCGGACGCGGCGCCGGGATCGGCAGGGTGCTGCCCAGGCTGTGCAGATAGGCGATCAGGGCGATGCGGTCTTCCGGCTTCTTCAGACCCACGAAGGTCATGTTGGTGCCGGGGACGTCCTTACCGGGCGCCTTCAGGAAGGTGTACAGGGCGTCGTAGTCCCACACGGCTTGCTTGCCGGCGAACTCGCTCATCGCGCCCGAATATTTGAAGCCCGCGTGAGCGGCCGGCTTGCGGCCCACCACGTCCCACAGGCCGGGGCCGGTGGAGTTGGCGTTCGAGGCGTCCATCTTGTGGCACGCGGCGCACTTGGCCGAGACGGCCGCGCCGGCGGCCACGTTGGCCGGGGTCAGGACGGCGTTCCAGTCCGGCGGCACGTCGGCGGCGGCCGCGCCGCCACCGGCGGCTTCTTCGACGATGGCGATCTCGTAGCCGGCCTTCTCGACTTCATGCTTCTTGAAGACGATGTCCGACGCTTCGCGCAGACCGAAGATAACGAGGCCGGTCAGCAGCACGCCGCCAGCGATCTTGTTGAACGTCAGGTCGCTCATCTAGCCTAGTCAGCCCTTTGTAAGCCCGTTCGCAAGCCGGGCTCGAATCCTGCAACGCACGCAGGCCTCGGGCGAGTCCCAACGCACGTCATGTTGCGCTCGCGTCTCTTACACGCTACCGCCCCTCGCGCAACCGGGCAGCAAAGATTTGAGGCCAAGCCGCCGATGAACCCCATCGTCCTGATCCCCGCGCGAATGGCGGCGACGCGCCTGCCGAACAAGCCGCTGGCCGACATCGGCGGGGTTCCCATGATCGTCCGGGTCCTGAACCAGGCCCTGGCCGCCGGCATCGGTCCCGTGGCCGTGGCGGCGGGCGATCCCGAAATCGTCGAGGCGGTTCAAAAGGCTGGCGGGACGGCGGTCCTGACCGATCCGGACCTGCCCTCGGGCTCGGACCGCATCCTGGCGGCGCTGGGCGAGCTGGATCCCGGTTTTGAGCACGACGTGGTCATCAACCTGCAGGGCGACATGCCGTTCGTCGATCCGTCGGTGCTCAGCGACTGCGCGCGACTACTTAAGGAGTTCGACGACGCCGACATCGCCACCGTCGTGGCGCCCGAGGCCTCGCCCGCCGACCGGACCAACCCCGACGTGGTCAAGGCCGTGCTGGCCCTGGAAGAGGACGGCCAGAGCGGCCGCGCCCTCTATTTCACCCGCTCGACCCTGTATGGCGACGCCCCCGTGTGGCGGCACATCGGCATCTATGGCTATCGCCGCGAGGCCCTGGTGGTGTTCAACGACACCGCCCCCTCGGCCCTGGAAAAGCGCGAGAAGCTGGAGCAGCTGCGCGCCATGGAGCTGGGGCTGACCATCCGCGCTGCGGTGGCGACGACTGCACCCATTTCCGTCGACAATCCTTCCGACCTCGAAGCTGCACGCCAAGAATCTGAAAAGCAGGCCCTATGAGCATCCTCAAGAAGATCGCCTTCCAGGGCGAGCCCGGCGCCAACAGTCACGAGGCGTGCCGCACGTACTTTCCCGAGTACGAGGCCTATCCCTGCAAGACCTTCGAGGAAGCGTTCGAGGCCATCAAGACCGGCCAAGCCGCCCTGGGCATGATCCCGATCGAGAACTCGATCGCCGGCCGGGTCGCCGACGTCCACCACCTGCTGCCGGCCTCGGGCCTGAAGATCATCGGCGAGCGCTTCAAGCCGATCCGCTTCCAGCTGATGGCCAACAAGGGCGTCAAGCTGGCCGACATCAAGGTCGTGGCCTCGATGCCGATCGCCTTGTCCCAGTGCCGCCACAGCCTCAAGAAGCTGGGCGTCAGCACCGAGGCGGCCGGCGACACGGCCGGCGCGGCCAAGGACCTGGCTCTGAAGCCCGACCCGACCCGCGGCGCCGTCGCTCCGGCCCTGGCGGCCGAGATCTATGGCCTGGACATCCTGGCCCGCGACATCGAGGACGAGCGTCACAACACCACCCGCTTCCTGGTGATGACGGCCGACAAGACGCCTGAGCCGCCGCCTTTCACCCACCGCTGCGTGACCAGCTTCGTGTTCAAGGTCCGCAACCTGCCGGCCGCGCTCTACAAGGCCATGGGCGGGTTTGCGACCAACGGCGTCAACATGACCAAGCTGGAAAGCTACATGGAGAACGGCGCCTTCACGGCGACCTTCTTCTACGCCGAGGTCGACGGCCGCCCCGAAGACCGCAGCCTGGCCCTGGCCTTCGACGAGCTGAAGTTCTTCTCGGAGAAGTTCGAGATCCTGGGCGTCTATCCGGCCGATCCGTTCCGCGACCGGGGGTAGGCTCACTGCGTCCTTCGAGGCTCGGCTGCGCCTCGCACCTCAGGATAAGGGACTCTCTGAAATCCTCATCCTGAGGCGCCCGCGCAGCGGGCCTCGAAGGACGCACGGCCTCACCAAACGTCACCCTTCCCGATACCGGCGTTCCGCGATTAGGCTCCGCCTCAAAACGGGGAGGCTCCTATGCAGAACACGATGATCGCGCCGGTGATGGCGCTGGTGGGGTGGTCGCTGCTGATCTGGCTGTGGATGTACGTCCAGCGGATCCCGGCGATGCAGAAGGCCGGGATCAAGCCGCAGGACGCGCGGTTTCCCGGCGCGCTGAACAGCCTGCCCGACGGCGCGCGGCAGGCGGCCGACAACTATAATCACCTGATGGAGCAGCCGACGATCTTCTACGCGGCCGCCCTGGCCATCCAGGTCGCCGGTCACGCGGACGGCATGGCCGCGCATCTGGCCTGGGTCTATGTCGGCTTACGCGTGCTGCACAGCTTGGTGCAGGTCAGCGTCAACCTGGTGGCGGTGCGGTTCCTGTTGTTCCTGGTCTCCACCGGCGTTTTGGCGGCGATGGTGGTGCGGGAGCTGGTACGGGTTTTCTGAGGTCAAGATCCTCCCCCGCGATGCGGGGGAGGTGGCCCAGAGGGCCGGAGGGGGCTAATGCGGCCTGCGCCCAGTTCGCCCCCTCAGTCGCTCCGCGACAGCTCCCCCGTATCACGGGGGAGCATCTACGTTTTCACACCGCGTCCAGCCCGATATCCAGCACCGGCGCCGAGTGGGTCAGGGCGCCGACGCTGATCACGTCCACGCCCGTTTCCGCGATCGCCCGCACGGTGGTGAGGTTCACCCCGCCTGAGGCCTCCAGCACTGCGCGGCCCTTGGCCAGGCTGACGGCGGTCGCCAGGTCGTCGAGGCTGAAATTGTCGAGCATCACCACGTCGGGGCCGTGCTTGAGGGCCTCCTCCAGCTGGTGCAGGCCGTCGACCTCGACCTCGACCTTCACCAGGTGGCCGGCGTGGGCGCGGGCCCGGCGGACGGCTTCGCCGACCCCGCCGCAGGCGGCGACGTGGTTGTCCTTGATCAGAATGGCGTCATCCAGGCCGAAGCGGTGATTGACCCCGCCGCCGCAGCGCACGGCGTATTTCTCCAGCGCCCGCAGGCCGGGCGTGGTCTTGCGGGTGTCGACGATGGTCGCGCCCGTGCCCTCGACCAGGCGCACATAGGCGCGGGTCAGGGTGGCGATGCCGGAGAGGCGGCCCAGCAGGTTCAGGCCGGTGCGCTCGGCGGCCAGCACGGCGCGGGCGTTGCCTTCGGCCCTTGCCAGGATCGCGTCCGGCGCGGCGTCAGAGCCATCGGGCGTGACGACCTCGAAGGTCGCGGTCGGGTCCAGGGCGGCCAGGGCCAGGCGGGCGCAGGCCAGGCCCGAGACGCGGCCGTCCTGGCGGCTGGCATATACCACCGACAACCGCGCGTCGGCGTCGATGCAGGCCTGGCCGGTGATGTCGCCGGCCCGGCCCAGATCCTCGGCCAGGGCGTGGTCGACGATCGGGCGGATCAGCAGGTCGTCTAGAGCAACAAGGGTCATTCGGCGGCGTAGCGGACGGCATCCGCGCTCGTAAGGGTGACGAAGGTGCGGACCGGCGCGGCGGTCGCGGGGAAGTCGGCGCGATAGTGGCCGCCACGGCTTTCCTGGCGGGCCAGGGCGGCCTCGACGATCAGGCGGGCGGCGACGACCGTGGGGGCAGTGGGCGCCAGGGCGCGGATCTGCTCCAGCAGGCGGGTCAGGCCCGCGGCGTCACGGATCACGCCGGCGTCGCGGCTCATGGCCTTGCGCAGGGTCTGCAAGGCCGCGTCGGGCAGGTCTGGCAGGGGCTCAAGGCTCACCGGTTCGCCGCCGGGCGCCCCCTCCGTCGTCGCCGCATGGCCGGCGCGGGCGCCGAACACGGCCGCTTCCAGCAGGCTGTTGGAGGCCAGGCGGTTGGCGCCTTGCACGCCGGTGGAGGCGCACTCGCCGGCGGCGTAGAGGCCCGGCAGGCTGGCGCGACCTTCGAGGTCGGTGGCCACGCCGCCCATGTGATAGTGCACCGCCGGAACGACCGGGATCATCGCCCGGCGCGGGTCGATGCCGCCACTGATGCAAGCCTCGAACACGGCCGGGAATTCCTTGGGGAAGTGTCCGCCGACCGCCTGGGTGGCGTCCAGGAAGGCGCAGCGACCGGCTTCGCGTTCGGCGTGGATCGCGCGGGCGACGACGTCGCGCGGGGCCAGCTCCATCGCCGGATGATAGTCGGCCATGAAGGCGCGGGCGTCGGCGTTGCGCAGGATCGCGCCCTCGCCGCGCAGGGCCTCGGTGGCCAGCGGGGCGGGATCGCGGCCGATGTCGATGGCCGTGGGGTGAAACTGCACGAACTCCGGATCGGCGATCGTCGCGCCGGCCAGGGCGGCCAGGCCTAGGCCCTCGCCGCGCACTTGGGCCGGCGTGGTGGTGACGGCGTAGAGGCCGCCGATGCCGCCGGTGGCCAGGATCACCGACAGGCTGCGGATCTCGACAAGGGCGCCGTCGATCTGCGCCAGCACCCCGACCACGCGGCCGGTGTCGTCCTGTAGCAGGCGGCGGGCGCGAGCGTTCTCGCGGACCTCGATCGTCGGCGCCGCACGGACGGCCGCGCCGACGGCGGCCATGACCGCCGCGCCGGCCCCGCCCCCGCCGACCCGGGCGACCCGGGCCTTGGCGTGGGCGGCCTCCAGGCTCAGCACGAAACCGCCGTCGGCCTGGCGGTCGAACGGCGCGCCGAGGGCGGCAAGGTCACGCACGGCCTGCGGGCCTTCGTGGGTCAGCAGGTCGACGGCGACCGGATCGCAGAGCCCGGCCCCGGCGGCGATGGTGTCGGCGGCGTGCAGGGCGGGGGTGTCGTCGCCGGCCAGAGCCGCGGCCATGCCGCCCTGCGCCCAGGCGCTGGAGCAGCCGGTCGCCAGCGGCGTCGGCGACAGCACCAGCGCCTTGCCGGCCGCGAGCGCGGCGCTGAGACCCGCCAGACCGGCCCCGAGGATCACGGGGCCGTCGAAGTCTACGCGTTCGATCATCTTACGCTCCACTCCACTCCACTCCTCCAGCTGTCATCCCGGGCGAAGACCCGGGACCGCCGGAAACGCGGGCGCTTGCCGCGGTCCCGGCTCGGCGCGCCCTCCTCAACGAAGGGATGGGCGCTTGGCCGGGATGACAGTTTCAATGGCCTAGATCAGCTCGACATCGACGTGATGCCGCGCCTTCACCAGGTCGTACCGGGCCGGGACGGCCGGCGGGGGCAGGTCGATCATCCGCTGCACGGCCAGGCGCGCGCGGTCGAGGATGTCGGCGTCCACCGTCACCTCGTACTGCTCGTAGACCAGGGCGTCGTAGATGTTCTGCAGGGTGATGCGCTTCATGTGCGGGCACATGTTGCAGGGGCCGATGAACTGGGTCGCGGGGCTTTCGGCCTGGACGTTGCTGGCCATCGAGCACTCGGTGATCAGCACCACCTGGGCCGGCTTGCGGGCCGCCACATAGTCGTTCATCGCCGCGGTCGAACCGGCGAAGTCGGCGGCTTCCAGGATCTCGGCCGGGCATTCGGGGTGGGCCAGCACTTCCGCGCCCGGCCAGGCCGCGCGCATGTCGGCGATGTCGCTGGCGGTGAAGCGCTTGTGCACCTCGCAGTGGCCGGCCCAGGCGATGATCTTCACCTCGGTCTGGCGCGCGACGTTGCGGGCCAGATATTCGTCGGGGATCAGGATGACCTTGTCGACGCCCCATTCCTTGGCGGCCCACTCGACCACCTGCACGGCGTTGGCGCTGGTGCAGCAGATGTCGGTCTCGGCCTTCACGTCGGCGGTCGTGTTGACATAGGTGACCACGGGGATGCCCGGATGGCGCTGCTTGATCAGCCGCACATCGGCGCCGGTGATCGAGGAGGCCAGGCTGCAGCCGGCCTTCAGGTCGGGGATCAGGATCTTCTTTTCGGGGCTGAGGACCTTGCTGGTCTCGGCCATGAAGTGCACGCCGGCCTGGACGATGATCTGGGCGTCGCTCTTGGCGGCTTCCTTGGCGAGCGCCAGGCTGTCGCCCACGAAGTCGCCCACGCCGTGGAAGATGTCCGGCGTCATGTAGTTGTGGGCCAGGATCGCGGCGTTCTTCTCGCGCTTGAGGCGGTTGATCTCCGAGATCAGCGGGGCCTGCGCGCGCCACTCCATCGGGGTGACGTGATGTTTGACCTTGTCCCAGATCTGGGCGGTCTCCGCCTCGACCTGAGCGGTGAATTCGAAAGGCGCAGCAAAACCGTCGGCCATGGGATCCTCCGTTATGCTCAAAGTGAGCATTTCCAAGGTCTCAAAAAACGCCAGGACGAAATCGGCCATTTCGCACCGGCGTCCAGGTTATGCTGAAAGTGAGCATAACCCGAGTGTCACACATATAGCTCTTCAACGGCGGAATGCAAACCCGGGTTCAGCCAAAGTCAGGGGCGCCTTTTTTCGAGGCTGGGGCTGTGGAGGGCACGGGTGCGGCGACAAGCCGCGTCAGAGCGGGCTTGCCTAGCACTAAGGGTGCTTCGCGAGCAATTTTTGCTTACACATCCGTAATGTACAAGAAACATTTCGTAACACTTGCGGTTTCATGAAAATAACCGGTGGTTATAAGTGGTTTTAGTTTGTACAGTAATTCATGTACAAGTATTTGATGCCTAGAAATTGCGCTTTTCGCAGGCTATTTTCCCACAGGAAATATTAAATCTAGTAACGTCTATATTGAAAAATCTCGCCTGCATTCTTTGTGGCGGATTGGCATTACGCGTTGTTAATGATGTGACTTAAATGCGACAGCTCTTTCATGTCATATTTCCACAGCGCAATGATCGTTGACCTGGGGTCGTTTCGGTCCGTAGCTCCCCCCAATCCGGGGGCGACATCGCGCCCGGAAAGGGCTGCGCGCCCTTTGCGCGGCGCTTGAGACTCTGGGGAGAGTACCTTGAATACCAAGTCGATCCGGGAGCGCCTGCTCGCTTCCTCCATGATCTGCGGTGCGGCCTTCGCCGCGCTCGGCGCTGGCCAGGCCGTCGCCCAGACGGCGCCCGCCGACACGCAGGTCGAAGAAATCGTCGTCACCGGCTCGCTGTTCCGTCGTACGGACACCGAGACCCCGTCGCCGGTCACCGTGATGACCGCCGAAACCCTGCAAGCCGCGGGCATCACCACGGCCACCGACGCCATCCGCTCGATCTCGGCCGACGGCGCCGGCTCGATCGGCACCGGCTTCCAGAGCGGCTTCTCGGCCGGCGGCTCGGCCGTCTCGCTGCGCGGCCTGGGCGTCTCCTCGACGCTGGTTCTGGTCGACGGCCTGCGCTCGGCCAACTTCCCGCTGAACGACGACGGCCGTAACGCCTATGTCGACCTGAACTCGATCCCGTTCAGCCTGATCGACCGCATCGAAGTGCTGAAGGACGGCGCCTCGTCGTCGTACGGCGCCGACGCCATCGGCGGCGTTGTGAACCTGAAGCTGAAGAAGCAGTTCAATGGCGTGAAGGGCAGCGCCGAAATCGGCGAAAGCGACCGCGGCGACGCCGAGCACAAGCGCGCCGACCTGACGCTGGGCTTCGGCGACTACGCCGAGAAGGGCTTCAACGTCTATATCAACGCCGAGTACCAGAAGGACGGCCGGGTCTCGAACCACAGCCGCGGCTTCCCGTACAACACGCAGGACCTGAGCTCGATCGGCGGCGTGGACAACAACACCGCCGACTCCGCGCTGACGACCGCCACGCCGAACGCCGTGGTGACCCGCGTCACCCAGACCGATCTGAACAACCCGCTGGCCGGCGGCGCTGGCGCGCCCCTGACCAACCAGTACCAGTCGCTGAACCTGAACTGCACCAACGGCACCTACACGGTGACGACCGGCGCCGCGCAAGGCACCGGCTGTAAGTGGGACCTGGTCGACTACTATCGTCAGATCCAGCCGCTGCAGAAGCGCTACGCCTTCAACGGCCGCCTGAGCTTCCGCCTGAACGAGAACATCGAGGGCTACGCCACCGGCAGCTACTCGAAGAGCTATGTCAGCATCAAGGGCCAGCCGACGGCGATCCGTCAGACCCAGCCCTTCGGCGGCGCCCCCGCCCTGGCTTCGTCGAACCCGGGCATCGTGCTGCCGGTCTATGTCTGCTCGACCGGCACGAACTGCGCCACGGCGGCCGACCGTCGCCTGAACCCGAACAACCCGTACGCCTCGGCCTATGCGGCTGATCCGTCGAACGGCGCGGCGCGTCTCTATTATCTGTTCGGCGATATCCCGCTGGGCAGCGAGCGCGACAACGAAGTCATCCGTGGCGCCATCGGCCTCAAGGGCTCGTTCGGCGACGACTGGAACTGGAGCGTGGACGCCGTCGGCGCTCGCGACAACCTGAGCCTGACGCAGCACGGCCTGCTGAACATCGCCGGCATCACCAACGCCATCAACACCGGCGCCTACAACTTCGTCGATCCGTCGAAGAACACCCAAGCCGTTCGCGACGCGATCTCGCCGGACAAGACGACGCGTTCGCACTCGTCGCTGATGTCGATCGACGCCTCGATCACCAAGAAGCTGTGGGCTCTGCCCGGCGGCGACATGATGCTGGCCGTTGGCGCCCAGGCCCGTAAGGAAGTCCTGGAAAACAACAACCAGAACGTCCGTCTGGACACCTACGGCCTGTCGACCGCCTCGGCGTTCGGCAAGCACACGGTGAAGGCCGCCTTCTTCGAACTGGCCGCGCCGGTCCACGACACGCTCGAACTGAACGTGTCGGGCCGTTACGACGACTACTCGGAAGGCTTCAGCCACTTCTCGCCGAAGTTCGCCGCCAAGTGGACCCCGATCCGCCAGTTCGCGATCCGCGGCACCTACTCCAAGGGCTTCCGCGCGCCGACCTTCGCTGAATCGGGCCAGCGTTCGCAGTATGCCGGCTTCGTCACCTCGACGCCGCCGGTCGCGTTCCAGACCGCTCACGGTGGTACGACCAACCCGTACGCTCAGGCCTACAGCCTGGGTCGCGGCGTGGCCGGCAACCCGAACCTGAAGCCCGAGAAGTCGCGCAGCTTCACGACCGGCGTCATCGTCGAGCCGACCAAGTGGCTGTCGATGACCGTCGACTACTACAACGTCAAGAAGTCGGACCTGATCGTCGCCGGTCCGGACGTCAGCAAGGCCTTCGCGGCCTACTACGCCGCCGGCAACCAGACCGCCGGTTGCGCCGCTGTCGCCGCCGTCGGCACGGGCTACTCCTGTAACGTGATCGACGCGCCGGACCCGCTGTTCCCGCTGGCCCAACCGCGCGTTCTGATCATCAACGTGCCGTACGTGAACGCCAACTACTCGACGACCTCGGGCGTCGACTTCGCGGCCACCGCCAAGGTGCCGGTCACGGAAGACATCCGCTGGACCAGCCGCATCGAAGTCACCCACGTGCTGAAGTACGACCTGCACACCGGCACCGCCGTGCAGAAGTACGCCGGCACCCTGGGTCCGTACGACCTGTCGTCGGGCAACGGTACGCCGGACTGGAAGGGCAACTGGCAGAACACCGTCTCGTTCGGTGACCGCTACACCCTGTCGGCTACGGCCTACTATGTCGGCAAGATCAAGTCGGTCGCGGCCGACCAGCGCACCGACATGAGCTGCGTCACCGGCAACCAGTACAACACCGGCAACCAGGCGATGGGCGCGAAGTTCTGCAACATCAAGCAGTTCATCAACGTCGACCTGAACGCCACCGCGGAAATCCGCGAAGGCCTGCAGGTGTACGGCAACGTCGGCAATATCTTCGACGAGAAGGCGCCGATCGCGCCGGGCGCCTATGCTTCGGCCCCGAACTTCCTGACGACCTTCCACTACGCCGGCCTGATCGGCCGTACGTTCAAGATGGGCGTCCGCTTCCAGTACTAAGACTTGTGGGAAACGATCGGCCTTCGGGCCGATCGTTGGGGGCCGGTTCCGAAAGGAGCCGGCCCCTTTTCTTTTGGCCTCAGCGCGGGCTTTCGGGCGCGTGGCTGATCCGCGCCGCATAGGAGAAGTTCAGCTCCGGCGGCGGCGTGAACGGCTCGCTGTAAAGGATCACCGGCTTGGCGGTGAAGCTGGCGTAGCTCAGCGTGGTGCCATGGGCGGCGGTGGAGACCGCCAGGCCCGAGATGCGGTCGGCGTTGCGCCAGTTGGTGGCTTCCTCGGCCGATGGCGTGCGGGGCTTCCGGGTCGCGTCGATCATCAGGTAGGTGGTGGTGTCGCCCCGATAGCCGGACGGCTGCTGGCCGGCCCAGGCGCGGGCCTGGGCGTCGGCGCGCGCGTCGGCCGGGCCGGTCAGGGTGCAGGTCCGGCGCTCGCCGACCTCCAGCTGCTCGACCGCCGAGACCAGGCGGTATTCGCCTTGCGACGTCTGGCGAGACCAGGTCGCGCCGTCGATCTGACGCCAGCCCTCGCGGCTGGCGATCTTGGCGATGGCGGCCGGCTTGGCCTTGCCCGCGACGCAGGCCTGCTTGAACTGGGCGAACAGATCGGCCGGCGCGGCCTGAGCTAGCGTGGGGAGGGCCAGCGTGGGGAGGGCGAGGGCCGCGGCGAGCGCTGCGGCGGACCAGGACGAACGCATCGAAAGGCTCCTTAGCGGCGGCCAGCGGCGGGGTGGAAGTCTGCGGGCGTCGGCAGGCGGGTCGACTGATAGGTCGGGCCATCGGCGTCGCGTGCGGCCAGGCGATCGCCTGGCGCCTGGGCCGGGTCGATCCAGAAGGTGGCCAGGCCCAGGGTGGTGACATTGTTCTGGGTCGAGACCGCCAGGCCCGAGACGCGGCCGGCCTTGCGCGGGTCGTGCACCTCGTCGGCCGTGGCCGGGCGAGCATCGTGGGCGGCGTCGAACACCATGTAGGTCGCCACCGCGCCATTGTCGCTGGCCGCACGCGCGCCGGCCCAGGCGCGGGCCTTGGCCTCGGCGGCGGGATCGGCGGGGCCGGAGACGGAGCAGGTGCGGCGCTCGCCGCGATCGATCTTCTGGACGGCCGAGGTCAGCTGGTAGCCGTTTTTCGACCAGGCGGCGCGGCCGTTGCCGGCTTCATGCGGGCTCCAGCCCTTGGCGGCCGCGGCGACGGCGGATGGTCGGGGGTGGGCCTCGACGCAGGTCCCCTGGAACTGGGTGGAGAGGTCTGCGGGCGGGGCGCTGGCGGCGGCCGGCGCGGCCAGAGCCGCGGCGAGAGCGAGGAGAGACCAGGACGAACGCATGGGAAAATCTCCGTTTAAGACACCTGCGCGCTCAGCCTAATCCTGAAATCCCCAACCTGCCTAGCCCTAAGGTTGAGTTCGGCGCATCGCCCAAGAAAAACCCGCCCCGGAGCCAGGCCCCGAAGCGGCTGAAGTCGACGCCTGACCCAAGGGCCAAGCGCGGGGAGGAAAGAAGAAACGCTTAGTTGAACTTGGCGCTCAGCGAGACGCCGACGACGCGCGGCTCGTTGTAGACGGCGGCCATGTAGTTCTCGATCACACCCTTGAGGTTCTTCTCATTGGTGATGTTGCGGCCGAACAGGGCGATCTCGTAGCCCTTGTCCAGGTTCTCGTAGCCCAGCTTCAGGCCGCCCTCGAAGTTGCCCTTCGAGTAGAACTCGCGGGTCTTGTAGAGCACGAAGTTGGTGTAGCCCTGCAGGTTCCAGTCGGTGGCCACGAACACCCGGCCGCTGTCCGACACCGGGATGTCATAGCGACCGGTGAAGTTCAGGTTGTATTCCGGGGCGTTCGGCAGCGGCTCGCCGTCGATCTGGGCGAAGGTGTTGGCGCCGACCTTGATGGTCGGGTTTTCCACGGTGCAGACCACGACGCCGTTCAGGGCGCAGACCTGGGCGTAGACGCGCTTGTCCTTGATCTCGCTGTGCAGGTAGCTGGCGCCGGCCGTCAGCAGCAGGTTGGGGATCGGACGCCATTCGAGGTCGGCCTCGACGCCGTAGGCCTTGGCCTTGTCGGCGTTGAACAGCACGCCGTTGCCGTTGCTGTCGTTGCCGTTCAGCTGGATGTCCTTGACCTCATAGGTGAAGGCCGAGGCGTTGAAGCGCAGGGTGCTGTCCAGCAGGGTGCTCTTGAAGCCGGCTTCCCACGACAGGATGGTCTCGCTGTCGGCGGTGGTGAAGTCGGCGTTGAACACGGCCGAGCGGCCCTGGATGGTGGGGCCGCGGAAGCCCTTGGCCACGCGGGCGTAGACCGACAGGTCGGGGTTCACTTCGTACAGGGCCGACAGGTCCCAGCTGGGCTGCTCGTCGGTCATGCGCACATAGCGGCGGCCGGTGTAGGTCGACACGTTGGCGGCGTTGTTCGAGGTCTTGGCCAGGACGGTCTTCTTGGCGTCGTAGGTCTGGCGCGCGCCGGCCGTGATGGTCAGAGCGTCGGTGACCTCGAAGCTGGCCTGACCGAACACCGCCCACGAGGTGTTCAGGTTGTTCAGGCGCACCCAGTTGTTGGGGTTGTAGCCCGCCGTGCCCGGGGTCAGGAACCAGCCGCGCTGATAGAAGTCGGTGGTGTCGCGCGAGTCGAAGTACAGGCCGCCGACCTGCCACTTCAGCTTGCCGTCGCCGTTGCTGGCCAGGCGGATTTCCTGGGTCAGCTGGTCCAGGTCGCGCAGCTGGCCCATCGATTGGCCAAAGCCGTTCGGGACGCCATTGACCGGGAAGTTGGCGGCCGCGCCGCCGTCGGTGTCGCCGCGGCTCTTGCCCTTGGCGGTCTCGTAGGCGCTGATCGAGGTCAGGGTGACGCCGCCGAAGTCATAGGCGATGTTCAGCGAGGCGCCGGCCATCTGATAGGCCTGCGGGTTGTTGCCGGCTTCGTCGTAAGCGACGCTGTCGCGCGGGGCGTTCGGCTTGTTCGAACCCTTGGTCATGGCGTTGCGCAGGAACAGGGTCGAGGTGCCGTCGTAGTCGCGGGCGTGGGCCGAGGCCAGGACCGTCAGCTTCTCGTTGGGCGTGGCCAGCAGTTGCAGGCGCACGTCCTTTTCGTCGAAGCCGCCCATGGCGTTCTTCTGCGGGGTCTTGGTGCCGTCGGCGCTGGCGCCGGCGAAGGTGTTGTCGACCCAGTCGTCGCGGTGCTGGTACAGCACCGAGGCGCGGAACATCAGGTTCTCGGCGATCGGGCCGCCGACGCCGCCGTCGAAGGTGGTCGTGCCGTAGCTGCCGTACGAGGCCGAGAAGCGGCCGTTGAAGTCTTCGCTGGGACGGATGCTGTCGAACTTGATGATGCCAGCGGTGGTGTTGCGGCCGAACAGCGAGCCTTGCGGGCCGCGCAGCACTTCAACCTGGCGCACGTCGAAGATCGGGTTCGACTTCAGGGTTACGTGCTCGAGGACGACGTCGTCCTGGATGATCGACACCGGCTGCGAGGCGCCGAGGTAGAAGTCGATATTGCCCAGGCCGCGGATGTAGAAGCGGGGGAAGATCCGGCCCGTGGTGGTTTCGGCGTACAGGCTGGGGACGCGACCCGACAGGGCCAGGATGTCCTCGCCGCCAGCCTGCACCGCGCGCAGGGCTTCGCCACCGACGGCGGCGACCGACAGCGGGGTCTTCTGCAGGTTCACCGAGCGGCGCTCGGCGGTGACGACGATCTCGTCCAGAGCGGTCTGATCGTTGGCCTGGCGGGCCTGGGCGGCGGTCGCCACGCCCATGACGGACACGGCCGCGCCCAGCAGGAACGCCAGCTTGCGGGAAGTTTGGTAACGCATATGAGAGACACCTTTTTCGCGGCCGTTATCGGCCGTCTCGGGACGTGCGCCGGGCCTAACGGGGGCGTGCGCGATTCGTCTCTGACGCCGCGCAACTCGTCCCCAGCCGAGCGCGCTCGCGCTATAGGCGCGTTCCATGTCAGTTCAGTGAAGATTTACTTACTTGCAGTTCATGCGAGCGGTCAGCCGCAACGCGGTCCGCCCAGGCGCGTCCTTCCGGCCACACCTGTCGCCGAACCCGGCCGGGGGGATGTTGCGACGCTTCGGTGACGGGTGTACTTGCGACTTAATTTCAAGTGGCGCGCTGCGCCGCCCGGCGACCCGCCTCGCCCCCGTCCTCGTGACCAAGGATCCCCCATGCCCAAGACCGCGCACGCATCCCTCCGCCTGATCGCCCTGATGTCGGCCAGCGTCGGCGTCCTGGCCGCAGCGGTCCCGGCCTTCGCCCAGGACGAGGCGGTCGAGGCCGTCGTGGTCACCGCGCCGCGCTACGTGCCCAGCGGCGAGACCACGGCCAGCAAGAGCCAGACGCCGCTGGTCGAGGTGCCCCAGTCGGTTACGGTGATCTCGCGCGACCAGATCGACCTGCTGGACTGGAGCACCCTGGGCCAAGTGGTGCGCTACACCGCCGGCGTCACGGGCGAGAACTACGGTCCCGACCAGCGCGTCGACTGGCTGACCGTGCGCGGCTTCAATCCGGTGCAGTACATCGACGGCCTGCAGGCCGCCGTCGGCTCGATCAGCAACACCGGTCTGGACCTCTACGGCTCGGAATCGGTCGAGGTGCTGAAGGGCCCGTCGTCGGTGCTGTACGGCTCGACGCCCCCCGGCGGCATCGTCAACCTGACCAGCCGTCGTCCGGTCGATGAATTCGGCGGCGAGATCGAAGTGCAGGCCGGCAATTTCGACCACAAGCAGTTCAATGTCGACGTCACCGGTCCGCTGGGCGACAGCGTGGCGGCCCGCTTCACCGGCCTCTATCGCGACAAGGGCAGCCAGATCGACGGCGTCGACGCCGAGCGCATCTATATCGCCCCGGCCGTGACGTTCCGCCCCGGCAACGCCACCCGCATCACCCTGCTGTCCTACTTCCAGTCGGACGACGTGAAGGGCGACAGCCGCGGCTTCCTGCCGCCGTCGGGCACGCTGACGGCCAATCCGCTGGGCAAGACCTCGTCGCACACCAATCTGGGCGAGAAGACCTACAACCGCTTCCAGCGCGATCACGGCGCCGTCGGCTATGACATCGAGCACAAGCTGGGCGGCGGCTTCGCCGTGCAGCAGAACCTCAAGGTCACCCATCTGGAGAGCGACGACCGCGGCCTGTTCGGCAGCGGCCTGCTGGCCGACAACCGCACCGTCAGCCGCTACAGCTTCTCGTTCGCCGAGGACGTCGACGTGTTCGCCGTCGACACCCGTCTGAAGTATCGCGGCGACACCGGCGCCCTGCGCCACGACCTGGTCGTGGGCCTGGACCATCGCCGCTACGACTACATCGGCAGCAGCGCCTTCGTGTTCGGCGTGCCCAATACCGACCTGTTCAACCCCGTGCAGGGCCTGAAGATCGCCGCCCCGCCGCTGGTGGTGTTCTCCGACCAGCTGCAGAAGCAGACCGGCCTCTATCTCCAAGACCAGATCAAGCTGGACAAGTGGATCGCCACCCTGTCGGTGCGCCACGACTGGGTCGAGATCACCAACCGCCTGGCCGCCGGCGCCAAGGTCGAGGACAAGGAGGTCTCGTACCGCGCGGGCCTGAGCTATCTGTTCGACAACGGCCTGGTTCCGTACGTCGCCTATTCGAAGTCGTTCCAGCCGGTGGCCGGTTCGACCTTCTCGGGCGCGCTGTTCGAGCCGACCACGGGCGAGCAGTACGAGGCCGGCGTGAAGTTCGACGCCCGCGGCCTGCCGCCCGGAGTCAAGCTGTTCGCCACCCTGGCCGCCTTCGACCTGACCCAGCAGAATGTCTCGACCCCCGACGCCGCCCACACCGGCTTCTCGGTCCAGACCGGCGAGGTCCAGGTCAAGGGCGTCGAGGCCGAGGTCGTGGGCCGCATCAACGAGCGGATCAGCTTCAACGCCTCCTACACCTACACCGACTCCGAAGTGACCAAGAGCAATGGTCCGGACCTGGGCAACCGCCTGCCGATGACCCCCAAGCACAAGCTGTCGGCCCTGGTGGACTACACCTTCCAGGACGGCCCCTTCGCCGGCCTCGGCGCCAGCTTCGGCGGTCGCCACACCAGCGAGACGGCCGGCAATCTGCTGGGCGCCTTTGCCCCGGTCATCTACCAGAACGTCGCCGTCACCCTGTGGGACGCCAGCGTCCACTACGACGTCAGCGACTGGAAGCTGGCGGTCACCGCCTCGAACCTGTTCGACAAGGAATATGTCGCCAGCTGCTCGCCGTCGGCCAACTGCTTCTACGGCACGCGCCGGGTGGTGACGGCCAGCATCGCGCGCAAGTTCTAGAGCTTTCGGGCGCGGCGCTCCGGCGGGACCGGAGCGCCGCGGATCCGTCAGCCGCAGTTGGCGATGGTCAGCGGCGTGGCGTCGAAGGCGCCCAGCTTGTCCGCATGCTCGGCGGTCATGCTGGCGCCCGTCGTGGGGCCCGAGGCGAAGACATAGGTGTCCTCGCCGACCTGGACGGCGACATAGGCCAGGCGCTGGCTGTGGATGTGGGCGGGGGCGACCGAGGCCGCGCCCAGCCAGCTGGTCGCTTCGCGGACGAACAGGATCTCGCCGTAGCGTTCGCCGTTGGTCTCGAACACCAGCGTGTCCTTGGCCGCGTCGAAATCGGTGATGACATCGAGCGAGGCGTCGGTCTGGCTGGCGCTCCAGGTGGTGTCGCCCGGCGCGAAGACGAAGGTGTCGGCGCCCGCGCCGCCATGCAGGGTGTCCGTGCCCTTGCCACCGACCAGCACGTCGCCGATGCCGTCCTCGCCCACCGTTTCCGAGGCGTGGAGCGTGTCGTCGCCCTCGCCGCCGTCCAGGGTGTCGTGGCCGCCGACGCCGCGCAGGATGTCGTCGCCCGCGTCGCCGAACAGGTAGTTCTCCGCGGTATTGCCGGTGACGTCGTCATTGTGGGCCGAGCCCATCACCGCCTCGACGTCGAAGAACATGTCGCGGCCCGCGCGACCGCCCAGCGGCGGGGCCACGGTCTTGATGTCGATGACGACGCCCTTGTCGCTCCAGGCGTAGTCGACGGTGTCGAAACCCGCGCCGCCGAAGAAGTAGTTGGCGCCCGGGCCGCCCGACAGGTGGTCGTCGCCCGCGCCGCCGCTGAGGTCGTCGTCGCCGGCGCCGCCGTACAGATAGTTGTCGCCCGCGTCGCCGAACAGGCGGTCGTTGAAGGCCGAGCCGTACAGGTTCTCGATGCCGACCAGGGTGTCCTTGCCGCCGCCGCCGGTGTCCTGGGGGCTGGTCTGGGTCAGGTCGACCACGACGCCGGCCGTGGCGTCCTCGTAGGCGGCCCAGTCATGGCCCGCGCCGCCGTCGATCAGGTCGTCGCCGGGGCCGCCCAGCAGGTAGTCGTCGCCGTCGCCGCCATACAGCTTGTCGGCGCCCTCGTTGCCGGCCAGCGTGTCGTGGCCCGCCCCGCCGCGCAGGATATCGGCGCCGCGATAGCCGTACAGAAGATCATCGCCCGCGCCGCCGGTCAGGGTGTCGGCGCCGTTCGTACCATAGAGGTTCATCGTGCAGCTCCCAGCTGAGGTTCACAACCTATGGGCTGCATGAACGGCGCCAGGCGCGGACGTGCCGGATTGGCGCAGGGCGCTTGATCTAGGGCAGCTGTCGTGGGCGCAGGGGGCCGACCATGCGCGCCAGCGTCCCATCCTTGCGCACGACGCGATGGACCAGGGCCATGCCGACGTGACCAAGGATCAGGATCGACAGGCCCCAGGCCAGGAGCCCGTGCAGCAGGTCGGCCGGAGCGACCATCCAGGCGACCTTGACCCCCGTCTCCGGAACCAGCTGGACGCCGGCCATCGTCCAGCCCTTGCCGCCGCCATAGGTGCGCAGCAGGGCCAGGGCCGGGATCAGGAACATCAGGACGTAGAGGGTCGCATGGGCCAACAGCGCCGCGCGGCCCTCCCAGCCCGGCGCATGCGGCGGACGGCCCGCGCGGCCCGACAGCCACCAGGCGGCGCGGACCATGACCAGCGCCAGCACCAGCAGCCCGACCGTGCCGTGGTCGGGGCCCAACGACGAGACGGTCCTGGCGATCCGCGACTCGCCGAAAATCTTCCAGGTCAGCAGGCCGACGAACTGCCAGATCAGCAGATACGCCATCACCCAGTGCAGGCCCCGGCTGACCAGACCGTAGCGCTGCGGCGTATCGCGCCAGGGACTGCTCTTGGGGCCAAGCTCGGGGGCGGGCGGGTCGAGGCTCATGGTCGTCACGCAAGCGGGCGCCGGCGGAGCGGGTACCCCCGGCCGCCTACGCGGGGCGGGCAGGCGAGGCCACCGCGGATGTCGGGGGGGCTGCGAAGCGCGCCCTAGTGCATCCTCACCCGTCCCTGCGCCTCGGCCAGAGCCTGGGCCAGGGTTTCCAGGGAGAAGGGCTTGCGCACGAAAGGCCAGTCGCCGGCGCGGGCGCGGCCCTGGTCGCCGCCGGTGTAGCCCGAGCACAGCACCACCGGCAGGCCCGGACGCGTCGCCGCCAGCTGTTCGGCCAGATCCACGCCGCTGCGGCCGCCGGGCATGATCACGTCGCTCAGCACCAGTTGCACGCCTTCGTCGGCGTCGAGCCGCGCCAGGGCCTCGTCGACGCAGCCGGCGCGGACCACGGTGTGGCCCAGGTCGGCCAGCATGGCGTCGATCAGCTCGGCCACCTGCGGATCGTCCTCGACCAACAGCACCCGCGCGGGGCTGGTGGCCTGGATGCGGTCGAGGCGCGGCGCGGCGTCCTCGGCGGGCAAGGCTTCCGCGACCGGCAGCAGCAGGGAGACGCTGGCCCCCTGGCCGGGCAGGCTCTCGATCTCGACCCCGCCGCCGCTCTGGCGGGCGAAGCCGTACACCTGGGACAGGCCAAGGCCGGTGCCCTGGCCCGGGGCCTTGGTGGTGAAGAACGGCTCGACGGCCCGGGCCAGGGTGGCGGCGTCCATGCCCATGCCGGTGTCGCGCACGGTGACCCGCAGATATTCGCCGGGTTCCAGCTCGCCCCGCCGAGCGGGCAGGGTCAGCGGGTGCGACTCGATGGTCACCGATCCGCCGGGCGGGGTGGCGTCGCGGGCGTTGACCACCAGGTTCAGCAGGGCCGCCTCGAACTGGCCGGCGTCGATCCTGGCCGAGCGCACGCCCGCGCCCAGCCGCAGATGGAAGCCATAGGCGTCGCCCAGGGCGCGCTTGAGCAGGCTCTCGCTCTCGGCGATCAGGCGGCCGAAACGGCAGACCGCGGGCTTCAGCGGCTGGCGGCGGGCGAAGGCCCGCAGGGGCTGGGTCAGCTTCTCGCCACGCTTGGGCCCCCCGGCCGCGAGGGAGTTGGCCGGCACCCGTGGTGGCTTGGGCCCCGCGGCGACCTCCGCCAGCACCCGCTCGCGCGGGGTCGCATCGCCCGGATGGCGCTCGACCGCGTCCAGAGCCCCGATGATCACGGTCAGCAGGTTGTTGAAGTCGTGGGCCACCCCGCCGGTCAGTTGGCCGATGGCCTCCAGCTTCTGGGCCTGCATCAGCGCCGCCTGGGCCGCGTCGCGCTCGACCACGGTGGCGGCGACGCGTTCCTCCAGCATCTCGGTCAGCCGGGTCAGGTCGCTCTGCGCCAGCTTGGCCTCGGTGGTGTCGAAGGCGATGCCGATGAAGCCCAGGAACCCGCCCGCCGGGTCGAAGCGCGGCTGCGAGAACGACTTCAGCCACCGCCACTGACCGTCGCCCCGGCGATAGCGGGCCTCCAGCTCGAAAGGCTGGCGCGAGGCCTCGCCCTCGATCTGCGCCTTGAGGATGCCGGGCAGGTCTTCGGGATACAGCCGCGTCCGCCAGTCCATCGACAGCGCCGCGTCGTAATCCAGTCCGGCGAAGGCGGCATAGGCCTGGTTGACGAACTCGCGCACCCCGCCGGGCCGCGAGACCCACATCAGGGCGGGGGCGCTGTCGGCCAGGTTCCGAAACCGCGCCTCGCTCTCGCGGGCCTGTTCCTCGGCGCGGTTCAGGTCGCGGGGATCGACGTCGACGGCCGCCAGGGCCTCGCGCGCCGCCGTCAGGCTGCGCAGAGCGCCGCGCAGACCCTCGCCCACCGCGATGACCATGGCCGCGCACAGCAGATAGATGACCAGCGTGGCCAGTTCGGACTCAAAGAGCGTGCGGGCTCCGTGCTCGCTCCATAGCCACCAGCCGAACACGCCGCCGGCGAGCATCGGGACCAGGCCCCAGCGCCAACCGGCGTACAGCGTCACCAGCATCACGGCCGGGAAGAACGGCTGGGTCGCGCCAACTCCGCCCTGCAAGCCCAGCAGGCTGATCCGCATCAGCACCGCCATCGCCACCCCGATCAGCGCCGCCAGGGCGCAGAACGGCCAGGGCGGCGGAACCTTGGGTATGAGCCAGGCGCTAAGCAGCGCGTGGGTGCGTCCTCGCTCTTCAGGAGGCGAGGGATCTGGGGCGAATATTGACGTGTCTTTGGTCTCCATCTCCGCTCCCCGCAAAGATGTCTTGCCAAGAGCATGGACACGCTTACGTAAGACGCGCAACACGGGAGATCATTTATGGCTGACGCCCTGAACACCGGACTGACCGCCAAGCAGCGCGGCGACATCGCTTCGGCCCTCAACAAGGTGCTGGCCGACAGCTACGCGCTCTATCTGAAGACGCATGGCTATCACTGGAATGTTCGCGGCCCGAACTTCCAGTCGCTGCACGTGCTGCTGGAAGGCCAGTATCAAGAAGAGTGGGCGGCGCTGGACGACATCGCCGAGCGTATCCGCGCCCTGGGCGAGCTGGCCCCGCAGGGCTACGGCGCCTTTGGCAACCTCTCCAGCATCAAGGACGGCAATCCCGAGAACGAGTGGGAAGCCATGTTCAAGGACCTGCTGGCCGACAACGAGACGGTGATCCGCACGCTGCGCGACAGCTTCCCGATCGCCGACGACGCGGGCGACGAAGCCACCGCCGACCTGCTGACCCAGCGTCTGCAGGCTCACGAAAAGCACGCCTGGATGATCCGCTCGACCCTGGGCAAGAAGTAGGCCGCCAAGGGGATCGGGGTGGGGACCCTGAGCATCCGCCACACCGGGAAGGCAGCCGCGATCGGGGCGGTCGCCGGCGGCCCCTGGGGGGGGTTGAGCACGACCCTATTAGTCCCCCGCCGCCGGGGCGGCGCGGGTCGTGGTCGGCACCGCGTTATACGAGGGTAACTTCACTCTCGCCGAAGCGAAGACGGCGGTCAGTCGGGACTAACCTCCGTTCCCGGGAGAAGCCGAGAAACGGCGGGGGCTGGTAGTTACGACTATACGCAGGCGGGGAGCGCTACCGCACCCGGATTGCAATCCGACTCACTGGCGTTACCCGATCCTCATCCGAGTCACAATGGCCCCCACAGGAGTTGCACAACGACCAAATGGCTCGGGTGGCTGATGAGCAGTATGAGCGAGCGGCAAGCCACTGTCACCCGGGAAACCACAGAGACGAATATCGAGGTTACCCTGGCTATCGATGGGGACGGGGATGCCACGGCCGAGACGGGGGTTGGATTCCTCGATCACATGCTCGAGTCGTTTGGGGCCCACGGGCTCTTCGATCTGACAGTGCAGTGTGACGGCGACCTCGAAATCGACGAACACCACACTGTCGAGGACGTCGGGCTGGTCGTGGGCGAGGCTCTCGATGAGGCTCTGGGCGAAAAACGTGGCATCCGCCGGTTCGCCGACAGACGCGTGCCGATGGACGAGGCGGTCGCGTCCGTCGTGGTGGACATCAGTGGGCGGCCCTACTTCGGCTTCGACGGGTCGTTCTCCCAGGAGCAGGTAGGTGAGTTCACGAGCGTACTCGCGGCC
>CAZRPD010000075.1:929-22229 GCA_964601775.1 uncultured Caulobacter sp. | reverse complement strand
TCGCCCGGGCGCTCCGTGTCCCTTTCACGACCTTCAGCGGCTGGCCGCGTGAGGCCGAGACGCCGTGCGTCTTACAGAAGGACTAGCGCGCGACGCGCATTGCTCGCACACTCGTTTTAAACGGCGCACGAATGGCGCTGAGTACGGGGAGGAGTACGCCATGAGCCAGCGACGATCATCGTGGGCGCTAGCCCGTTTTGCCGCGCCTGCCATCCCGATCTCGGCGATGGGCCTGCCGCTCGTCGTCTACCTGCCCGAGTACTACATCAACTCGCTGGGCCTGCCGATGGCCATGGTGGGCGCGGCCTTCCTGATCGTGAAACTGGTCGACATGATGCTGGACCCGGTGCTGGGCGGGATCATGGACGGCACGCGCTCGCGCTTCGGCCGCTTCCGACCCTGGCTGGTTCTCGGCACGCCGATCATCGCCGTCGGCACCTTCGCCCTGTTCATGGCCCAGCCGGGCGTAGGTCCGCTGTATCTGTGGTTCTGGCTGGCCGTGCTCTATGTCGGCTATTCGATGGTGGTGCTGTCGCAGACGGCCTGGGGGGCGGTGCTGTCCAGCGACTACCAGCAGCGTTCGCGGGTCTTCGCCTGGTGGCAGGGCGCCAATGTGGTCGGCATGATCTTGGTGTTGTGCCTGCCGCCGATCGTGACCGGCGTGTTCAAGGGCGACCACCTGGCCAGCATGCAGGCGATGGGCTGGTTCATCGTCCTCCTGGCGCCGCTGACCGTGCTGCTGGCCGTGACCACGGTCGGCGAGCCGGCCGCGCCGCCCAAGCACGGCAAGACCGGTCTCAAGCAGTATCTGAACCTGCTGGGCCGCCCCTCGGTGCAGCGCCTGCTGATCGCCGACCTGCTGATGGGCCTGGCGCCCGGCATCGCCGGCACGCTGTTCCTGTTCTTCTTCGAGCGCATGAAGGGCTTCGACAAGACCCAGTCCGGGATCCTGCTGCTGATCTATTTCATCGCCGCCCTGGCCGGCGCGCCGCTGTGGCCGATGCTGGCCAAGAAGATCGGCAAGCACCGGTCGCTGGCCGTGGCCTCGGTGCTGTACGCGATCGTGCAGCTGACGGCCGTGATCACCCCGCCCGGCGCGCTGGGCCTGGGCATGATCGTGCTGGTCCTGGCCGGCCTACCCTATTCCGCAGCGCCACTGTTGGTGCGCGCCATGATGGCCGACATCGGCGACGAGGAGCGTCTGCAGACCGGCGTCGACAAGACCGGCCTGCTCTATGCGATTGCGACAGGCACGCTGAAGCTGGGCTACGCCCTGGCCGTCGGCGTGTTCATCCTGCTGGGCGCGCTGGGCTTCGACCCGAAGACCCCGACCCCGACGGGCGACGCGGCCCTGATCGGACTCTACGCCTTCGCCCCGGCGATCCTGGGACTGGTGGTCGCGGCGGTGATGATGCGCTATCCGCTGGATGCGAACCGTCTCGCCGAGATTCAGCGCCAGCTCGCGGCGCGGGACGCGGCGGCGGCGGACGCCGAGCCTCCAGCCGAACCGGGTCCCAATGTCATCCTCCCCGCTCCTGCCGCCTGAAGACGAGAAGCACCCGATCTTCCGCCTGGTCGAGATCATGGCCAAGCTGCGCGATCCGGACGGCGGCTGCCCCTGGGACCTGGAGCAGACCTTCGCGACGATCGCGCCCTACACGGTCGAGGAAGCCTACGAGGTCGCCGACGCCATCGAGCGCAATGACCTGCCGGAACTGCGCGACGAGCTGGGCGACCTGCTGCTGCAGGTCGTCTTCCATTCGCGGATGGCCGAGGAACAGGGGGCGTTCGACCTGAAGGACGTGGCCACGGCGATCTCCGACAAGATGATCCGCCGCCATCCGCACGTGTTCGGCGACCACGCCTATGACGACCTGTCGGCCCAGGTCGCCGGCTGGGAAGAGTTGAAAGCCCAGGAGCGCAAAGCCAAGGCCAAGACTGGCGTGCTGGACGACGTGCCGGCCGGCCTACCCGCCATGACCCGCGCCGTGAAGCTGACCAAACGCGCCGCTCGCGTGGGCTTCGACTGGCCCAGCGCCGCCGAGGTGCTGGCCAAACTGCGCGAGGAAACTGACGAAATCGCCGTCGAGATCGAGGCCGGCGACATGGCCAAGGCCCGCGAGGAGCTGGGCGACATACTGTTCGTCTGCGCCAACCTGGCCCGCAAGCTGGACGTCGATCCGGAAGACGCCCTGCGCGCCACCAACGCCAAGTTCACGCGCCGCTTCGCGTTCGTCGAAGCGGGGCTGGCCCAGCGCGGCAAGACGCCGGACCAGTCGGACCTGACCGAAATGGACGCGCTGTGGAACGACGCCAAGGCGGCCGAGAAGGGGTAGCCCCCTACTCCGCCGCCTGGACCTTGGCGTCCGGGAACTGGCGCTCGAAGCGGCCCAGGGCCTGGCTGTCCAGGCGCGCCACCAGGGTGACGTCGCCGTCGGGGCCGTCGTAGCGGCTCAGGACCCGGCCATTGCGGTAGATCCAGGCCAGGGCCTGACCCTCGTGAGCGCCCAGCGCCACCTCGACCGGCGGACTGTCGTCGATCAGGCCGCTGATCCGGCGCAGCAGGGCCTCGCAGCCCTCGCCGGTGACGGCCGAGACCGCCGAGGCTTCCTTGCGGCGCGCATGGCCCTCGACGACCTCGCGATCGTCTTCGGGCAGCAGGTCGATCTTGTTCCAGACCTCGACGACGGTCTTGCCCTCGTCGAACGTGACGCCCAGCTCGGACAGCACCGTCTCGACGTCGCGGGCCTGGGCCTCGCTGTCGGGATTGGCCACGTCACGGACGTGCAGAACCACATCGGCCTCCTGCACCTCCTCAAGGGTGGCGCGGAAGGCCTCGACCAGCTCGTGCGGCAGGTCCGAGATGAAGCCGACGGTGTCGGACATGATCGCCGGCCGCCCGTCGGGCAGCTTCACGGTGCGCAGAGTCGGGTCCAGCGTCGCGAACAGCATGTCCTTGGCCAGGACTTCCGCCTCGGTCAGGCGGTTGAACAGCGTGGACTTGCCGGCGTTGGTGTAGCCGACCAGGGCGACCGTCGGGTACGGCACCTTCTTGCGGGCGCTGCGGTGCAGAGTCCGCGTGCGGCGCACCTCCTCCAGCTCCTTCTTGAGCTTGAGGATGTTGTCGCGGATCAGGCGGCGGTCCAGCTCGATCTGGGTCTCGCCGGGACCGCCGGTGTTGCCGGTGCCGCCCCGCTGGCGTTCCAGGTGGGTCCAGGTGCGGACGAGGCGCGAGCGCTCATAGTCGAGCCTGGCCAGCTCGACCTGCAGCTTGCCTTCACGGGTCCGGGCCCGGCGGGCGAAGATCTCGAGAATCAGCCCGGTGCGGTCCACGACCTTCACGTTCAGCGCCTTTTCGAGATTGCGCTGCTGGATGGGCGTGAGCTGGTCGTCGAAAACCGCGACGTCGATATGCTCGACCTCGCAGATGCCCGCGAACTCCTCGATCTTGCCCTTGCCGAACAAGGTGGCGGGCGTGACGGCGCGCAACGGCGCGATCACCGTCTCGACGACCTCGAGATCGAGCGCGATGGCGAGGCCGACGGCTTCCTCGAGCCGGGACTTGGGATCCCGGGCCTCGAGCGCCGCCGGACCGCGCAGCTGCCGCGCCGGATGGATGACGAACGCCTTCAGGATCGGCGCGGCGTGGTCAATCGACCGTGATGTAGATTTGGACAAGCGACCCTAAATCAGTCGTCGGAGTCGGCGCTGGGCTCATAGAGCTGGACAGGCTGAGCCGGCATGATGGTGGAAATGGCGTGCTTATAGACCAGTTGCGACTGGCCATCGCGACGCAGCAGGACGCAGAAATTGTCGAACCAGCTGACCACGCCCTGCAGCTTCACGCCGTTGACCAGGAAGATGGTGAGCGGCGTCTTCGACTTGCGCACGCTGTTCAGGAACGTGTCCTGGAGATTTTGCTTCTTTTCGGCAGACATCGGGGGTTCCCCTCTCATTGTTCTCGGAGGGCCACACGCCCCCCACACAAACAAGTCCATGCTAGAGGATTTTTCGCCGAAAGCGACCAGCCCTTGGCGAAATTTTCCGCATGGTTAAGCGGCCGAAAGCCGCAGCAATCGGATATTGCTCCGATCTCAGACGGCTTTCTGGTTAGACGGCCTTTTGGCGCGCCCGCTCAATATAGAGCGCCCGCAGCTTGGTCGCCACCGGCCCCGGAACGCCATCGCCCAGTTTCACGCCGTCGACCTGGACGATCGGCGTCACCAGCGAGCCGGCGCCGGTGATGAAGGCCTCCTTGGCGGCCTGGGCTTCCTCGATCGTGAAGGGCTTTTCGCTGATCGGCAGACCGGCCTCGCGGATCACCTCCAGCAAGGTCGAGCGCGTGACGCCGCGCAGGATATTGGCGTTGGTGTCGCGGGTCCGCAAAGTCCCCTCGCCGTCGACGATCCAGGCGTTGGACGAGGCGCCCTCGGTGACCAGGCCCAGGTCGTCGACGAACCAGGCCTCCAGCGCGTCGCGTTCGCGAGCGGCCTGCTTGGCCAGCGCATTGGGCAGAAGCCCGATCGACTTGATGTCGCAGCGCGCCCAGCGGTTCTCGGGGACCGAGATCACCGACGCGCCCTTGGCCGCCTTGGCGTTGGTGGCCGCGCGGTCCAGCGACTTGGCCGTGACCACGACCGCCGGCAGGACGGCGGGGTTCGGGAAAGCGTGGTCGCGCTTGGCCACCCCGCGGGTGACCTGCAGATAGACGAGGCCCTCGCGCACCTTGTTGCGGCGCACGGCCTCGCGAAGCACCAAGGTCAGCGCCGCTTCGCTCATCGGGTGGGCGATGCGCAGTTCGTCGAGGCTGCGCCACAGACGGGTGAAATGGCCTTCCGGATCTGCCAGCTTGCCGTCGAACACCGCCCATACCTCGTAGACGCCGTCGGCCAGCTGATAGCCGCGATCCTCGATATGGACGACAGCCTCGCCGTGCCGCACGAAGCGGCCGTTCACATAGGCGAAACGCGACATCTACTCTTCCTCTTCGGCCCGGGCGCCGGCCACGCCCAAGGACTTCAGCTTGCGGTGCAGCGCCGAGCGCTCCATGCCGATGAAGTTGGCGGTGCGCGAGATATTGCCGCCGAACCGCAGGATCTGGGCGTTCAGATATTCGCGCTCGAACAGTTCGCGAGCCTCGCGCAGCGGCAGGGCGATGATCCGCTCGGCGCCGATGGCCCCGGCATTGCCGGCGCTGGGCTGGTCGGGGCCGGCCAGCATCTCGGCGGTGATCAGGTCCCCCGGCTCGCCAGACGCCAGGATCAGCATGCGCTCGACGTTGTTGCGCAGTTGGCGGACGTTGCCGGGCCAGGTCTGCACCTGCAACGTGGCCAGGGCGTCCTCGCCCAGGCGGCGACGCTGCAGGCCGGTGGCCTCGCTGATCCGCTCGACGAAGAAGTTGATCAGTTCGGGAATGTCCTCGCGTCGTTCGGCCAATCCTGGCACGCGCACCGGCACCACGTTCAGGCGGTGGAACAGGTCTTCCCGGAAGCGGCCGCCGGCGATCTCGTCACGCAGATCGCGCGAGCTGGACGAAATCACCCGCACGTCGACCTGCACATCGTTGTCGCCGCCCACGCGCCGGAAGCGCTGCTCGACCAGAACCCGCAGGATGCGGCCTTGGGTCTCGCGCGGCATGTCGGCCACCTCGTCGAGATAGAGCGTGCCGTTGTGAGCGCGTTCGAACACGCCGATCTTGCGCGGCCGCCCCCCCTCGCCTTCCTCGCCGAACAGTTCGACGTCCAGTCGCTCCGGCGCCATGCCGGCCGAACTGACCGCGACGAACTCCTGCTTGGTGCGGGCGCTGGCGCCGTGGATCATCCGCGCCACCAGCTCCTTGCCCGAACCCGGCGGGCCCGAAACCAGGATCCGGCTGTTGGCCGGCGCGACCTTGGCGATCAGCTGGCGCAGGGCCTGGGCCGGGGCCGACTTGCCGATCAGGCCGTCGGGCGCAAGGGTCTGGGTTCGCAGCCGCCGGTTCTCGCGGCGCAGGCCCGCCGCTTCCAGGGCGCGTTCGACCACCAACAGCAGACGGTCGGACTTGAACGGCTTTTCCAGGAACTCGTAGGCGCCGCGCTTGATGGCGCTGACAGCCGTCTCGATATTGCCGTGGCCCGAGATCATGATCACCGGCAGATCGGGGTCCAGCGCCTTGACCATGTCCAGCAGTTCCAGGCCGTCCATACCGCCGCCCTGCATCCAGATATCCAGGACCAGCAGCGCGGGCTTGCGGGCCCGGATGGCGGCGAGCGCCTGATCGGAGTCGGCGGCCGTTCGCACGGCGTAGCCTTCATCCTCCAGGATGCCGGCCACCAGTTCGCGGATGTCGGCTTCGTCATCCACAACAAGAACGTCGGCGCTCATATCATCTCCTCAACGCCACTGATGGCCGCGGCAGGCAGTCGCGCGGTCGTCGGAAATTTCAGGATCACGCGCGCGCCGGGAGGCGTGCGGGCGTCGGTGAGGCCCAGGCTGCCGCCATGGTCCTCCATGATCCGCTTGACGATGGCCAGGCCAAGGCCCGTCCCCTTCTCGCGGGTGGTCACATAGGGCTCGGTCAGCCGGTCACGGTCCTTGGCCGGCAGGCCGACTCCATTGTCCTCGACCGTCACGCAGAAGTCGTCGGCGGTCGAGGTCAAGATCGCGGTGATCCGGCCCTTCAGGTCGGGCTCGCCCACGCGGCGCCCGCCAACGGCCTCGCCGGCGTTCTTCAGGATGTTGGTCAGCGCCTGACCGATCATCCGCTGGTCGCAGGTGACCCAGACGTCCTCGCCGCCCGGCTCCTCCAGCTTGACCTCGATCTCCGCGTCCTGGAAGCGCTGGGCGAACACGGCCTGGCGCAGCATCTCGGTGAGGTTGGCCGGTTCGAAGCGCGGCGCCGGCATCCGGGCGAAAGCCGAGAATTCGTCGACCATGCGGCCGATGTCGCCGACCTGGCGGATGATGGTCTCGGTGCAGCGGTCGAAAGTCTCAAGATCGCTGGCGATCTCCTTGCGATACTTGCGGCGCAGGCGCTCGGCCGACAGCTGGATCGGGGTCAGCGGGTTCTTGATCTCGTGGGCGATGCGGCGCGCCACGTCCTTCCAGGCGGCGTTGCGCTGGGCGGCGACCAGGCGGGTGATGTCGTCGAAGGTCAGGACCAGGCCCTCGGCCACGTGACCGGCGGCGCGGACCCGCAGGCGACGGGTCTCGCCGTCGCGCATGATGTCGACCTCGACATCGGTGTCGGGCCGGCTCTCGCGCAGGGCCTCCATGACCGTCTCGAACTCGGGGGCCAGCTGGATCAGGTCGGCGCCGACCGCGTGGTCCGACAAGCCCAACAGCGCGACAGCCCGACGGTTCAGCGCCTGGACCCGGCCATGCTCGTCCAGACTGACCACGCCGGCGCTGACGCCCGACAGCACGGTCTCGATGAACAGGCGCCGGCTTTCGGCGTCGAGACTGGCCGCCTTCAGCGCCGCCTGCTGCAATTGCAGGTCGCTGGTCATCATGTTGAAGGCGGGGGAAAGGGCGCGGATCTCCTCGGGCCCCTTGTCGGCCCCGACCCGGGCGTCCAGGTCGCCGCCGGAGACGCGGCCGGCCGCCTCGACCAGACCCGCGACCGGACCGGCGATCGAGTTGGCGGCGGCGATGCCGACCCAGATGGCCGCCACCAGCACCAGCAGCGCGGTTTCCAGATAGCTGAGGCCGAAGATCGCCTGGATGCGGCCGCGGCTGCGCTCGGCGTCGCGGTACGACACCAGGGCGTCCTGGGTCTCGATCAGGTGGTTCAGAATGCCCCGCTCGATCGGCCGGACGACATAAAGATAGCCGTCCGGAAAGGACTTCAGCTTGTAAAGCGCGCGGAAAAGATCGGTCGAGACGAAGCGCTGGGCGCTGACCTCGCCGCTGTCGGTGCCATCGTAGCTGGACGGCGGCGGAGCCAGGAACGGCGGGGCGTCACGCGCCTCGGCCCGGGCCAGGATGCGGCCGTCGCGATCGAGGACGTAGGCGGCCGAGAAGCCGTTGTCCTCGGTCAGGCCGGCCAGGAAGTGACCGAACGCCACCGGCGACTGCGACAGCGCCGGCGCGGCCTGGTTCAAGGCCCCGGCCATCGGGCCGACATGCTCGGATATATATTTGGTCTGCTGCTCGACGTAGGAGTTGGCGACCTTGGCCGAATTGCCGACCACGGTCTGCACGCGCTCGCTGAACCAGCCGTCGACGCCGCGATTGACCAATACGCCGAAGAACAGCGCCACGATCACCGCCGGGGCCACAGCGGCAAGCGAGAACAGCCCCACGAAACGCAGGTGCAGCCGGGCGCCGGCGTCGCTGGCCCGGGCGTCGATCAGGTCATACAGGCGCAGACCTACAACGGTGGCCACGCCCAGGATCAACACCAGGTTGAAACCCAGCACCACGAGGATGACGGTGCTGGCCGTGCTGATCGAATCGGTGCGCGGCGGCGAGGACGCCAGCGCGACGCCGGCGACGGTGAGGATCACCGCCAGCGCATAGCCGCCACCGACCAGATAGCGCGATCGCAGAATGGCCCGCCACCAGTCCCGGCTGAACCGGGTCGGCGGGTCCTCAGGCCGTGTCGCGTAAGCCACAGAAGACATCGCCGAGGAGTTTAGGACGGTGTGTCCCAAATTCAACAGCTATGTGCCGAGAAAGCTTCAGCGCTTCACCGTTAGCGACGCCCGCGGGTCATCTCGACGCCCAGATCCTGGATTTTCTTGCGCAGCGTATTGCGGTTCAGACCGAGAATCTCGGCAGCCCGCACCTGATTGCCGCGCGTCGCCGACAGGGTCAGCTGGATCAGCGGACGCTCCACTTCTTCCAGGATCCGGTCGTACAGGCCCGGAGCCGGCACGCCATCCGGCTGGTCGGCGAAGTGCGAGGCCAGGTGGCGCTCGACCAGAGTCGACAGGGTGACAGGCCCTTCCTCAGACCGAATGGCCGGCGTGTGGTCCTGCAGCTCACGATCGACGATGCGGGCGGTGATCAGCTCCTCGGCATAGAGGGCGCACATCCGGCGCATCAGGTTTTCCAGCTCGCGGACGTTGCCCGGCCACGGATGGGTCTTCAGGCGATCGAGAGCGCTCTGGTCGATGGTCTTGGCCGGCAGGCCTTCGCGGGCGGCGCGCAGCAGGAAGGTGCGGGCCAGGTCGGGAATATCCTCGACCCGATCGCGCAGCGGCGGCAGGCGCACGGGCGCGACGTTGAGGCGGAAGAACAGGTCCTCACGGAACAGGCCCTGCTGGATCAGACCGCGAAGGTCGCGGTTGGTGGCGGCGATGATCCGCACGTTCGGACGGCGGCCGGTCTTGGGATTGATCACCGGCTCGGTGCCGTCGATCACCCGCAGCAGGCGGGTCTGGGCGTCCAGCGGCATGTCGCCGATCTCGTCCAGGAACAGGGTGCCGCCGTCGGCCTCGACCAGGCGGCCGTTGTCGCCCTCCCCGCGCCCGAACAGCTCGGCCTCGACCCGCTCGCGCGGCACGGCGGCCAGGTTGATGACGACGAACTTGCCGTCACGACGACGCCCCAGCTCGTGCAGGGCGCGGGCGACCAGTTCCTTGCCGGTGCCGCTCTCGCCCAGGATCAGAACCGTGAGGTCAGCGCCGACCAGGCGGGCGATGGTGCGATAGACTTCCTGCATCGGCGCTGAGCGGCCGATCAGCGGCAGGCGCTCGTCGCGCATGGCGCGCGCCTGGGCCTTGGAGGCCTCGGCGTCGGCCGGACGCGACAAGGCCCGGCGAGCCGCCGCAGTGACGTCGTCCAGGTCAAACGGCTTGGAGACATATTCGAACGCGCCGGCGTCGGCGGCGTTGACCGCCGTCAGCAGGGTGTTCTGGGCGCTCATCACGATGATCGGCAGCTTGGGCCGCTCCTTGCGGATGCGCGGCAGCACGTCGAACACGTTTTCGTCGGGCATCATCACGTCGGTGACGACCAGGTCGCCTTCGCCGTCGGTGACCCACTTCAGCAGGGTCGTGGCGTTGCCCGTCGCCCGCACCTGGTAGCCCAGGCGGGTGAAGGCCTGGCTGAGCACCAGGCGCACCGAGCTGTCGTCGTCGGCGATCAGGATCTTCTTGCTCGCGGCGTTCATGCTCAGGCGTCTCCGGATACTGTTTCGGGCGCAACCGGCAGCAGCACGCGGAAGACGGTGCGGCCGGGTTCGGATTCGAAGTCGATCAGGCCGCCATGGGCGGTGACCAGCTTGGTGACCAGCGCCAGGCCAAGGCCCGTGCCGTTGGCCTTGGTGGTGACGAAGGGCTGGAACAGGTGGTCGCGCAGGGTCGCCGGCACGCCAGGCCCGTTGTCGATGATTTTGACCTCGATTGGCGCGCCGGCCGCGGCCTTGCCGTCGGCGCCCCTCACTCGCACGCCCGGACGCCAGGCGGTGTGGATCGAGATCTGCCCGCGATCGTCGCCCCGCATGTTGGCGGCCTCGGCGGCGTTCTTGGTCAGGTTCAGGAAGATCTGAATCAGGTGATCCTCGTCGCCCCAGACCGGCGGCAGCGAGGGATCGTAGCTTTCCTTCAGCTGCAGGCCGTCGGCGACGCCGTTGGCGACCAGGGCCCGGACGCGGTCCAGCACCTGGTGGATATTGACCGGCTCGCGCGGGGTCGGAACGTCGTCGGAGAAGGCCTCCATGCGGTCCACCAGGCGGCGGATGCGGTCGGTCTCATCGACGATCAGCTGGGCCAGCGGCTGGTCGACGGCGCTGGCGCCGGTCTTCAGCAGCTGGGCCGCGCCGCGAATGCCGGCCAGCGGATTCTTGATCTCATGGGCCAGCATCTTGCCCAGGCCGACGACGGAGCGCAGGCCGGCGGCGTCCGCGGCCCGCTCCACGCCCAGCACGCCCTTGACGTGCAAGGTCAGCAGCACCGAACCGTCGCCCAGGGGCGCGGCGGCGCCGTCGGCCTCGAACGGCGGCTGGCCGAACAGATTGACCTCGACGCCGTGCTCGCGAACCAGCGCGCCCTCGAAGATGGCGCGGTCCAGCAGCGACACCAGCACCGAACCCGCCGGCAGGGCGGCGCGGAAACGGCCGCGGGCCAGCAGCGACAGGCCGTGACCGAACAGCGCCTCGGCGGCTTCATTGACGGCCACCAGACCGCCTTCCCGATCGACGACAAGCGCCGGCTCAGGACTGAGGTCGAAGGCGGCGGCCTTCAGGGCTTCGGGGGTGATCCCTCCCAGGACGCGGGCGCGATCGGTCATGCGGCTAATCTCCCGCCCGCCAGCCACAGGTCGCGCAAGGCGGCCTCCACGGCGGCGGGGTCTTCAAGGCGGCACAGGCTGGCGCGGGCGGCGCGGCGCGCCTCAGCCGTTTCGGGCCAGGGCGCGGCTTCGATGTACGAGGCCAGGTGCTTGCGGAACATCTTCAGGCCCAGTGGCTGGCCGTAGAATTCAAGGCTGCGGCGGAAGTGGGTGAGCGCGATGGCCAGGCGCTCCTCGGCCTGCGGCTCGGCGAAGCCGCGGCCTTCCAGCGCCGCCTCGATGGCGCCGGCGATCCAGGGGCGACCATAGACGCCCCGGCCGATCATCACGCCGTCGGCGCCCGACTGCTCCAAGGCCAGGCGGGCGCTGTCGCCGTCGATGATGTCGCCATTGACCAGCACCGGCACCGACACGGCCTGCTTGACGGCCGCGACGGCGGTCCAGTCGGCGACGCCCTTGTAGAACTGGCTGCGCGTACGGCCATGAACCGTGATCGCCTTGGCGCCGACCGCCTCGGCGCGGCGCGCGATGTCGGGGGCGTTGCGCAGATTGTCGTCCCAGCCCAGCCGCATCTTGACGGTGACGGGAATGTCGACGGCCTCGACCGCCGCGCTGACCAGGGCCTCGGCCAGGTCAGGCTCACGCATGATGGCCGAGCCCGATTGCTGGCCGGCGGAGACTTCCTTGGCGGGGCAACCAAAATTCAGGTCGACGATCTGAGCGCCGGCATCGGCGGCCATCCGCGCGCCCTTGGCCATCAGGTCTGGGTCGCGCCCGACGAGCTGGACCACCATCAACGGCAGGCCCTCGCCCACCGCTGCGCGGCGCACGACGTCGGGCCGACCGCGCGCGAACTCGGCGCAGGCCACCATTTCCGTTGCCACATAAGGCGCGCCAAGCGCCGTGGCCGTCTCTCTGAAGGGCAGATCCGAGACCCCGGTCATAGGCGCAATCCACACCCGACCGAGGACTTCGACCCCGCCGACCTCGAGCTTGTTGCTCATTTTGTGATCATCCCCGTAGCTGTCTTTTTAGGCACATTGTGCGGCGCAGTAAAGCCCAATCGCTGGACAACAACGGCAGTGTGACTAAACAGCCGCTATGACTTTTTCCGCCGTGATCGTCGCTGCCGGTTCGGGCTCCCGAGCCGGACCAGGCCAGGCCAAGCAGTGGCGGCTGGTGGACGGCAAGCCGGTCCTGCGCTGGTCTGTCGAGGCGTTTCTGGCGGCTGGCGCGACCGCGATCGTCATCGTAACGACGGAAGACGGCGAAAAGGCGCTCTCCGAGGTGCTGGCGGGCCTGCCGGGCTGGCGCACTGCGCGCGGCGGCGCGACTCGGGCGCTGTCGGTCCAGTCGGGCCTTTCAGCCCTCGCCGATCGCCCAGGGAACGAGCCGGTGCTCATTCACGACGCCGCCCGCCCGTTCGTGAGCGCCGCCACCATCGACGCAGTGCTGAAGGCGCTCGAAACCGCCGACGCCGCCCTGCCCGCCTTGCCCGTCGCTGACACCCTGAAGCGCGCCGAACCCGGTCAGAACCCGACGACGACGTCGCGCGAGCACCTCTGGCGCGCCCAGACGCCGCAGGCCGCGCGCCGCCAGACCCTGATCAACGCCTATGCCGCCTGGTCGGGCGACGAACCGACCGACGACGCCCAGGTGGTGGAAGCCGCCGGCGGCCGCGTGGCCATCGCGCCGGGCGATCCGCTCCTGTTGAAACTCACCTATCTTGAGGACTTCGCCATGGCCGAACGGCTCGCCGGCGCCGCGCGCATCACCCGAGTCGGCCAGGGCTTCGACGCCCATCGCTGGGGCCCCGGCGAAGAGGTCTGGCTGTGCGGCGTCGCCATCAAGCACGACGAGACCCTGATCGGCCATTCGGACGCCGACGCCGGCCTGCACGCCCTGACCGACGCCATTCTCGGCGCCATTGGAGAAGGCGATATCGGCGACCACTTCCCGCCGACCGACGACACATGGAAAGGCGCGGCCTCGGACCTGTTCCTCAAGCACGCCGCCGACCTCGTCACCGCCAAGGGCGGCGCCATCGTCAATGTCGACGTAACCCTGATCTGCGAGCGCCCCAAGATCAAACCGCACCGCCAGGCCATGCGTGAGCGGCTGGCCGAGATCCTGTCGCTGCCGCTGGACCGGGTCAGCGTCAAGGCGACCACGACCGAGAAGATGGGCTTCACGGGCCGCGGCGAAGGCCTGGCCGCCTCGGCCATCGTCGCGGTCGAGACACCGGTCTAAGGTAGGATCTGCGAATCCGGAGGCCCGCATGTTCCCGCTGGAAATCGAGACCTTGGCCCGACTGCTGATCGACGAGGCGCGCGGGAAATCCCTGCGCCTGGTCACGGCCGAGAGCTGCACGGGCGGCCTGGTCGCCGGGGCCATCTGCGCCATCAGCGGCGCTTCGGACGTCTTCGAACGCGGCTTCGTCACCTACACCAACCGCGCCAAGTCCGAGATGCTGGGCGTGCCGGGCGACCTGATCGCCGACCACGGCGCGGTGTCCGAGCCCGTGGCGCGGATGATGGCCGAGGGCGCGCTGCGCGAGAGCAACGGCCATGTCGCGGTCTCGATCACCGGCGTGGCCGGCCCTGGCGGGGGCTCGCCGCTGAAGCCGGTCGGCACGGTCCACTTCGCCGTCGCCCGCGCCAATCGCTCGGTCGTCCATCGGCACGAACGGTTCGACGGCGAGACACGCGAGGCCGTACAACTGGCCGCGATCCGCACGGCGCTGGAAATGCTGCGCGAGGCGGTGGCCTAGTGCCGGAGACCGCGCCCAGCGACTGGCGGCGGTTCACCGGCGTCAATCTCTCGCAGCGGGCGCTAAAGGCTGCCGCCGCCCGCAAGACCGAGATCCGCCACGCCATTCGCGTCTCAGCCGCCGTCGGGGCGGCCTTCGCTCTGGCGACGGTCCTGCGCCTGCCGCAGGGCTATTGGGCCGTGTTCACCGCCGTCATCGTGGTGCAGTCCAGCATCGGCGCGACCATCACCGCCTCGATGGAGCGGCTGATGGGCACGGTCGTCGGCGCGCTGGTCGGCGCGGTGGCGGCCTATTTCCACGCCAAGGCGCCGGACTTCGGCGGCGCCATCCTGTGCGTCACCGTCGCGCTGCTGGCCTTCCTGGTCTCGATGCGGCCGGCGCTGAAGGTGGCGCCCGTCACCGCCGTCATCATGCTGATCGGCACGACCACGCACATGGACCCACTGCTGGCCGCCGGCTGGCGGGTGGCCGAGATCGCCGTCGGCAGCGTCGTCGGCGTCGCCGCCACCCTGCTGATCTTCCCAGCCCGCGCCCACGCCTCGGTGGTCACCAGCGTCCAGAAGATCGCCAGCCTGCAGGCCCACATCTTGGAAAGCCATGTGCTGGCCCTGCGCGACACGCCCGGGCCGACCGACTATCTGAAGGCTCAGGATGACCTGCGCGCGGCGCTGGCCAAGCTGCAGACCGGCATGACCGAAGCCGACCGCGAGAGCGCCAGCAAGCTCAGCGACCGCTCGGTGTCCGAGGCGCTGCCCCGCACGCTCTGGCGGTTGCGCAACGATACGGTGATGATCGGCCGCGCCCTGCGTCAGCCGCTGCCCGCGCCAGACCTCGCGTCTGCCGCCGCCGACATGTTGGAAGCCAGCGCCAAGTTCCTCCGAAGCGCGGCCGACCTGCTGGCCAGCGGCGTGCGCCCCGACCGCATCGCCTTCGCGCAAGCGCACCAGGCGTTTCACGACTGCGTGGAAAGCCTGCGCGACAAGGGCGTCACTCAGGATCTGGACTTCGACGACGCCGCGCGGGTGTTCGGCCTGGTCTTCGCGATCGAGAACCTGTTTTCCAACCTCGGCGACTTCGAGGAGCGGATAGAGGAAGCCGTGGCGAAGAAGGACTGAGACGTCCTGCGTCCTTCGAGGCCCGCTTCGCGGGCGCCTCAGGATGAGGAGCGTTGTACCAATTTCCTAATCCTGAGGTGCGAGGCGCAGCCGAGCCTAGAAGGACGCAGGACGCTAGCCGTAGATCTGCCGGGCCCGATCCTCGAAGCAGCCGATCAGCTTGTTGGCGGCCTTGTCGACATTGGCGGCCAGCATGGCGTCGAGCAGCGCCGACTTGAACGCGAAGTCGATCACGAACTCGATCTTCGTCGCCTCGCCCCCATTCTCGTTTTCTGGCACGAACCGCCAGCCGTTGGTCAGGCGCTTGAACGGGCCATACAGCAGGCTGACATCGATGGAGAGCGCGTCGCGGTCGCGGCGCACGCGGGTGGCGAACTTCTCGCGTAGGAACGAGAAGCCAACCTGGGCCTCGGCATCGACCGTGCTGACCGCCCCGTCCTCGCGCCCGTTCCAGGTGCGCATGCCGGTGATCCACGGCACGAACTTCGGGTAGGTCTCGACGTCGCCGACGAGGTCGAACAGCTGCTCTGGCGCGTACGGCAGCACGCGCGTGACGACATGGCGGTGCACGGCTTTTACGCCTTGCGGGCGTCGAGTGCGTGGCGGGCGGCCTGCAGCTTGGCGAAGTCCTCGCCCGCATGGTGCGACGAACGGGTCAGCGGGCTGGACGAGACCATCAGGAAGCCCTTGGCCCGGGCGATCGCCTCATAGGCCTTGAACTCTTCCGGCGTCACGAAGCGGTCGATGGCCGCGTGCTTGCGGGTCGGCTGCAGGTACTGGCCGATGGTGATGAAGTCGACGCCGGCCGAACGCATGTCGTCCATCACCTGCATGACCTCCTCCTTGGTCTCACCCAGGCCGACCATCAGGCCGGACTTGGTGAACTGGGAGGGGTCGCGCTGCTTCACGCGGTCCAGCAGGCGCAGCGAGTTGTAGTAGCGCGCGCCGGGGCGGATCTTGAGATAGAGCCGCGGCACCGTCTCCAGATTGTGGTTGAAGACGTCCGGACGGGAGTCGATCACCACATTTTCGGCTTGGTCCTTGCGCAGGAAGTCCGGGGTGAGGATCTCGATGGTGGTGGTCGGCGCGGCCGCGCGAATGGCGGTGACCACTTCGGCGAAGTGACGGGCGCCGCCGTCCAGCAGGTCGTCGCGGTCCACCGAGGTGATGACCACGTGCTTGAGGCCCATCTTGGCGACAGCCTCGGCCACGCGGCGTGGCTCGTCGGGATCCAGCTGAGTCGGCAGACCGGTGGTGACGTTGCAGAAGGCGCAGGCCCGGGTGCAGATCTCGCCCATGATCATCATGGTCGCGTGCTTCTGGCTCCAGCACTCGCCGATGTTCGGGCAAGCCGCCTCCTCGCAGACCGTGGTCAGACGGTTCTCCCGAACGATGCTCTTGGTCTCGTTGTACTGGCCCGAGCCCGGGGCGCGCACGCGCAGCCACTCGGGTTTGCGAAGCACCGGGGTGTCCGGGCGGTTCTGCTTTTCGGGGTGGCGCACAGCCCGGTCTTCCGGGTTGCGAGCCTTGAGGGTGTCGATCACCGTGGCCATGGCGCCTAAATCGGTCTTCTTGGCCTCCGGATCAAGCGCTTGATCTTGCTTAAGGCCGCGATGCGCGAAATGACTGGGGCGTATGCGTCGCCGCCTTGTGATTATCGCCCTAGCCTTGTCCGTCTCCGCCTGCGGTGACGGGGGATCGCGCGCGCCATTCGCCGAGAGCCGGACGCCGCCTTCGGTAGACGCCCGCTTCTATCCGCCGCAAGGCTGGGCCTGGGGTTTCGTGCGCAGCGGCGAAGGTCTGGTCCAGCGCTACGGCGTCTCGGCGCCGCCCGTCGCGCCGCGCGCCAATCTGCTCATCCTGACCGGCTATGGCGAGAGCGCGGAAGCCTGGTTCGAAACCGTTTCGGAGCTGAACACGGCCGGTTTCACCGTCTGGGTTCTGGAACGCCAGGGCCAGGGCGGCTCGGAACGCGCCACGCCCTGGCGGGATCTGGGCCACATCGACAGCTTCGATCCCGACGTCGCCGCGGTCCGCGCGCTGCGGCAGGGCGTGATCCGGCCGCAGGACGACATCCCGTTCGTGGTGCTGGGCCATTCCGAAGGCGGACTCGTCGGCCTGCGCGCCGCTCAGCAGGGCGTCACGATCGATGGGCTGGTGCTGTCCGCGCCGGCTTTCGGCCTCAGCGCCCTGCCCCGCCCGCGTTCGGACTTCGCCAAGTTCACGCCGGCCATGCGGTTCTTGCGCTTGAGCTGGATCCGCACGCCGGACCAGCGCGGCTGGAAGCGTGAGAGCCCCAGCGGCGTCCAGTCCGGCCAAACCCACGACCCGGCGCGCGGCAAGGTCCAGGCCGCCTGGATGCTGGCTAATCCCGACCTGCGGATGGGCGGACGCAGCCTGGGCTGGTTCGCCGCCTTCTTCGATGCGTCCGAGACCGCCGCGCGCGACGCCGGCAGGGTCACGACACCGACCCTGATGCTGGACGCCGGCCAGGACAGGGCCGTGACCGCCACGCCCCAGACCCGCGTATGCGAGGCGATGCCCGCCTGCCGGGAAACCCGCTACCCGAAGGCGGGACACGACCTGCACCTGGAAACGGACGCCGTCCGCCAGCCCTGGCTGGCCGCGATCATCGACTTCACCCGCGTCCGCGCCGCCGCCAAGGTCCCGTCCCGCAAGAGCTGAGCTCACGCTTTGTGACTCTTTCTTGCAAAGCTGGACCTTCCTCGGCAGACTCCGCGTTCAAGAAACGAGAGCGCATTTTCGCTCTTCGGGGAGGTTTCGCCGGGATGCCGGTAGCTTACGACGTGCGCGATGGCGACAAGGCCATCTTCGACGCCCTGATCGACGCCAAAGACAGGTTTGGCGCCAAGAAGCCGATCCTTGAGGATCAGGATCGCAACCCCTTGAGCTACACGGACCTGATCCGGGCCAGCTTCGCGCTGGGTCGCAAGATCGCGGCCATGACCAAGCCGGGCGAGAACGTCGGCATCCTGCTGCCGTCGGGCGCGGGCTCGGTAGTGACCTTCTTCGCCCTGCACGCCTTCGGCCGCGTGCCGACCATGCTGAACTTCACGGCCGGCCTGCGGAACATCAAGGCCGCGGTGAAGCTGGCCCAGGTCAAGCGCGTGCTGACCGCCCACAAGTTCATCGAGCTGGGCAAGCTTCACGACATCATCGACGCCGTCGGCGAACATGCCGAAATCACCTATCTGGAAGACGTGCGCGGCACGATCGGCCTGACGGACAAGCTGTTCGCTGCGGCCGCCGGCCTGTTCCCACGCCAGTTCCGTGCTCCCGCCAAGCCGAGCGACAAGGGCGTCGTCCTGTTCACCTCCGGCAGCTTCGGCGCGCCGCGCGGCGTGGTGCTGACCCAGGCCAACCTGGTGTCCAACGCCCAGCAGATCGCCGCCCACATCGCGCTGGATCCGGACTGGGTGTTCTTCAACCCGCTGCCGGTCTTCCACTGTTTCGGCCTGACCGCCGGCGTGATCCTGCCGATCATGAGCGGGATGAAGGCGTTCCAGTACCCCTCGCCGCTGCACACCAAGCAGATCCCGCCCCTGCTGAAGGACGCCAAGGCTTCGGTGCTGCTGGCCACCGACACCTTCGTCAACCAGTACGCTCGCGCCGCCGAGCCCGACGAGATGTCGGGCCTGAGGTTCATCGTCTGCGGCGCCGAGAAGGTCCGCGAAGAGACGCACAACCTGATCCAGGAAAAGTTCGGCGACGTACCCGTGCTGGAAGGCTACGGCGCGACCGAGGCCTCGCCGGTGATTGCGGTCAACAAGCCCGAAGACAACCGCCGTGGTACCGTCGGCGGCCTGCTGCCGGGCCAGGAATGGAAGATCGAGCCCGTCGAAGGCATCGCCGAGGGCGGTCGCCTGCTGGTGCGCGGCCCCAACATCATGGCCGGATACCTGCGCGAGGACGGCGGCGTCGACGCGCCCGAGGGCGGCTGGCACGACACCGGCGACGTCGTTTCCATGACCGACGACCTGTGGATCACCATCAAGGGTCGCGTGAAGCGCTTCGCCAAGATCGGCGGCGAGATGGTCTCCCTGACCGCCGCCGAGGACCTGGCCCAGGCCGTCTGGCCCGACGGTCGCCACGCGGTGATCTCGATGCCCGACAAGAAGAAGGGCGAGAAGCTGGTTCTCGTCACCGACTGCCAGAACGCCGCCGTCACATCGCTGGTGGCTCACGCCCAGAGCATCGGCGCGCCGGAACTGGCCGTGCCGCGCAAGATCCTCAAGGTCACCCAGGTGCCCGTGCTGGGCAGCGGCAAGACCGACTATGTCGCCATTCAACGCATGGCGGAGGCCGCCTGATGGAACGTCTCTATGTGTGGTCGCCGCGCGTGCTGAGCGTGCTGCGGATCATCGTCGCCCTGCTCTTCATGGAGCACGGCTTCATGAAGCTGTTCCAGTTCCCGGGACCGCAACCGGGCGCGCCTAGTCCGCTGCCGCTGATCCTGACGATCGCCGGCGCGCTGGAGATCTTCGGCGGGGCGCACATCCTGATCGGCCTGTTCACGCGGCCGTTCGCGTTCCTCCTGTCAGGCATGATGGCGGTCGCGTACTTCACGGCCCACGCCAGCCAGGGCTTCTGGCCGGGGCTGAACGGCGGCGAGCCGGCGACCCTCTACTGCTTCGTCTTCCTGTATTTCGTGTTCCAGGGCGGCGGCGAATGGAGCATCGACGCCCAGGTCCGCAAGAAGCCCTAGAAGGTCGATCCCAGGGCTTCCAACTCACTGCGGAAGCCCTGCTTGCGGCTGTGCATGGCCCGCAGGTCGGCGACGAAGGCCGCGTGGTCGGGATATTCGCCGAAGTCGCCGATCACAACCGACAGCGACTCCGCCTCAAGCAATTGGCGCGCCGCCTCGGCATAGCGCGGGGCGACGCCATAGGTCAGCACGTACTGGATCGAGGACCGCAACAGCAGGGTCGCGGCCAGCGGATAGCTGCCCTCGAGCCGTCGGGCTGCTTCGGCCATCAGGGTGTCGTCGCCGCCGTGGATCTCGCCGGCGCGGGTCAGGATCAAGCGTGAGGCCGCCGGCAGGTCCGGCCAAGACACCAGGAAGGCCAGCGCCCGGTCGAACTGCGGGAAGCGCTTGGCGACGGCCTTGGCTTGGTCCTCAGCCTCGACATCGTCAAAGTCCGGCAGGCCCTTGAGATAGGCCCGCAGGCGCGGGATCGAGAGCGTGCGCTCGAACTCGGCCCAGCGGCGCTTCTGAGCCTCCTCCTGGTGGCCGGTCGCCTCCAGGGCCTCCAGCATCGCCTCTTCCCAGGCTGAGCGCTCCTCCAGGGAGCTCTGGTGGCGACCGCTCTTGTCGCTGGGCGCGCCCGCTTGCAGCGCCGCCAGGGCGTCCTCGGCTCTCCCCGCCGCCAGCAGCCGTCGAGCGATCTCGGCGGACACCAAAGGCGTGCGGCGCAGGTCCGGCGCGAAGGTCGCCTCGAAGGCGTCGACGTCGCCACTGGCGTCGGCCAAGCGGCGCAGGGCGTCCTTGTAGATGGCGTCGACACGGCTGGCCGAACGTGTCGAGCGCGCGCCCAGCGCGGCCTCCAGTGTTTGCCGCAGGTGGGCTTGTCCCTTGGGCCCCAGCGCCGGGGTCAGGGCGTTCACCAGCGGCCCGAACTGAGCGTAGTCGTCGCGGCGCAGCAGCAGGGCGATGCGGTCGGCCAGGACGATCGGATCGGGCAAGGCCCCGACGGCGACCGCGGCGATGCCATCCCGAGCGGCGGTGAAGACATCGCCGATCGGCCCCTCAGCCTGGCTGAGACGATCCAGGGTCGGCGTCGCCATGTCCAGCAGGTCGAGCATGAGATCGAGCGCGGCGGTGGCGTCGTCCTGCGCCAGCCGCTCGATCATCTGGCGATGCAGGTCGAGGTCCTTGGCGAAGGCCGCGCGCTTGCGCCAGTTGATGCGCGACGAGGACTTGCCGACCGTCGCCAGGCGCTTGGAAATCTCCAGCGCCAGGCCTTCGGTGTTCGATTCCGCGAACAGCTCCAGCCGCAGCACGCGCTTCACGTGGCTGTCGCTGGAGAGGTCGAGCAGGATGGCGGCGAGACGCTCAGGACCCAGATCGACCAGATTGGCCTTGGGAAGGGGCGGTTTGGGCCCTTTCCCGGCTTTTGGCCGGTTTTTCCCCCTCCGCGCCGGCGGCGTTCGCGCCCACCCCTGCCCCTCAAAGTTTGTCCC
>CAZRPD010000075.1:0-919 GCA_964601775.1 uncultured Caulobacter sp. | reverse complement strand
ACCCCCAGGACCCAGACCGACCAGATTGCCCCCGGAAAGGGTCGTCTTGGACCCTTTCCGAGCTTTCGCCGGTTTCTCACCCGTCGTCGCGGCGGCCTTGCGCGCCATCCAGTGCCCTTAAAGTTCGTCCTAGATGTGCAGCACGCGGCCGTAGGCGTCCAGCGCCGCTTCGTGCATGGCTTCCGACATGGTCGGGTGCGCATAGACGATGCCGTGCAGGTCTTCCTCGGTCGCTTCCAGGGTGATCGCCGTGACGAAGCCCTGGATCATTTCCGTGACTTCGTGGCCGATCATGTGGGCGCCGATCAGGGCGCCCGTCTTGGCGTCGAACACGGTCTTCACGAAGCCTTCGATCTCGCCCGCGGCCACGGCCTTGCCGTTGACCTTGAACGGGAAGCGGCCCGCCTTGACCTCGATGCCGGCCGCCTTGGCGCCGGCCTCGGTGTAGCCGACCGAAGCCACCTGCGGGTTGGCGTAGGTGCAGCCCGGGATCGGCGAGTTGACGTTCGGGGTCTTGTAGCCGGCGATGGCCTCTGCGGCGTGGATGCCCTCGTGGCTGGCCTTGTGGGCGAGCCAGGGACCGCCGGCGATGTCGCCAATGGCGTAGAGACCCGGGACGTTGGTCTTGCAGTGCTTGTCGGTCACGGCATGGCCGCGGTCCAGGTTCAGGCCGACGGCGTCCAGGCCTTCGCTGTTGGGCGCGATGCCGACGGCGACGATGCACTTCTCAGCCGTCAGCTGTTCGATCTTGCCACCGACGTCGACGGTGACCGAGACGCCGTCCTTGGTCTTCTCGACCTTGCTGACCTTGGCGCCGATGCGGAAGGTGATGCCGCGCTTCTCGAACGCCTTCTGAGCGGCCTTGGAGACCTCGGCGTCCTCGACCGGCAGCACGCGGTCCAGGGCTTCGACGACGGTC
>CAZRPD010000074.1:21447-22659 GCA_964601775.1 uncultured Caulobacter sp. | reverse complement strand
GACTGTCGCTGACCCGCTGCTCGGCGATCCCCGCCCCCGATCGCGAGCGCGGCCAGATGGCCTACCGCACCGGCCAGCGGATCGTCGACCTGGCCTATGAGGACATCAAGCCCAAGGACATCCTGACCAAGAAGGCCTTCGAGAACGCCATCGCCCTGGTGGCGGCGGCCGGTGGCTCGACCAACGCCCAGCCGCACATCGCGGCCATGGCGCGTCACGCAGGCCTGGAAGTCACCGCCGACGACTGGCGCGCGGCCTACGACATCCCGCTGATCGTCAACATGCAGCCGGCCGGCAAGTATCTGGGCGAGCGCTTCCACCGGGCCGGCGGCGCCCCTGCCGTGCTGTGGGAACTGCTGCAGCAGGGCCGCCTGCACGGCGACGTGCTGACCGTGACCGGCAAGACCATGGCCGAAAACCTGGAAGGCCGCGAGACGTCCGACCGCGAGGTGATCTTCCCCTACGACCAGCCGCTGACCGAAAAGGCCGGCTTCCTGGTGCTGAAGGGCAACCTGTTCGACTTCGCGATCATGAAGGCCAGCGTCATCGGCGCCGACTTCCGCGAGCGCTACCTGTCCCAGCCGGGCCAGGAAGGCGTGTTCGAGGCCCGCGCCATCGTGTTCGACGGTTCGGACGACTATCACCACCGGATCAACGACCCTGCGCTGAACATCGACGAAAGCTGCATCCTGGTGATCCGCGGCGCGGGTCCGATCGGCTGGCCCGGCTCGGCCGAGGTGGTCAACATGCAGCCGCCGGATCACCTGCTGAAGAAGGGGATCATGAGCCTGCCCACTCTGGGCGACGGCCGGCAGTCGGGCACCGCCGACAGCCCCTCGATCCTCAACGCCTCGCCGGAAAGCGCCATCGGCGGCGGCCTGTCGTGGCTGCGCACCGGCGACGTCATCCGCATCGACATCAACACCGGCCGCTGCGACGCGCTGGTGGACGAGGCGACGATCACTACGCGCAAGGCTGAAGGGATTCCGGCCGTGCCGGAGACTATGACGCCGTGGCAGGAGATCTATCGCGCCCACACCGGCCAGCTGGAAACCGGCGGCGTGCTGGAGTTCGCCGTGAAGTACCAGGATCTGGCCGCCAAGCTGCCACGCCACAACCACTGACACAGCCCGTCCTCCCTGCTGGGGATCGAAACAAGACGGCGCGGGGGGCGGGGGGGGCGCCGCGGGGGGTCCCCTTTTGTGCTGTCTA
>CAZRPD010000074.1:0-21437 GCA_964601775.1 uncultured Caulobacter sp. | reverse complement strand
CACCCCCCCCCCCCCCACACACCCGCCCCCCCCCCCCCCCGGGGGGGGAAAAAAAACACCCCCGGGGGGGGGCCGGTGGGCCCCGCCTGCACGTTTTCGTTTTGGACCTGCAAAACCGGCCTAAGCGCCGCTCCGTGACGACGCGCCGATCACAACTCTGTCACTAGAAATGGCCTCAGGCGGAAAGCTTGACCACCACTTCCTGTTAAGAAACAGCGCAAGATTGAGCCTTAATTCAACCCAAGATTGCCACTTATAGTAAACAGCGCAATCCGTCATCGACATCCTAAGCAATCGTTAACAAACCTGCAGTCAATTGTAAAATTCCCCCTTAGGGAGAACTCAAAATAGGTAGTACAAAGGCTGCCCCGAAGGTAATTCATCCTCAGCGCCGCCAAGATGTTAATCTTCAACCGATTGCACGATGAAAGACGCGAATCGCCCACCCTCGTGGTGCTGACGACGATCCTGCAACTCGCGCTTGTCGTCCTGGTCTGGCTACTGGCCCTGGTCCCCGCGGCGCTGGCCGCCTTAACCGTCTTGACGATCAAAAGCGTGCGTACGGGGTTCCGTAAGGTTAGCGCCGTCAAGCCGCCTGCCGAAGGAGGCAAGGCATGAGCGTTCGCCCCGCCGAAGTCGCCGATCTCGCGCCCCTGGCCCACCTCTGGTGGCGAGGCTGGCGCGACGCCCACCTGCCGATCGTCCCGAAGGCGCTGGCGGCCCGCAGCACGCTGGACAGCTTCGTCGACCGCATGGCCGTGGCCATGCCGCGCGTCCGCGCCCTGGGACCGGTCGGCGCGCCGTTCGGCTTTCACATGATCAAGGACGACGAACTGCATCAGCTGTACGTGGCCGAAGAGTCGCGTGGCGCGGGGATTGCCGCCTTGCTGGTGATCGACGCCGAGAACCGGCTGCGGCGAGCCGGCGTCGCAACGCCTTGGCTGGCCTGCGCGGTCGGCAACGCCCGCGCCGCACGCTTCTATCAGAAAGCGGGTTGGACCCTGGCCCGTACCCAGACCCTGCCGTCCGAGATCCCCGGGGGCTGGTTCCCGCTCAAGGTCTGGCGCTACGAGAAGACGCTAGCCCAACGCTCGGCCTGGAGCGCCCGCGCGGAGAGCGAACTGCTCGAAGCCCGCCTCCCCGCCCTCAAGGGCCCCGAAGAGGAAGGCCGCCAGGCGGGCGTCTATCTCACATCGGATGGCGTCCCATGGGGCCGCCGCGCTGGCGACCGCCTGGGATCACGCCAGGTCTGACGCCCTATCCCGGACCGCCCGAGCTGAAGTCGAACTGCTCGGGCCGCGGCCTGCCGCCGCCGAAGGCGTAGCTGAAGCCGAAGAACACCGAGCGGATATTGGCCGAACGCCGGGTGCGATCGCGCAGGGCCGGGGTGTCGGTGATCGTGACGTCCTGGAACCAGTCCAGGGCGTCCTGGGCGGTGACCACGAACGACAGCTTGTCGTTGACCTTCCGGCGATAGCCCAGGTTCAGCATCTTGAACGGCTCGCGATGCCCCTGCGGCGTCAGGCGTTTGCCCGAGCTGAAGACGTTCACCTGGAAGAAGTCCTTGGGCGTGGCCTGCCAGTTCAGGTTGGCGCGGCCGGCCACCGCCGTCCCCGAGCGCGTGCCAGTAAAGCCCAGATTGGCGGCGTCGATCTCGTTCCAGAACAGGTTGCCGCTGAGATTGTAGGTCAGCTTCGGCGTCAGTCGGCCATTGGCCACCAGCTCCAGGCCGCCGCTCCGGCTCTTGCCCAGATTGGCCCGCGAGGTCAGGAACGCCCCGCCGCCCAGGTCGCTGACGACGTCCGTGACGCTGTCCTTGGTGTCGCGGAAATAGGCCGTGGCCAGATAGTAGGTCTGACCCTTGCGCATCTGCCAGCCCAGCTCGAAGCTGTCGGTGATCTGCGGTTTCAGGTCTGGATTGCCCTGGCGGTAGTTGTAGGGGTCGATATAGACCCGATACGGATGCAGGTCCTGCGCGCCCGGGCGCTGGACGCGGCGGCTGAAATTGGCGCTCAGCGTCTGGCTTTGGCTCAGGGTGTAGCCCATGTGCAGGGTCGGATAGACCTTGAAGTAGTCGTTGGCGCCGGTCACCCGGTTGGTGACGTCGTCGACCTTGATCTGCACCTGCTCGGCGCGCAGCCCGCCCTGCACCGAGAAGTCGCCGAACGGCCGCTCGTAGGTGACGTAGGCGGCATAGACGTCCTGGTCGAAGACATAGCGGTTGTTGCGCGACGGCACGGGGACCAGGCCGCCCAGGCTCGGACCTTCCGCGCCGCGGTTGACGTAGTCGTTGCTGGCCACCTCGAAATCGAAGCCGGTCTTCAGCTTGACGCTGTCGGGCATCGGCCGGGTGTAGTCGGCCTTGAGGTTGGTGCGGGTCTGCTCGACGTCCATGCCGATGCGCTCGTAGAGGTTCAGGCCCGGCGTGTTGCGGGTGAAGGCCTCGCTGTCGCGCGTGAAGTCGGTGATCTCGTGCTCGAGATGGGTGGTCAGGACGTGGTCCGAGCCGCCCTTGAATTGCCGACGCCAGTCGGCGCTGATCGCGCCGTTGTCGCGGGTCATCTCGCCTGACGTCGTGCGCAGATAGGCTCGCGACGGCGCGCCTGTCGCGGTCAGGGCCGAGTAGGTCTCCTGGACGTCGGTGTCGAAGGCGATGCGGCGCAGGCGCAGCTCGCCGCTCAGGCGGTTGTTCTTGTCGAGGTCGTAGTCGAACGCGCCGCGCAGATTGGCCATGCCGCCCGAATTGTCGACGACGGCGTCCTGCTTGCTGGTCAGATAGCCCCCGCTGGCGCGATCCAGCGTGGCGCGGTCGATGACCTGGGCGGCGTCCTGGGTGTCACGGCGATAGCTGGCGTCGCCGGTCAGGGTCAGCTTGCCGGACCGGCGCGTGGCGCTGATCCCGCCATTGTGGCGGCCCAGGGTGTCGACATTGAAGCGCACCGTGCCGTTCAGACCCGGCTTCTGGGTCTTCTTGGTGATCAGGTTGATGATCCCGGCCGAGCCGTCCGGGCGATAGGCGGCCGAGGGGTTAGTCATCACCTCGACGCGGTCGATCTGGTCGGCCGGCATCGACGACAGGGCGTCGCCCTTGCCCTCGCCGGTGAACTGGCTGGAGGGCTTGCCGTCGATCAGGATGGTGACGTTGCTGTCGCCGCGCAGGCTGACATTGCCCTGCACGTCGACGCTGACCGAAGGCACGTTGCGCAGGGCGTCGGCGACCGAACCCGTGCGGGCCGACAGGTCGTTGGCGACGCTGTAGCTGCGGCTGTCGATCGAACTGCGCATGGCCGCGGCGTCGCTGGTGATCACCACGCCCTCGACGGCCGTCGCGGCCTCCTTGGCGGCGGGCTTGCCTGCGGATTGGGCAGCCGGCGCAGGCGTCTGCGCCAGGCCGACGGCGGGCGGCAGGATGACCGCGGCGGCGGCCAGGAGGGCGAACTTCAGTCGCAAGAGCTTTCCCCAAAGCGATAGCGCTCGGCGGCGAGGCGCGCACCGATTGCACAAGCGTAAATCACATGGATTTACACGCGTAAAGACAGTTGAATTCCCTCTGTTAAGCCTGGGCTCGAGGCCAAAGACAAATGTCTTTTCCGCAATGTTTGTGCGGGCTTTCGGGAGGGAGCCCTCAGATCCGGATAATGTCCGGATGATAGGTCGCCAGCAGGGCGTCGTGCGTGACGAGGCGATAGCCTTCGGTCAAGCTCTGCGCGACCAGAAGCCGGTCGAACGGATCGGCATGGATCTTCGGCAGCGCCCCAACCAGCACGGCCTGATCAGGGGTGATCGGAACGAGGGCGTAGCCCGATGCGGTGAACAGCGCTCGCGCTTCCTCGGCGGAGACAGGCATCGCATTGGAACCGCTTCGCTCCAGGCCATGCTTGATTGCGATCTCCCACAACGTCACGGCGCTGATACAAACCTCGTTCGCGGGATCCAGGATCAGGTCTTTGCTCTTGGCCGATAGGCGCGGATCGTCGGTCAACGACCAGAGCGCGACATGGGTGTCGAGCAACAGCCTCAAGGCTCGTCGCGCAGGAACAGCGCTGCGACCTCGGCGTCATCGGCATGGGGGTCTTGCGGCGCTTGAAACAATCCCTTCGCGACACCGATCCGGCGATGCGTTTCGACTTTGGGCCGCATCGAGACCAGACGCGCTGCGGGTCGGCCGTTCCGCGCGATGACGACCTCGTCGACCTCGCCGCGCTCGACGGCCTCGACCAGCTTGGAAAGCTGACTCTTGGCGTCATGCATATTGACCGTGGGCATGGGCGCGCCTCCGATTAGCTAGACATAGCTAACATAGATCGATCAGCCCGCCTATGCGCGCCCCATCGCGCTTGCGGCCCGGCTTCTGCTATCCAACCATCAGCAGGGGTGAGTCCCGCGCGAGAAGAGGGTCGCAGAACCCAAGCTTGCGCGCTGATACCGGTAACACTAAGGTCGCCGGCAACCAGAGACCCGCAAAGGGTCGTCAGGCATCAATTCGGGCCTAGCGGCCCCATGGGGAGGAAACCTGTGGCTAGTGTAACCAACGCCGGACCCAGCGCCGGCATGAGCGCCGATGGGCTGAAGGTCAACATGGCCTTCGTCTCGGCCATCGTCGCGGTCGCCACGATCGGCGGCTTCATGTTCGGCTACGACAGCGGTGTCATCAACGGCACCCAGGAAGGCCTGAACAGCGCCTTCCAACTGACCGAATTCGGCACCGGCCTGAACGTCGCCGCCATCCTGATCGGCTGCGCCATCGGCGCGTTCGCAGCGGGCCGCCTGGCCGACGTGTGGGGCCGCCGCACGGTGATGATCATCTCGGCCCTGCTGTTCGTGATCAGCGCCATCGGCACCGGCGCGGCCCACACCTCGACCGTGTTCGTGATCTTCCGCCTGATCGGCGGCCTGGGCGTCGGCGCCGCCAGCGTGCTCTGCCCCGTCTACATCTCGGAAGTCACGCCGGCCAATATCCGCGGCCGCCTGTCGTCCGTGCAGCAGATCATGATCATCACCGGCCTGACCGGCGCGTTCGTGGCCAACTACGTGCTGGCCCACACCGCCGGCAGCTCGACCGCCGAGTTCTGGCTGGGCCTGCCGGCCTGGCGCTGGATGTTCTGGATGCAGGTCATCCCGGCCGGCGTGTTCTTCTTCGCCCTGCTGACCATTCCGGAAAGCCCGCGCTATCTGGTCGCCAAGGGCAAGGACGCCGAGGCCGAAGCCATTCTCTCGCGCCTGTTCGGCCCGGGCGCCGGCGCGACCAAGGTCGCCGAGATCCGCGCCTCGCTGAGCGCCGACCACAAGCCGAAGTTCTCGGACCTGCTGGACCCGGTCAGCAAGAAGATCCGCCCCATCCTGTGGGCTGGCCTGGTCCTGGCGATCTTCCAGCAGTTCGTCGGCATCAACATCGTCTTCTACTACGGCTCGGTGCTGTGGCAGTCGGTGGGCTTCACCGAGGACGACAGCCTGAAGATCAACATCCTGTCGGGCGCGCTGTCGATCATCGCCTGCCTGGCCTGCATGGGCCTGATCGACCGCGTCGGCCGCAAGCCGCTGCTGCTGATCGGCTCGGCCGGCATGGCCGTGACCCTGGGCGTGCTGACCTGGTGCTTCTCGACCGCCACCACGGTGGGCGGCGCCCTGCAGCTGGCCGACGGCGCGGGGCCGATCGCCCTGGTCGCCGCTAACGCCTATGTCGTGTTCTTCAACCTCAGCTGGGGCCCGGTCATGTGGGTCATGCTGGGCGAGATGTTCCCCAACCAGATGCGCGGCTCGGCCCTGGCCGTCGCCGGCTTCGCCCAGTGGATGGCCAATTTCGCCATCTCGTTCAGCTTCCCGGCCATGGCCAAGTTCAGCCTGACCGCGACCTACGGCTTCTACGCCGCCAGCGCCGTGGTCTCGTTCTTCCTGGTCCAGAAGCTGATCCACGAGACCCGTGGCAAGGAACTGGAGGCGATGGAGGGTTAAACGCCTCTGCCGTTTCGACGATGCGACGCCCGGGAGGAGACTCCCGGGCGTTTTTCGTTGGGGCCGTTGCACCCGCCCCAATTGTCAGACATTTCTTTTCATGTCTGGAATGGACACCGGTGGACAACGCCACTGTCACTTGACTAGGTTACCGGTAACAAGATGACGGCCCCGAGGGCCGATCTGTGGTTTCGGGAGGAATACCCATGGTCGATATCAACCGTCGCGGCGCGCTCGGTTCGCTGCTCACTGGCGCCGGCCTGGCCGCCCTGCCCGCTGCCGCTGAAGCTGCGCCGATGGCCGGCCAGATGGGCCTGCTGCCCGGCAAGAAGACCTCCGGTCCGACCTGGGCCAAGGGCATCGAAGGCCAGCGCAAGGCTGACCTGGGCGACGGCACCTTCCTGAACCCGATCCTGGCCGGCGACCGCCCCGACCCGTCGATCCTGAAGGACGGCGACGACTACTACATGACCCACTCGTCGTTCGACGCCTATCCGGGTCTGCTGATCTGGCACTCGAAGGACCTGGTGAACTGGACCCCGGTCACCACGACGCTGAAGACCAATGTCGGTTCGATCTGGGCGCCCGAGATCTGCAAGCACAAGGGTCGCTACTACATCTACCTGCCGGCCAAGTTCCCCAACAACAACACCAGCTACGTGATCTGGGCCGACAAGATCGAGGGCCCGTGGTCCGAGCCGGTCGACCTGAAGCTGCCGCGCTACATCGACCCCGGCCATATCGTCGACGAGAAGGGCGACCGCTGGCTGTTCCTGTCGGGCGGCGACCGCATCAAGCTGACGCCGGACGGCCTGAAGACCGTGGGCGAGCCCGAGCACGTCTATAACCCCTGGAAGTACCCCGACACCTGGGACGTCGAGGGCTTCTCGCCCGAAGGCCCCAAGGTCATGAAAAAGGGCGAGTACTTCTACATGATCACCGCCGTGGGCGGCACGGCCGGTCCGCCGACCGGCCACATGGTCATCGTCGCCCGCGCCAAGTCGCTGGCCGGTCCGTGGGAGGATCACCCCCGCAACCCGCTGGTCCGCACCGTCGACAACAGCGAGATGTGGTGGTCGCGCGGTCACGCCACCCTGGTCGAGGGCCCGACGCCCGGCGACTGGTGGACCGTCTATCACGGCTACGAAAACGGCTTCTACACCCTGGGCCGCCAGACCCTGCTGGCCCCGGTCACCTGGACCAAGGACGGCTGGTTCGACATCGGCGGCGGCGACCTGTCCAAGCCGATCCCCAAGCCCAAGGGCGGCAAGGCCGGCCCGCACGGCATGGCGCTGTCGGACGACTTCTCGACCGACAAGTACGGCGTGCAGTGGAACTTCTTCGATCCCAAGCCGGGCGAGCAACAGCGCATCACTCGCGCGGGTGGCGTCCTGACCCTGAAGGGCGCGGGCGAGGCCCCGTCCAGCGGCTCGCCGCTGATCTTCGTCAATGGCGATCAGGCCTATGAGATCGAGTGCGAGATCGACATCGATCCCGAGACCCGCGCCGGCCTGATCCTGTTCTACGATCGCCAGCTCTATTGCGGCCTGGGCTTCGACGCCAAGAACTTCGTCACCCACCAGTACGGCATCGAGCGCGGCCGCCCGGCCAACCCGCACGGGTCGAAGATGCTGATGAAGCTGATCAACACCCGCCACATCGTCAGCTTCCACACCAGCAGCGACGGCGGCAAGACCTGGCATCGCTTCGACCGCGGCATGGAAGTCTCGGGCTACCACCACAATGTCCGCGGCGGCTTCATGATGCTGAAGCCGGGCATCTACGCGGCCGGCAAGGGCTCGGCCCGGTTCAAGAACTTCAAGTACCGGGCGCTGGACTGATCCCTGAACACCGATCTCCCCGGCGAAAGCCGGGGCCCAGGTGAAACCCACGAACCTCTCTGGATAAATCTGGGTCCCGGCCTTCGCCAGGAAGACGGAAGTTGAGATGCTGAAAGCCGCTCTGGCAGCCGCCGTCCTCTTCGCCGCCCCGACCGTGGCGGCAGCGCAGGAGCCCGTCTTCAAGGCCCCGAAGATCGTCCTCGTCGGCGACTCCACGACCGCGGTGAGCAGCGGCTGGGGCGGCAGCTTCTGTGCGAAACACGTCACCTCCAACGTGGCCTGCGTGAACCTGGGTCGCGGCGGGCGCTCGACCCGCACCTATCGCGAGGAAGGCTCCTGGGCGCTGGCGCTGAAGGAGATGTCGTCGGGTGGTTTCGAGAAGACCTGGGTGCTGATCCAGCTGGGCCACAACGACCAGCCGGGCCGGCCGGAACGCTCGACGGACTTGGCCACCGAGTTCCCGGTCAACATCAAGCGCTTCGTCGACGAGACCCGCGCGGCCGGGGCCCAGCCGGTGCTAGTCACCCCGCTGATCCGCCGCCAGTTCCACAACGGCCAGGTCCACGACGACCTGGCGCCCTGGGCCGAGGCCATCCGCAAGGTCGCCGCTGATACCGGGACCCCGCTGGTCGACCTGCACAAGCTGTCCAAGGACGCCGTCCAGGCCATGGGTCCGGTCGAGGCCCTGCGCTTTGGCGAGATCCCACCGCCGGCCGACGTGGCTCAGGCGGCGAGGTCGGGCACGACGACCGGCGCGACCTTCTACGAACCGGCCATCCCTGGCGCCGTCGTCCCGCCCCGCCCGCCGGCCCAGCCCCCTGGCCCGCCGACCGCGATGGCGGCGTTCAAGCCGGTGTTCGACTACACCCACGTCGGCCCCGAAGGCGCCGACTACTTCTCGGCCATGATCGCCAGGGCGCTGGCGCAGGCGGTTCCGGAGCTGGGTCGGAACCTGCTGCCCTAGGCCGCCTCGCCGGCCTTCGCCACCAGGGTCGGCGTGATCAGCTGGGCGGCGTTCACGCGGTCGCCGCCGGGGGCCAGGAGCTCCAGATGCACGTGGTCGGTGATGCCGGGGTAGTGGTCCTGAAGGCTGGCTACCTTGCCGATCGACTGGCCCAGCCGCACGGTCTGCCCGACCTCGACGCCCGGGTTCACGTAGAAGGCGCGGGCGGCGTAGCCCAGGGCCGGATTGGTGATCTCGACGAACTTCAGCGTGGTGTCGCCGGCATAGGCGAAGCCGATCTTGGTGACATAGCCCGACATCGGCGAGTGGACCGCCTGGTCGGCCCGCGCCACGTAGTCGACGCCTTCGTGGGCGCGGGTCCCGCCGTCGCGGCGGGCGCCGAACTCGCCATCGCCGAAGGCGTCATGGCCGCGTGGCGCGGCGCCGGTCGGATTGGCGAAGTCGGGCGCGCCGTCGCCGTCGATGTCCGCGCCCTTCCAGACCAGCTCCATCACCGGCGGCGGCTTGGGCGCCGCGGCCTTGATGTCGGCCAGCAGCTTGACGATCGCGGGCATCTTCACCTGCCGCGAGACCGGCCGCTCCATGGCGGCCACCAGCATCGGCGCGAAGATCACAGCAAGGCCCAGCGCGCAGCGAACGGCGGGCGCGGCGCTCTTCGCGGTGAATGACTTCATTGAGGGACTTTCCGTCTCGTGTGGAAGCCCCCCACGCGTGACCGACGGCGTATCTAAGGGCTGACGGCGACCAGAACCATGGCCCGCCCCTGCGGCGCAGCGTCGCGCCAGCCCATACTTAAGCTATGATTTCATTGGCGAATTTAGAGCGCAATCGTTCGAGACGCCCTATCCCAGCAGATGTCGGACCGTCGAGCGCAGGACTGCGGCCAGGGCCTGGCGGTCCAGGTTGGGGTGATTGACCCCGCGCATCAGCAGGCCGTCGAAGATCATGCCCACGACCTCGCAGCGGGCGTTGAACTCCGCGTCGCTCCACTCGGGCTTGCGGTCGCGCTCCATCATGCCCCGGGCCAGGGCGCGTTCCTGCTCGTCGGCGGCGCGAACGATGGCGGCGACCTTGGGATTGCGGGCGGCTTCGGCGACCACCTCGATGGCCAGGGCGGCCCTGCGAGGATCAAAGCACTTGTCGATGCCGTCCGGCAGATGCTCCTCGATGGAGTCCAGCAGCGTACCGGGCCGGCTTTCCATCTCGGCGAACTTGTCGCGCATCTCGGCCAGATCCTGGGCGACGATGGCGGCGATGATCGCCTCCTTGTTCTCGAAGTAGCGATAGATCTGGCCGACGCTGAGGCCCGCGGCCTTGGCGATGTCGGCCATGCTGGCCCCATGGAAGCCCGATTGGCGCACGCGCTCGCACGCCGCGTCCAGGATCTGCTGGCGGCGAGATTCCGGCGACGGTCGAGCCGAATGGGTCTCGTCAGACATTGAAAAACCTGATCGACATTACATTTCCGTTAGGTCAGCGAAAGCTGCACGCTGGAGAGGTTGACTTGCGTCAACGGCGCTCCTATGTCCAGCCCGCCCGAGAATGAACGTTCATTCTCAAATTGTTCATCATGCCGGCTTCGTCAAGAGCAATCGCTCGCGAGGCCAACGCATCCGGGGTTAAACATGCACTTCCAACGCACCGCCGCCCAACGCGCGGCCGCCATGACGGCTGTGGGGCTCGCCATTGCCCTCACCCTCTCGGCCTGCGGCAAGAAAGACGGCGGCGCCGGCATGGGCGCAGGCGGTCCGGTCGAGGTCGGCTATGTGGTGGCCCAGGCCCAGCCTGTCGGTCTGACGGCCGAACTGTCGGGCCGCACCTCGGCCTTCCTGATCTCGGAAGTCCGCCCGCAGGTCGGTGGCGTGATCAAGTCGCGCCTGTTCGAGGAAGGCGCGATGGTTCGCGCCGGCCAGCCGCTCTACCAGATCGATCCGGCCACCTTCCAGGCGGCCTATAACAGCGCCGCGGCCAACCTGGCCCAGGCCCAGGCGACCGCGACCAGCGCCAAGCTGAAGGCCGACCGCTACAAGGGTCTGGTCGAGAGCGGCGCGGTCTCCAAGCAGGACAATGACGACGCCCAGGCCGCGGCCCTGCAGACGGCCGCCGCGGTTGCGGTGCAGCGCGCTGCGCTCGACAACGCCCGCATCAACCTGAACTGGACCAAGGTGGCCGCTCCGATCTCGGGCCGCATCGGCAAGAGCGCGGTGACCCCCGGCGCCCTGGTCACGGCCGGTCAGGCCAATGCGCTGGCCACGATCCAGGACCTGTCGAAGATCTATGTCGACCTGACGCAGACCTCGGCCGAGCTGCTGAAGCTCAAGGCGCAGTTCGCCAGCGGCAAGGTCGGCAAGACCAACACCGCCCAGGTGACCCTGAAGCTGGAAGACGGTTCGACCTATCCGACGCCGGGCACGCTGGAGTTCTCGGACATCACCGTCGATCCGGGCACCGGCTCGGTGACGCTGCGGGCCATCTTCCAGAACCCGAACGGCACGCTGCTGCCGGGCATGTACGTCCGCGCCGAGCTGAGCCAGGGCGTCGCCGCCAGCGGCATGCTGGCGCCGCAGGCCGCGATCCAGCGCGATCCGAAGGGCAATGCGATGGTCGCGGTCGTGGGGCCGAAGGGCGCGGAGATGCGCCCGGTGACCCTGGGCCAGACGGTCGGCGACAAGTGGCTGGTCACCAGCGGCCTGAACGCCGGCGACAAGGTCATCACCGAAGGCCTGATGAAGCTGCGCCCCGGCGCGCAGATCAAGGCCGTCCCCGCGGGCTCCAAGCCCGCCGCTCCTGCTGCTCAAGCCCAACACTAAGGCGGGCCCAAGATGCTTTCGCGTTTCTTCATCGACAGGCCCATCTTTGCATGGGTCATCGCCATCGTGATCATGCTGGCCGGGGCGCTCGCCATCCGGACCCTGCCGATCGCGCAGTATCCTGAAATCGCCCTGCCGCAGGTGTCGGTCGCGGCCGTCTACCCCGGCGCCTCGGCCAAGACCGTCGAGGACAGCGTCACCCAGGTCATCGAGCAGAAGATGAAGGGCCTGGACGGCCTGGAGTACATGTCGTCGACCAGCGACAGCTCCGGCTCGGCCACGATCACCCTGACCTTCAAGGCCGGGACCGACATCGACATCGCCCAGGTGCAGGTCCAGAACAAGCTGCAGACGGCCACCGCGCTGCTGCCGCAGGAAGTGCAGCAGCAAGGCCTGACGGTCGCCAAGTCGGCTCGTAACTTCATGATGGTCGTGGGCCTCTATTCCGAGGACCCGAAGACCACCAACACCGACCTGGCCGACTACCTGGCCAGCAACATCCAGGACCCGCTGAGCCGCGTCGACGGCGTCGGCGACATCCAGCTGTTCGGCGCCCAATACGCCATGCGCATCTGGCTGGACCCGCAGAAGCTGGCCAGCTTCAGCCTGACCCCGGCCGACGTCGCCGTCGCGATCCGCGCCCAGAACGCCCAGGTCTCGGCCGGCCAGCTGGGCGGCACGCCCAACCTGCCGGGCACGGGCCTGAACGCCACGATCACCGCCCAGTCGCGCCTGCAGACTCCCGAGCAGTTCCGCAACATCATCGTCAAGAACAGCACGGGCGGCGCCACCGTCCGCCTCAGCGACGTGGCCCGCGTCGAGCTGGGCGCCGAGAACTACGGCTCGCTGGCCAAGTTCAACGGCCACCAGGCCTCGGGCATCGCCATCCGCCTGGCCCCCGGCGCCAACGCGCTGGACACCGCCAAGGCGGTCAAGGCGCGCATGACGGAACTCCAGAAGTCCTTCCCGGCCGGCTACAAGTACGTCGTGCCGTATGACTCGACCCCGTTCGTCGAGCTGTCGATCCACGAAGTGATCAAGACGCTGATCGAGGCCATCATCCTCGTCTTCATCGTCATGTTCCTGTTCCTGCAAAACTGGCGCGCGACGCTGATCCCGACGATCGCCGTCCCCGTCGTCCTGCTCGGCACCTTCGGCGTGCTGGCGCTGTTCGGCTACTCGATCAACACCCTGACCATGTTCGGCCTGGTGCTGGCCATCGGCCTTCTGGTCGATGACGCCATCGTCGTGGTCGAGAACGTCGAGCGGGTGATGTCCGAAGAGGGCCTCTCGCCCAAGGAAGCCACCCGCAAGTCGATGAACGAGATCACCGGCGCCCTGATCGGCATCGCGCTGGTGCTGTCGGCGGTGTTCGTGCCGATGGCCTTCTTCGGCGGCTCGCAAGGCGTGATCTACCGCCAGTTCTCGATCACCATCGTCTCGGCCATGGCCCTGTCGGTGCTGGTCGCCCTGGTGCTGACGCCGGCGCTCTGCGCCACCATGCTCAAGCCCGTCGAAGCCGGTCACCACGACGACAAGAAGGGCTTCTTCGGCTGGTTCAACCGCAGCTTCAACGACATGTCGACGCGCTACCAGGGTTCCGTCCGCGGCATCCTGGGCAAGAGCGGCCGCTGGATGGCGATCTACGCCGCCATCCTGGTGGCCATGGGCCTGCTGTTCATCCGCCTGCCCAGCGCCTTCCTGCCGGAAGAAGACCAGGGGATCATGATGACCCTGGTCCAACTGCCGGCCGGCGCGACCGAGGAAAAGACCCAAGCCGTCCTGACCCAGGTCCGCGACTACTATCTGAAGAACGAGAAGGAAGCCGTGCAGTCGGTCTTCACCATCTCGGGCTTCAGCTTCGCCGGCGCCGGCCAGAACGCCGGCATGGCCTTCACCCGCCTGAAGGACTTCGACGAGCGCAAGGCCGCCAACCTCAAGGCCCCGGCTGTCGCTGGCCGGGCCATGGGCGCCTTCTCGCAGATCCGCAACGCCATGGTGTTCCCGATCATCCCGCCGGCCGTGCCGGAACTGGGCACCTCGTCGGGATTCGACTTCCAGCTCCAGGACGTCGGCGGCGTCGGCCACGAAGCCCTGGTCAACGCCCGCAACATGATGCTGGGCATGGCGCGTCAGGATCCGAACCTGGCGGGCGTGCGCCCGCACCGTCAGGAAGGCACCCCGCAGCTGCAGATCGAGGTCGACCAGGCCAAGGCCGGCGCCATGGGCCTGACCACCGCCGACATCAACAGCGCGCTCAGCGCCGCCTGGGGTGGTTCGTACGTCAACGACTTCGTCGACCGCGGTCGGGTGAAGAAGGTGTACATGCAGGCCGACGCCCAGTTCCGGATGACCCCGGAAGACCTGAACCGCTGGTACGTCCGCAACAGCAGCGGCCAGATGGTGCCGTTCCCGGCCTTCGCCACGTCGGACTGGACGTTCGGTTCGCCGCGTCTGGAACGCTACAACGGCCTGTCCTCGATCAACCTGCAAGGCTCCCCGGCCCCGGGCAAGAGCTCGGGTCAGGCGATGGCGGCGATGGAGGCCCTGGCCGCCAAGCTGCCGCCCGGCATCGGCTTCGAATGGACCGGCCTGTCGGCCCAGGAGCAGGAGTCTGGCAACCAGGCGCCCGCCCTGTACGGCATCTCGATCCTGGTGGTGTTCCTGCTGCTGGCCGCCCTCTATGAGAGCTGGTCGATCCCGCTGGCCGTCATCATGGTGGTGCCGCTGGGCATCGTCGGCGCCCTGCTGGCGACCTTCGCCCGCGGCCTCAGCAACGACATCTACTTCCAGGTCGGCCTGCTGACGACCATGGGCCTGGCCGCCAAGAACGCCATCCTGATCGTCGAGTTCGCCAAGGACCTTTACGAGAAGGGCATGGGCCTGACCGAAGCCACGCTGGAGGCCGTCCGCCTGCGCCTGCGCCCGATCATCATGACCTCGCTGGCCTTCGTCTTCGGCGTGCTGCCGCTGGCGATCTCCAACGGGGCTGGCTCCGGCGCCCAGCACGCCATCGGCACCGGCGTGCTCGGCGGCATGATCTCGGCCACCGTCCTGGCGATCTTCTTCGTCCCGCTGTTCTTCGTGGTCGTCGAGAAGATCTTCAAACCCAAGCACCCCGGCCACGACAAGGCCGTCGCCGAGCACGGCGGCGAGGTCCCGGCCTCCGAGGCTCACCAATGATGCTGCGCAACCTCTCCCTGGCCCTGATCGCCTCGACGGCGGTCGGCGCCTGCACCATGGCGCCGAAGTACGAGCAGCCGGCCCTGCCGGTGGCTCAGACCTGGTCCACGCCGACGCCCGAGCCGACCAGCTCGGTCACGGCCGCCGACCTCGACTGGCGCCAGGTGCTGCTCGACCCGCGCCTGCAAGGCGTGGTCGATCTGGCCCTGCAACAGAACCGCGACCTGCGCGTGGCGGTGCTGAACATCGACAAGGCCCGCGCTCAGTACGGCATTCAGCGCGCGGCCCTGCTGCCGACGGTGAACGGCGTGCTGTCCGAGCAGCGCATCCACCAACCGGCGGCCGGCTCGCAGTTCGGCATCGGCATCGACACCACGATCTACAGCGCCAACCTGGGCGTCAGCGCCTACGAGCTGGATCTGTTCGGCCGCGTCCGCAGCCTCAGCGCCGCAGCGCTGCAGAGCTTCTTCGCAACCGAAGAGAACAGCCGCGCGGCCCGGATCTCGCTGATCTCGGAAACCGCGACGGCCTGGCTGACCCTGGCCGCCGACCAGGACCGCCTCGCGCTCGCCAAGGACACCCTGGCGACCCGCGAACAATCGCTGCGCCTGGTCCAACAGCAGGTCGACGGCGGCGTCGGCTCGCGCCTGGACCTGCGCAACGCCCAGACCCTGACCGAGACCGCCCGCGCCGACGTGGCGACCTACACCGCCCAGGTGGCCCAGGACCGCAACGCCCTGACCCTGCTGGCCGGGACCGAGGTGCCCGTGAACCTGCTGCCGCAAGGTGGCGTGGCCGAAGCGACGATCCTGGCCGACCTGCCCGCGGGCCTGCCGTCGGACGTGTTGCTGCGTCGTCCCGACGTGCTGGCCGCCGAGCACCAGCTGCGCAGCCGCAACGCCAATATCGGCGCGGCCCGGGCGGCGTTCTTCCCGCGCATCAGCCTGACGGGCCAGTACGGCACGACGAACAACCAGCTGTCTGGCCTGTTCGACACCGGCACCACGGCCTGGAGCTTCTCGCCCCAGATCAGCCTGCCGATCTTCGCCGGCGGCGCCAACATCGCCAACCTCAAGGGCGCCAAGGCCGACCGCGACATCGCCGTGGCCACCTACGAGAAGACGGTGCAGACCGCCTTCCGCGAGGTCTCCGACGCCCTGTCGGTGCGCGCCACGGTCACCGACCGCCTGGCTTCGCAGGAACGCCTGGTCGAGGCCGCCTCCGACAGCCAGCGCCTGTCGCTGCAGCGTCGCGACGCCGGCCTGGACAGCGCCCTGACCCAGCTGGACAGCCAGCGCACGCTGTACACGGCCCAGCAGGGCCTGATCACCGTGCGTCTGGCCCGGGCCGCCAATCTGGTCGCTCTGTATAAGACGCTCGGCGGCGGCGCCCCCGCGGCCTGACGACGTCTTCTCCCCCTTCCCCGGCCTCGCGCCGGGGGAGTTTACGGTCATCACTCCCCCCCGATGGCCGTGAACCGGAAGGGGCGCCTCCTTTCCCCCACCCCTGGAGCCGCCCCTTCCGACCCCTTTTCCGCTTTACAGCGGCCTCGACACGCGCGACCCAAGGTTGATCTTTTTCGCCGAGGTTTGCATGCGCCTTCCCTCCCTGCTCCTGGCCGCCGGCCTGCTGTTCGCCGCCGCGCCCGCCCAGGCTCAGAAGACCGCGCCCCCGCCACCCGCTCAGCCGGCGATCATCGCCCTGGAGCCCTATCTGGGCGTGCTCTGGTCGTTCGAGGCCAGGATCGACGGCACGCCCCGCCGCTTCCTAATCGACACCGCCGGCGGTCTGACCGCCATCACCCCCGCCGCCGCCAAGAGCATCGGCTGCCAGCCCTGGGGTCGCATCACCGGTCACCGCATGCGCGGCGACCGCGTCGATCTGGAACGCTGCGACAAGATCACGATCGAGGCCGCCGGCGTCGCCCTGACCCCGCCGACCGTGGGCGTCTTCGACTTTTCCAAACTGCTGCCGCCCAACGCCCCGCCGCTGGATGGCTCGGTGGCGCTGGACGCCTTCGCCGGCCACGCCGTGACTCTGGACCTGGGCGCCCAGCGTTTAGTGATCGAGACACCCGCCAGCCTCAAGGCCCGCACCAAGGGCGCGGCCGAGGTCCCCGTCCGCTTCGCCCGTGACGCCGGCGGCCTGGCGCTGACCCCGTTCGTGCCGGTCCCCACGCCCAAGGGCCCGGTCTGGATGGAGCTGGACAGCGGCAGCAACGGCGCCGTCGTCGTCGCCCAGCACAATGCAGCCCTGCTCGGCTTGAACCCCGACAGCAAGGACCGCCAGCCGATCGCGATGTCGATCCAGGACGGCCCGAAGATCGACGCCCAGGCCGTGGTCATGGACCTGGTCATCGACGGCAACATCGGCGTACCGGCGCTCAAGGACTGGGTGGTGACGCTGGACCTGGTCAACGAGCGGGCGTGGATCGCGACGGCAAAGAAATAGAACCCCGTGCGTCCTTCGAGGCCCGCTGCGCGGGCGCCTCAGGATGAGGGTCGTTCGCTGATTTCCTCATCCTGAGGTGCGAGGCGAAGCCGAGCCTCGAAGGACGCACAGAGCCTCAGAGCGGCAGCTGCACCGTGCTCTTGACCTCTTCCAGCACCGCGTAGGTCCGGGTCTCGCGCACGCCCGGCATCTTGACCAGGATGTCGCCGAGGAAGTTGCGGTAGGCCTCCATGTCGCGCACGCGGGCCTTGATCAGGTAATCGAAGCCGCCGGCGACCATGTGGCATTCCAGGATCTCGGGCGCGCGTCGGACGGCGGCGGCGAAGTCCTCGAAGGTCTCGCCCGTGGTGCGCTCCAGCACGACCTCGACGAAGATCAGCAGCGCCCGGTCGACCTTGGCCGGGTCGAGCAGGGCCGCGTAGCCGGTGATGTAGCCGCGCTCGCGCAGGCGGCGCACGCGGTCGAAGGTGGCGGCCGGCGACAGGTTGCAGCGCTTGGCCAGTTCGGCGTTGGTGATGCGCCCGTCGGCTTGCAGAACTTTCAACAGCCTGCGATCGGTATCATCAAGAGCGGAAATGGCCATAACACGATATTCCCGAAGAAGCTTCGAAAACGAAGCACGACAAACGTAGCACATTCGGCAAGCTTGGCGTTACACCTCTGATCGTTCCAGCCGCGCTTGGCGCCCCTCCCCCTCCTCAAAGGGCGCCCGGCGAACGCGGCAAGGCCGCAGCTGGAACCGACGCGACGCCCGCCCCTCTCCCCCTAGCTGGGCGTCGCGCATGAGAGGAAGGGACGCTCGCGTCTCCCCCACCAGGCGTCCCTTCCTCCCTCCCCCTTTCCAGAGCATTCTTCGTGACGCGCCTTCGGCGCATGTCCGCGCAGGCCGCCCGGCATGCTGGAGCAGACGATCATTTTCGATGATTTTTCCGAAGAAGATACGGCACTAAAATTCAACAAACGAAGCACCTTTGGTTTAAGGCAAGTTAGACCGACGATATCTCAACGACGGAACCGACCATGACCGACTTGGCCCACTGGGACAGCCTCGACGACGGCAAGTATCGCGACGAAGCCGCCGTGATCGCCGACCTGCTGGCGGCAAGCCCCCTGTCCAGCGAGGATCGCGCCGCCGTTCGCGCCGAGGCCGAAGCCCTTGTCCGCGGCGCGCGTCGCAGCGTTCGCAAGCAGGGCGTGGTCGAAAGCTTCCTGCAGGAGTTCAGCCTGGGTACCCGCGAGGGTCTGGCTTTGATGTGCCTGGCCGAGGCCTTGCTGCGCACCCCCGACGACGACACCCGCGACAAGCTGATCGCCGAGAAGATCGGTTCGGCCGACTGGGCCAGTCACCTCGGGGGCTCCGACAGCCTGTTCGTCAACGCCTCGACCTGGGGCCTGATGCTGACCGGCAAGATCGTCGAGCCCGACGACGAAGCCAAGAAGGACCTGCCTGGCTTCGTCAAGAAGCTGGCCGGCCGCCTGGGCGAGCCGGTGATCCGCGCCGCCGTCGGCCAAGCCATCCGCATCATGGGCGAGCAGTTCGTCCTTGGGCGGACGATCGAGGCCGCCATCAAGCGCGCCGCCCATGACGGCGACATGTGCAGCTTCGACATGCTGGGCGAAGGCGCCCGCACCGCCGCCGACGCCGAGCGCTACGAAAAGTCCTATGCCGACGCCATCGAGACCGTCGGTCGCCTGTCGAAGGGCGCGAGTCCGGAAGCCGGCCACGGCGTCTCGGTCAAGCTGTCGGCCCTGTGCCCGCGCTATGAGGCGACCCACGAGGACCGCGTGTGGGAGGAGCTCTATCCCCGCACCCTGCGCCTGGCCAGGATCGCCGCCCGCCACAATATCAACTTCACGATCGACGCCGAAGAGGCCGACCGCCTGGCCCTGTCGCTGAAGCTGCTGGACCGGCTGTGCCGCGAGCCTGAGCTGGGCGACTGGCAAGGTCTGGGCCTGGCCGTCCAGGCCTATCAGAAGCGCTGCGGCGAGGTGATCGCCCGCCTGAAGGCGATGTCGCAGGAGACCGGCCGCCGCCTGATGGTGCGCCTGGTCAAGGGCGCCTATTGGGACAGCGAGATCAAGCGCGGTCAGGTCGCGGGCCGGCCGGACTATCCGGTGTTCACCACCAAGCCGGCCACCGACCTGTCGTACCTGGTCAACGCCAAGGCGCTGATCGGCGCGGCCCCGCACCTCTACGCCCAGTTCGCCACTCACAACGCCCACACCCTGGCGGCCGTGGTCCGCATGGCCAAGAACGCCGGCGTCAAGATCGAGCATCAGCGCCTGCACGGCATGGGCGAGGCTCTGTATAAGGCCGCCGACGACCTCTATGACGGCATCACTTTGCGGGCCTACGCGCCCGTCGGCGGCCACGAGGACCTGCTGCCCTATCTGGTGCGCCGCCTGCTGGAAAACGGCGCCAACACCTCGTTCGTCCACGCCTTGCTGGACGAGCGGGTGCCGGTCGAGAAGGTGGTCACCGACCCGATCGACACCGTCGAGGCCCACCCCGACCGCCACGCCAAGATCCCGACGCCGATCGACGTCTACGGCCCGCGCCGTCAGAACTCGGCGGGCCTCGACCTGTCGGTGAAGGCCGATCGCGAGCGTCTGGAAGCGGCTGTTGCGGCTCTCGACACGGTCACCCTCTCGGCCGGCCCGCTGATCGCCGGCAAGGTCGCCGCCGGCGGTCCGCCGCTGCCGGTCGTCGCCCCGGCCGACGCCAGCAAGGTGGTCGGCGCGGTGTCCGAAGCCCAGATCCCGCAGATCGATGAGGCCTTCCGTCTGGCGCGCGCCGCGCAACCGGCTTGGGACCTGGCCGGCGGCCCGGCCCGCGCCAGGACCCTGCGCGCCATGGCCGACGCGTTGGAAGCCAATATCGACCGCCTGATCGCCATCCTGTCGCGCGAGGCCGTCAAGACGCTGTCGGACGGCATCGCCGAGGTCCGCGAGGCGGTCGACTTCTGCCGCTACTACGCCGTGCTGGCCGAGGATCAGTTCGGCGACGGCGAGGTGCTGAAGGGTCCGGTCGGCGAGACCAACACCCTGCGCCTGGCGGCTCGCGGCGTCTTCGTCTGCATCAGCCCGTGGAACTTCCCGCTGGCCATCTTCACCGGCCAGATCGCCGCGGCCCTGGCCGCCGGCAACGCCGTGCTGGGCAAGCCCGCCGAGCAGACGCCGCTGATCGCCTTCGTGGCCGTGAAGCTGTATCACGCCGCCGGCCTGGACAGCCGCCTGCTGGCCTTGCTGCCGGGCCGCGGCGAGACCGTCGGCGCGGCCCTGACCAGTCACGAGGGCCTGGACGGCGTGGCCTTCACCGGCGGCACCGACACCGCCTGGCGGATCAACCAGACGCTCGCCCAACGCCAAGGCCCGATCGTCCCGTTCATCGCCGAGACCGGCGGCCTGAACGGCATGTTCGTCGACACCACCGCCCAGCGCGAGCAGGTCATCGACGACGTCATCGTTTCGGCCTTTGGATCTGCCGGCCAGCGCTGCTCGGCCCTGCGCCTGCTGTTCCTGCCCGAGGACACCGCCGACCACATCATCGACGGCCTGAAGGGCGCCATGGACGCTCTGGTGCTGGGTGATCCGGCCCTGGCCGTCACCGACGTTGGCCCGGTCATCGACGCCGAAGCCAAGGAGGCGCTCGACAAGCACCAGGTGCGCCTGAGCCAGGAAGCCAAGATCCTGCACGCCCTGCTGGCGCCGACCGGCGGGACCTTCTTCGCCCCGGTGCTGGCCGAGATCCCGGCTGCCGACTTCCTGGAGCGCGAAGTGTTCGGCCCCGTGCTGCACGTGGTCCGCTATAAGCCCGAGCATCTGGCCGAAGTCGCCGGCGCCCTGGCCGCCCGCCGCTATGGCCTGACGCTGGGCATCCACTCGCGGATCGAGAGCTTCGCCGCCGACGTCCAGCGCCTGGTCCCGGCGGGCAACGCCTATGTGAACCGCTCGATGACCGGCGCTGTCGTCGGCGTCCAGCCGTTCGGCGGCGAGGGCCTGTCGGGCACCGGCCCCAAGGCCGGCGGCCCCCACGCCCTGCTGCGCTTCGCGGTGGAGCGCGCGGTCAGCGTCAACATCACCGCCCAGGGCGGCGACCCGGCGCTACTGAACCTGTAGAAGACTTGACGCCGTCGGGCATCAGCGGGACCCTCCGCCCAAGGCCGACCGCGTCGACATTCATATCCGCGCCCAGCACGGCGAGGAGCTGCAAGCCTTGGCGGGTCGCCCGGGGGG
>CAZRPD010000073.1:0-22860 GCA_964601775.1 uncultured Caulobacter sp. | reverse complement strand
TCCGTCTCGCTGCGTATCCGCAGCGATCCACCTCCCCCGCAAGCGGGGGAGGATGAGAAAGTTTCCTCCTCACCCGTGAAACGGGGGAGGTGGCGCGGCGCCGATCGGCGACGTGACGGTGGGGGCGCTTACGACGCCTGACGATCTAGGACTTTCGAAGCGGCTTCGGCCTTCTCCCCCGCTCCCAGCACCGCCACCGGCGCGCTGACGGCCCGCAGGCGTTCCACGCCCAGCAGCCTGGCGATGTCCGCCGCCGGGGCCGGGCGGCTGATGAAGTAGCCCTGGATCTCGGCGCAGCCCTGACCGCGCAGGGCGTCCAGCTGTTCCTGGGTCTCGACGCCCTCGGCCGTGGTGACCACGCCCATGCTGGCGCCCAGGTCCAGCACGGCCTTGATGATGGCCATGGCGTCGCTGTCGTCGAGGATGTCGCGGACGAAGGTCTGGTCGATCTTGATCTTGTCGAACGGGAAGCTGCGCAGATAGCTCAGCGAGCTGTAGCCCGTGCCGAAGTCGTCCATCGAGATCCGCACGCCCAGGGCCTTGAGGTCGTGCAGCATGGTCATGTTGGCCTGGCTGTCCTGCAGCAGCACCGACTCGGTGATCTCCAGCTCCAGCCGTTCGGCGGCCAGGCCCGAGGCGGCCAGGGCCGAGACGACGGTGCGCACCAGGCCGCGGTCGCGGAACTGGGCCGGCGACAGGTTTACCGCCAGGCGCACGTGCTCGGGCCAGCCGGCGGCCTCGGCGCAGGCTTCGCGCAGCACCCATTCGCCCAGCGGCACGATCAGGCCGATCTCCTCGGCCAGCGGGATGAAGTCGGCCGGCGAGACCATGCCCCGGTCGGGGTGGCGCCAGCGCAGCAGGGCCTCGCAGCCGGTCACCCGCTCGTCGCCCAGGTGATAGAGCGGCTGGTAGAACAGCTCGAACTCGCCGGCCTGCAGCGCGCGGCGCAGGTCCAGCTCCAAGGCGCGGCGGGCCTGAAGCTGCTCGTCCATGGCGCGTTCGAAGAAGTGGAAGGCCCCGCGGCCGTCGCCCTTGGCGCGGTAAAGGGCCATGTCGGCCTTCTTCAGCAGTTCGTCGGCGTCCTCGCCGTCCGAGGGCGCGGCGGCGACGCCGACGCTGGCCCCGATCACCACCTGGTGGCCCTGCAGGTCGAACGGCGCGGACATCGCCTCGACGATGCGGCTGGCCAGGCGCGTGGCGCCGGTCATGTCGTCCAGCCCGCTCTGCACCACGGCGAACTCGTCGCCGCCCAGGCGCGCGACGGTGTCGCCCTCGCGCACGCAGCCGCGCAGGCGCTCGGCGGCGACCCGCAGCAGGGCGTCGCCCAGCGGGTGGCCCAAGGTGTCGTTGACGGTCTTGAAGCGGTCCAGGTCGATGAAGTGCACGGCCAGCTGATCGCCCTTGCGCGCCCGGCGCGCCAGGGCGTCTGACAGCGACTTCTGGAACAGCACGCGGTTGGGCAGTTCGGTCAGCGGGTCGTAGTGGGCCAGGCGGGCGATCTGGGCCTCGGCGCGCTTGCGCTCGGCGATGTCCTCGGAGACGCCCAGCAGATATTCCGGCACGCCCTCGGCGTTGCGCAGGGCGATCTTCTTGGTGCGCAGGATGGCCGTGGTGCCGTCCTGGCGGGGCACGAGGTCTTCCTCGATCACCCGGACCTCGCCGGAATCGAGCACCTCGCGGTCGCGCTCGACATAGATCGCGGCCAGTTCGGGGTCGTGGATGTCGGCGTCGGTGCGGCCGATCACCTGGTCGCGCGGCAGGCCCAGGGTCTTTTCCCCGGCGCGGTTCAGCAGGACATAGCGATGGTCGTGGGCGTTCTTGACGAACACCATCGAGGGCATGGCCTCGACGATGGCGGTCATGAAGGTCTGGGCGCGCTCGACTTCCGCCTTGGCCTGCGCCAACTGCTCGACGCCGCGGCGGTTGGTCTCGTTGGCGGCCTGCAGCAGGCCCAGCACCGTGCCGACGCCCAGATAGCGGCCGTCCTCGGTGACGACGAAGCCGCGCAGCAGGTCCGACGCGCGATAGGACAGGCTGTCGGTGGTGAACGAGGCCAGCTCGGTGTCGGCGTCGACGACCAGCGGCTCACGGTCCATCAGGGTCGAGATCGGGCGATTGGCATAGAGGGCGCGGCCGTACTCGGCGGCCATGCGCAGGAAGAAGGCGTTGCGTTCGACGATGCCGATCGGCCGGTTGTCGGCGTCGACGACCGGAACGATCAGCGTGTCCGGCTCCGCACGGAACCGATCGTACAGCGACTTGCCGAGATCCTCCTGGCGCGCCGGCGCCAGCGAAGAAACCGTATCCCGCAGGGTGAACATCAATACGCCTCCACTCGCGAGCGGAGGGACCATTCACTCACCTAACGCCGTGATAATAGCGCAGCTGGCGACAACGGATTTCGCGAAACTTTCATCCAGCCGTCACAGTGTTTGCGGGCATTTTTACCGGTTTTCTCGCGACACGGTGAGATGCAACCCAAGCGCTACTTTTGCGTGTCCAGAAAGTCGGTCCCGGCGAAGTCCGGCGCGGCGATCTCGACGACCGGTTCCTCGCGGTCGTCATACTCGGTGCGCAGGGCCCGGCTCATCACCGCATGCATCTCGTAGAGGCAGGTGATGTAGGTCAGCTCCAGGATCTGCTCGTCGTCCAGGAACGTCTTCAGGGCTGAGAACACCCCGTCGGCGACGCGGCCGCCGTCCAGAACGAGGCCGTCGGCATAGGCCAGCACGGCGCGCTCGCGGGCGTCAAACAGATCCGAGACCGGCCAGGACGGCACGGCGGCGATCTTGTCGTCGGCCACGCCCAGGCCGCGCAGCGACTTGCAGTGCTGGGAGAACACGAACTGGCTGCCTCGCGTCCAGCCGGCCCGGGTCTGGGCCAGTTCGCGCAGGATAGGGTCCAGCTTGCGGGCCGGATCGCGGTAGAGGGCGAAGCCTTGCGAGGCGTGCTTGAGAATGTCGGGACTGCCGGCGAACACCGTCCACCAGTCGCCGCGCGTGCCGGTGGCAGTGCCCGGCTGGGCGACGGGATCGCGGTCGCCGAACAGCAGGTCGTAGAGCTTGAGGGTCCGCTCGTCGGTGACCTCGGCGCGGGGCACCTGGCGCAGGCGGGGCATCAGGCGGGGACCGTCACGCCGGCGGGCTCATGCGCCACGTCGGCGGCGCTGAAGTCGCGGGTGAAGGCGGCCAGCTCCATCATGACGCCGTTGGGATCGGTGAAATAGACCGAGCGCACGAAGACCCCGGGATGCGGCTCGCGGGCCACGCCCATCGGGCTGTCGTCGTGGCTGACCACCATGGGGAAGGCCGGGACGCCGGCGGCCTGCAGCCGTTGCAGGCAGGCTTCCAGGTCGGCCTCGTCGACGGTGAAGGCCACATGGTTCATCGAACCGACGGCGGTCTTGGAGTCGGCCGGGAACGACCGGACCGAGGCGATGCCCGGCGCGGCGGCCGGCGCCTCGGGCCACCAGAAGAAGGCCAGGCACGCCCCGCCGCCGCAGTCGAAGAAGAAGTGCTGCCCGCCGTCGGGCAGGGCCACGGTCTTGACCAGTGGCATGCCCAGGACCTCGGTATAGAACCTGACCGTCTCGCCCATGTCGCGGCAGACCAGGGCCAGGTGATTGACGCCGGTGATCTTCATCTCGGCTTCCTCCCGGAGCGGGAGGTTACGCCGATGGATCAGCAGCGCCAGCCTGCCGCGACGTCGGCCTAATCCCGCTCCCGCTTGGCGTCCCCGATCACCACCTGGCCGATCCAGCTGACGATCCCCGTCACCACCGCGGCCTGGACGCCGGCCCACAGGCCGTGGACTTCCATGCCCGGCACGACCAGCGACACCAGGCCGATCATCGCCGCGTTCACCACCAGCAGGAACAGGCCCAGGGTCAGCATGGTCAGCGGGAAGGTCAGGACCGTCACCACCGGCCGCACGATCGCGTTGACGATCCCCAGCAGGAAGCCGGCGATGATCAGGGTCGTCCAGCCTTCGGCGACGACGCCGGTGATCAGGCGGTCGGACAGCCACAGGCCGGCGGCGGCGATAAGGACGCGAAGGATGAAACGGACCATGCGGCGACTCTCTCGGATTCTTGCCCAGATTTCCTGAAGAGTGACGCAAGGCGCGCTTCGATCAAAGTGCCGCCGCATTCCTACAATATCCAAGCGGGCAACTCGGACATTACAAATGCGTTACCACCCTTTCGCCCGCAATTTCGCGAACTATCTATCCTCTCGTGTGGGGGATGATCGCGCGCGATTGGCGAGCGGATCCGCACGCAAGGGGATATGAAGACCATGGCCGTGAATTCTCTATCGGTGATGTCGCCGGACGGCGGCCTGTCGCGCTACCTGACCGAAATCCGCAAGTTCCCGATGCTGCCCAAGGACGAGGAGTTCATGCTCGCCCAGCGCTGGAAGGAACATCAGGACAGCGACGCCGCCCACAAGATGGTCACCTCGCACCTGCGTCTCGTGGCCAAGATCGCCATGGGCTATCGCGGCTACGGCCTGCCGATCGGCGAAGTGATCTCCGAAGGCAATGTCGGCCTGATGCAGGCGGTCAAGAAGTTCGAGCCCGACAAGGGCTTCCGCCTGGCCACCTACGCCATGTGGTGGATCCGCGCCTCGATCCAGGAGTACATCCTGCGCTCGTGGTCGCTGGTGAAGATGGGCACGACCGCCGCGCAGAAGAAGCTGTTCTTCAACCTGCGCAAGGCCAAGAGCCAGATCGCCGCCTTCCAGGAAGGCGACCTGCGCCCTGAACAGGTCAGCGCCATCGCCACCAAGCTGGGCGTGCTGGACAGCGAGGTCATCTCGATGAACCGCCGCCTGTCGGGCCCCGACGCCTCGCTGAACGCCCCGCTGCGGTCGGACAGCGAAAGCGAGTGGCAGGACTGGCTGGCCGACGACGACCAAGTGTCGCAAGAGACCGTCGTCGCCGAGAACGAGGAAAAGTCGCTGCGGATGTCGCTTCTGGAAGAAGCGATGGTCGAACTGACCGACCGCGAGCGTCACATCCTGACCGAGCGCCGCCTGAAGGACGACCCGACCACCCTGGAGGAACTGGCCTCGCAATACGGCGTCAGCCGCGAGCGGGTCCGCCAGATCGAGGTCCGGGCGTTCGAGAAGCTGCAGAAGAACATGCGCGAGGCGGCCGTCGCCAAGAACATGGTCGAAGCCTAGAGCTTCTCCTTAAGGTCTTGAGATCACGCCCGGCGGCCTTGCGGTCGCCGGGCGTTTTCGTTGAAGCTTGGCCATGACCGACGCTGACATCGCCAAGCTCGCCGAGGGTCTGCTGGACCACAGCCTGCCCAAGGACAAGTGGACCCACGCCGCCCACCTGGTCGCCACCCTGCGCCTGGTCCGCACCCGCGACGCAGGGCTGGAGCGCGACCTGCCCGACATCATTCGCACCTACAATGTGTCGGTCGGCGGGGTGAACGACGACCACGGCGGCTATCACGAGACCATCACCCAGGCGTACCTCGCCGCCATCCGGGCGTTCGCGGCGGGACTGCCGGCGGGGACTTCGGACAGCGCGGCCGCGCAGGCCCTGCTGGCGACGCCACTGGGCGACAAGGCCTGGCCGCTGACGCACTGGACGCGCGAGCGGCTGTTCAGCGTCGAGGCGCGACGGGGTTGGGTCGAGCCGGATTTGAAGCCGCTAGACTGAAACGCCGTGCGTCCTTCGAGGCTCGCCTTCGGCGCGCACCTCAGGATGGGGATTCTTTCCGATTTCCTCATCCTGAGGCGCCCGCGCAGCGGGCCTCGAAGGACGCACGGCGCTCACGGCCTCTCAAAGCTCTTAGAAAAAACAGAAAGACCTCTCCCGCCGCGACGGTCTATCTGCCCAGCCCATGACCGGTCGCCTGCACGCCGCCCTGCGCGGCAAGAGCCCCATCCGCCCCATTGACGCCCTGCGCGGCGGCGGCGGCGCCCTCGTTGGCCTGCTGTTCGCCGGCCTGCTGGGTCGCTTCGCGGTCGGCGGCGAAGACTGGCTGCATCCGCTGCTGGTGGCGCCGATCGGGGCGTCGGCGGTGCTGGTGTTCGCCGTGCCCGCCAGTCCCCTGGCCCAGCCGCGGTCGGTGCTGGGCGGCAATCTCGTTTCGGCCTTCATCGGCATCACCGTGGCGATGCTGGTCCCGCAGCCGCTGATCGCCGCGCCCTTGGCCGTCGGATTGGCGATCGGGGTGATGATGCTGCTGGGCTGCCTGCATCCGCCCGGCGGCGCCGTGGCGCTGATCTGCGTGATCGGCGGCCCGGCCGTGCGCGAGGCCGGCTATCTGTTCGCGCTCAATCCGGTGCTGGTGGACTCGGCGCTGCTGGTCGCCGCCGGCATGGCCTGGGGACGGCTGACCGGCCACTCCTATCCGCACCGCGTCCCCGCCCCGGCCGCCAGCCCGCACAAGACCAAGGACCCTACCCCCGCCGCCCGCATCGGCTACAGCCCCGTCGACCTGGACGCCGCCCTGGCCCGCTATGGCGAACTGCTGGACGTCAGCCGCGAGGACCTGGACGCCCTGTTCCGCGAGGTCGAGATCTCGGCCCACCAGCGGCTGCACGGCCAGATCCGCTGCGGCGAGGTGATGTCGCGCGACGTCATCCGCCTGGACCGCGACCAGTCGGCCCAGAGCGCCCTGGCCTATCTGCAGGAACACGACCTGCGCGCGGCGCCCGTGGTCGACGAGGCCGGCCGCGTCATCGGCATGGCCCGCCGCGCCGAGCTGCAGGCCAACCACCGCCGCACGGTCGAGGCGGCGCTGGACCCCTTCGTCCATAAGGTCATGGAAGGCACCCCGATCGCGGCCCTGCTGCCGATCCTGTCCAGCGGCCACACCCACGAGGCCATGGTCGTCGACGGCGAGCGGCGGCTGGTCGGCGTCATCACCCAGACCGACCTGATCGCCGTGCTGTATCGCGCCCACATCGTCGAGAGCGTCGCCCGCACCTAAGCCGCCTTGCCGAAACCGCGCGCCGCCCGCATCGTCCCCCATAACAAACCGGGGGAAGCCGCATGATCATCGTCCATCACCTGAACAACTCGCGCAGCCAGCGCGTGCTGTGGCTGCTGGAGGAGCTGGGCGTTCCCTACGAGGTCAAGCGCTACGAGCGCGACGCCAAGACCATGCTGGCCCCGCCCGAGTTGAAGGCCATCCATCCGCTGGGCAAGTCTCCCGTCATCACCGACGGCGACAAGGTCGTGGCCGAGACCGGCGCGATCGTCGAGTACATCCTGGAGACCTACGGCCAGGGCCGGCTGATCCCCGCGCCCGGAACGCCCGAGCGCCTGCGCCATACCTACTGGCTGCACTATGCCGAGGGCTCGGCCATGACGCCGCTGCTGCTGAAGCTGGTGTTCACCGCCCTTCCCGCCCGCGCCCCGGGCCTGATGAAGGGCCTGGTCAAGTCGATCGCCGGCAAGGCCCAGACCGGCTTCGTCGACCCGCAGATCAAGGCCCATGTCGACTACTGGGACGCCGAGCTGGCCAAGTCCGAATGGTTCGCCGGAAGCGCCTTCACCGCCGCCGACATCATGATGAGCTTCCCGCTGGAGGCCGGCGCGGCGCGCGGCGGCGCGGGCAGCCGCCCCCGCGTGAAGGCGTTCCTGGAAAAGATCCACGCTCGTCCCGCCTATCAGCGGGCGCTGGAGCGCGGCGGGCCCTACGCCTACGCCTGAGTCCCCGCGACAGAAGATCTAGGTTAAGCGAAGAATAACGATGGACCGTGCGTCCGCGACGACTTGTCGCGCTCGATCAATACCTGAAATGGGGCCGATCAGTTTCCCATGGGGAAGCAATTAACCTTTACAGCCCTAGAAGCACAGCCATGGAAAAGACGCTATTGGCATGCGCGCTCGGGGCTTTGCTGACCGGGCTGGTGGGGATTTCGACCGCGGAGGCGGGCGAGGCCTCGTCCGTCCTGGACGCGATCACCTCCGGCAAGCCGATGCTGGAGGTCCGCACCCGCTACGAGCACTGGGACCAGACCAAGACCGCGACCCTGACGGAAAACGGCCAGCAGCTGACCACCCGCGCCCGCTTCGGCTGGGAGACGGCGTCCTACAAGAACTTCAAGGCCCTGGTCGATTTCGAGCATGTCGAATGGCTGGGTCCGGTGCGCTTCGCCGTCACCGCCAATGGCGGCCCGCCGCTGAACGGCGCCGACAAGGCCAAGTATCCGGCCATCAACGACCCCGAGGGCACGGAACTCAATCGCCTGCAGCTGGCCTGGACGCCGAACAAGACCGTCGGCCTGGTTGTGGGTCGCCAGCGCATCCAGCTGGACGACTCGCGCCTGGTGGGCGCGGCCCCCTGGCGCCAGGACGAGCAGACCTGGGACGCCTTCCGCGCCGACGTCAGCCGCGGCCGCTTCAAGGCCACCTACATCTATGCCGACAAGGTCAACCGCACCCTGGCCGAGCTGCGCGACTGGGACAGCGACAGCCACTTCGTCAACGCCAGCTGGACCTTCTCCAAGGCGCTGACGGTGCAGGGCTACGTCTACGGCATGGACTTCGAGCAGGCCCCGGCCAGCAGCGTGATCACCAAGGGCGTCAAGGCCTCGGGCAAACACAAGGTCGGCCCGCTGGACCTGGCCTATAACGCCACCTTCGCCCGCCAGAACGACTGGCGCGGCCGCACCGCCCCGTTCGAGCTGGACTATTTCGGGGCCGACGTCGCCGCCACCCGCGGCGCCTACACCCTGCGCCTGGCCTATGACGCCCTGGAAGGCGACGGCGTGCGCGGCTTCGGCTCGGCCACCGGCGCGGCCCACGGCTTCAACGGCTGGGCCGACGCCTGGAACACCCCGGGCGGCTTCAAGAACTTCGCCGACGGCCTGCAGGACACCAACGTCATGCTGACCGTGAAGCCCAAATGGCGCTGGCTGCCGGCCAAGAGCGAGCTGATGGCCCGCTACCACGACTTCGACAACTATCGCACCAACGTGGACCTGGGCCACGAGTGGAACCTGATGTACGCCGCCCCGATCAACAGCCACTGGTCGATGCAGTGGAAATACGCCGACTTCAACCGCGCCAACACCGTGCCCAAGGGCGCCCTGGCCCCGCCGGCCTCGCGGACGAAGTGGTGGCTGACGATCGAGTACAAGCTGTAGGGGCGGGCTCGGAGAGATCCGCGCCACACCTCAGCCGACCCGATCGCCGCTCTAGACGCCCAGGATGCCCCGATAGGTTGGATGCACGACCTCGGCATGTTCGGGATGCTTTTGCAGATAGCCCATGAAGAACGGGCAGACCGGCAGGATCAGGAGACCACGGTCCTTGGCGTCGGCGATCACGTGCTTGGCCAGCCGGCTGGCCAGCCCCTGGCCCTCCAGCTTCTGAGGCACCAGGGTCTCGGTGATCATCAGGGACGACGGCGACAGGTTGTAGGTCACCACCGCCACCTCGCCGTCGACGGGCAGTTCGTAGCGCTTCATCTCGGCGTTGTCGCGGATGTCGGGGTCGGACATGAGGCCTCGAGGTTCGTGAAGGATCGTGTTCGCCAACCCTTCGGCGGGATGCGTCCCGGGTCGCGCGGACACCACAACTAGGCGCTTGCGAGCCTGTTGTCCCGCTCGCAAGCGTTCCGCGCTCCAGCCCTCTTGCCCGAACCGCCCGATGGGCTCAGCCTCCCCCGACCGCAACCCGGGAGAGACGCCATGAAGATCGTCACCAGCCTGAGCTTCCAGGGCCAGTGCCGCGAGGCCTTCGACTTCTACGCCAAGGTGCTGGGCGGCCAGGTCACCGCCGCCTATCCGTTCGGCGAGGGTCCGCCCGACATGCCCGTGGACGCCAAGTACAAGGACTGGCTGATGCACGCCTGGCTGGACGTGGGCGACCAGTCGATCATGGGCGCAGACATGCCGCCCGAATTCGCGCCCAATATCGACAAGCCCAAAAACGGCTTCGACGTCACCTTCCACACCGAAGACCTCGCCGAGGCCCGCCGGGTGTTCGACGCCCTGTCGGAAGGCGGTCAGGTCGGCATGGCCTTCGCCGAGACCTTCTGGTCGCCGGGTTTCGGCAGCCTGACCGACAGGTTCGGCATTCCGTGGATGATCAGCACGACGGCCAAGCCGGGGTGAGGCCTCAGCGCGCCGCCATCCGCTGCTCGTCCCGGCGCCACAGCCGGGCCAGGTTCCAGGCGGCGAACGCCATCACACCGATCTGGATCAGGTAGATCACCGGCAGGGTCAGGCCGCCGGCCCCCAACATCGGCATGGCGATGGCCAGGGCCGCGACCGCCAGCGCGCCGCGGAACACCATCCGCGTCGCGCCGAACGCCATGGCGGTCGCGGCGACCAGGTGCAGCACGCCCATGCCGCCCAACACCGTCAACTTCCAGGCCCAATGCGCGAGGCCGTACGACGCGATGATATCCGCGACATGGCCCGACAGGTGGGGCACCGTGGCGGCTAGCCAGGCGTCTTCGCCCCGCATCTGGGCGATCTTGAACACTAGGTTTCGCCCCGGGATCTGCAGGTGGATGTAGCCCAGCATCCCCGCCGCCAGCGCGATCATCAACCTGGCTCCGACGATCCCCGCCGCGACCCCGCTGAACCGCCGACGCCAGGCCGCCACCACCCCGCCGCCCGCAAAGCGCAGGGCCGCCCAGGGCGAGGCGATATGCTCGATCTCGGCGGCGATCGCGCGCCCCTGCTCTGGGCGGACGACAGCCAGAACCCGTTCGGCGTGACGACCCAGGATCCGGGCAAGGGCGCGGGCCAGGATGTAAGCAAAGCTCATGTGGCCAATCCCAGCTTGGCCGCCATCGCCGGCGGCGTGTCCTGCGTCCAGTGTTCGGCATGAGCCTGGCCCGCACCGGTCAGGCGATAGGCATGGCGTGGCGGCCGGCCCGGCGTGTCGGACGGCCGCCACTCCGAGGCCAGCAGCCCCTGCCCGGCCCAGCGGTCCAGCAGCGGATACAGCGTGCCCGCCCCCACCCCTGTCTCGCGGGTCAGGTCATAGCCGTACCGCCAGTCCGCCGGGGCGGCGAGCAGCACGCGCAGCAGGCGCAAGGCGGGCTCGGACGGACGGCGGGTTCGCTTCATGGCAATAACTCGACATATATCGAGTTAAGAGTCAACTCGACCGTTCACGTCCCTTTTTCCACCACGCTTCACCGAAAGCCGTTCCTTAAGGTCAAGCTGAACCCCTTGCGCGCCGGGAGTTGGGCGCCTATCCTCCCAGCCCCCGGTTGCGAAACGCCCGCGACTGGAAGCCATTTCCTCCCAAGGCGACCGAGCTAAAATCCGCAATGGAAAAAGTGCCGATGACCGTCGGGGGTTATCAGACCCTCGACGAAGAACTGAAGCGTTTGAAGACCATCGAACGACCCGCCGTGATCGCCGCGATCGCCGAGGCGCGCTCGCATGGCGACCTGTCGGAAAACGCCGAGTACCACGCAGCAAAAGAGCGTCAGGGCTGGATCGAAGGCCAGATCGCCGAGCACGAGGACAAGATCGCCCGCGCCCAGGTGATCGACGTCTCGAAACTGTCGGGCAAGCAGGTGAAGTTCGGGGCCACGGTCAGCGTGGTCGACGAGGACACCGAGGACGAGGCCCGCTACCAGATCGTGGGCGAGCATGAGGCCGACGTGAAGTCGGGCCGCATCTCCGTCTCCTCGCCGCTGTCGCGCGCGATGATCGGCAAGGAAGTCGGCGAGGTGGTCGAGGTCAACACGCCCGGCGGCGTGAAGGCCTACGAAATCCTCAAGGTGGAGTGGCTCTAGGCTCTGCCCTAGCTACGCCACAACTACGGTTCAATGGAACAAGGCTGCCCACCGGCGGCCTTGTTTCGTTTGCGTGTCCGGGGTCGACGAAGTGACCGAAGCTCCGAAACTTCCGCTGAAGGCCTCCCCTTTGAAGGTCTGGGCCGTCTCGGACGGCCGCGCCGGCATCGAGGCCCAGGTCGTGGGGCTGTCCGAGGCGATCGCGCGCCTTGTTCCCTGTGAGGTCGAGATCAAGCGGGTGGGCTGGAAGGGCCGCACCGGCCGCCTGCCCTGGTGGCTGAACATCCTGCCCAGGCGCTGGCTGACGCCAGAGAGCGGCATCCCGACCGGACGTGATGGCGAGTGGCCCGACCTCTGGGTCGCCGCCGGCCGCGCCACCCTGCCCCTGTCGATCCGCGCCAGGCGCTGGTCGGGGGGCAAGACCTATGTCGTGCAGATCCAGGATCCGCGCGTTCCAGCCCATATGTTCGACCTGGTCATCCCGCCCAAGCACGACCGGCTGGACGGCGACAACGTGCTGCCGATCAGCGGCTCGCCACACCGGGTCACGCCCAAGCGCCTGGAGATCGAATACGAGGCGTTCAAAGACCTGATCGATCCCCTGCCCCGCCCGCGCGTGGCGGTGCTGGTCGGCGGCAAGTCCAAGGCCTTCGACCTCTCCAGCGAGCGGGCCGCGCAGATCGCCCACTCGATCCAGATCCCGCTGGAGCAAGAAGGCGGCAGCCTGCTGATGACCTTCTCGCGCCGCACGCCGGATGCGGCCCGCGCCCTGATGACCGCTCGCCTGCGTCACCTGCCGGGGAGGATCTGGGATGGCCAGGGCGCCAACCCCTATTTCGCCTTCCTGGCCGGGGCCGACTACATCCTGGTCACCGAAGATTCGACCAACATGGCCACCGAGGCCGCCTCGACCGGCAAGCCGGTGTTCGTGCTGAAGATGGACGGCGCGGGCCTGAAGTTCCGAATGTTCCACGAAGAGCTGGAACGCATGGGCGCCGCCCGGCCCTATGGCGGCGCGTTCCACGGCTGGACCTACGAACCGGTCGACGAGACCGATCGCGCGGCGCGCGAGGTGCTGGCGCGGATCGGAGTGACGATACCCGAGCCTGTCGTGAAGGACCCCGCGGTCGAGGCAGCGCCGAAGCCGAAGCGCAAGCCCCGCGCCAAGGCGGCCGAAGCGCCTGCACCAAAGCCGAAAGCCCCCCGCGCGGCAAAGCCGAAAGCCTGATTTCTCCGCTTGCGAAGGTGAAAATGTTCGCGTTATGTTCGCGACATGGTTGAGCGCCCAACCCCAAATCCGATCAGCAAGGCCGCGCGCAACGAGCGCCGCAAGGCGGCCGCTACGACCTGCAACGCTCTGGCCGTGGCCTTCTTCGTTTCGGCCTTCTTCCAGCCGCTAATCTCGGGCCATGGCAATCCCATGACCATGATCAGCGCCTTCGCCACCTTCGTTGTCTTGCAAGCGGCCCTTCATTATATTCTGCGGCAAGTGGAGGACTGAATGGATCCGTTCATCCAATCGACTCTCATCGGGTGGGCCTTCGCCGCCGCGGCGCTGGTCGTGTTCTGGCTGTCCATGCGCAGCGACCGCCGCTGACCGTCCTCGCCATCCTCCAGGCCCGGATGAGCTCCACCCGCTTGCCGGGCAAGGTGCTGATGCCGATCGTGCGCGCGCCGATGATCGTGCGGCAGATCGAGCGCGTGGCCCGCGCCCGCCGCATCGACAAGCTGGTGGTCGCCACCTCCGACCGTCCCGAGGATGACGCCATCGAAGCGGCCGTGCGCCGCGAGGGGATCGCCGTGCATCGCGGATCACTGGACAATGTGCTGGAGCGCTTCGTCGGCGCGCTGGACGCCCATCCGGCCGGCCACGTCGTGCGCCTGACCGCCGACTGCCCGCTCGCCGATCCTGACGTCATCGACGCGACGATCGACCTGCACCTGGCCTCCGGCGTCGACTACGCCAGCAACAGCCCCGAGGGCGCGGCCTTCCCCAAAGGCCTGGACGTCGAGGTGATCACCGCCGCCGGCCTGCGCCGCGCCGCTGCGGAAGCCGACAGCCAGGAAGCGCGCGAGCACGTCACCTGGGACGCCTGGAACAATCCGGATCGCTGGCGCCTGGCCTGGCTGTCGGATGCGCCCGGCCAAGGCGAGGTGCGCTGGACGGTCGACCGGCCCGACGACTACGCCTTCGTCGCCGCCGTCTACGACGCCCTCTATCCGCAGAACCGCGCCTTCACCTCGGACGACGTTCGGGCCTTCGTGCGCGGGCGCGAAGACTTGCTGACCTACGGCGGCGATCGCCGGGCATGAGCCCGCGCATCCCCTTCATCGCCGACGCCGGCCCGGCCATCGGCGGCGGCCACGTCATGCGCAGCATGACCCTGGCCCGGGCGCTGCAGGCCCGCGGCGCGACCTGCGCCTTCGCCGCCTCGGCCGAGGTCGCCGCCGTGCTGGACATCTTCGGCCCGGACCTCGCCCGCGTACCGGCCGACGCCACGGGCGAGGGTTTCGACGCCGTCGTGCTGGACCACTATGGCCTCGCCGCCGACGACCATCGCCGCCTGGCCGCCGGCCGCCCCGCCCTGGTCATCGACGACCTGGCCGACCGCCCCCTGGCCGCCGACATCATCCTGGACGCCGAGCCGCTCCGCACCGCCGCGCACTATGCGGGCCTCGTCGCGCCGACGACCGAGCTGCTGCTGGGCCCGGCCTTCGCCCCCGTCCGCCCCGCCTTCGCCGAGCGCCGCGATCAGGCCCTGGCCGCCCGCACAGGCCGCGCGCCTCGCCGGGTGCTGGTGTCGCTGGGCCTGACCGACGTTGGCGGGATCACCGGCCGGATCGTGGACCTGCTGAGGCCGCATCTGGGCGATCTGGCGCTGGACGTCGTGGTCGGCGGCGCCGCGCCGAGCCTGCCGGCCTTGCGCGCCCTGGACGATCCGAACCTCACCCTACACGTCGACGCCCAGAACATGCCGGCGCTGCTGGCGGGGGCCGACCTCGCCATCGGGGCCGGCGGCGGCAGCGCCTGGGAGCGCTGCGTGCTGGGCCTGCCCAGCCTGTGCCTGATGCTGGCCGACAACCAGATCGACACCGCCCGGGCGCTGGAGGACGCCGGCGCGACGATCGCGCTGGACGTCCGCACGCCGAGCTTCGACAGCGATCTCCTCCAAGCCTTCGACCGGCTGATCGCCGCGCCGGATGCCCTGGCCCGAATGTCCGCGGCGGCGTCGGCCCTGTGCGACGGCCGCGGCGCCGAGCGGGTCGCCGAGCGCCTGCTGGCGCTTCTCGCCCCTTAGGGGGCAGGCCTTACGGGCAGGGTTAACAAAGTATTCGGCAAAGCGGGCCAGCCTCCTCCCGCGACCGCTCCTCCAGCTTGGGACCCCCGGCCACGGGGGAGATCCACATGCGCGCCCTGCCCGACATCCGGGGTCTGAAATATCCCGACGAATTCATCGCCCGCCACTTCTTCAAGCGCGGCCTGCATCAGCGCGCCGGCAAGGTGGTCGAGCTGGGCGGCGGCACGGGCAACAACCTCCTCCTCTACGCCGCCTATGGCTGGGACCTGACCTGCGTCGACTATTCGGCCGCCGCCCTGGAGGACGCCCGCTGGAACCTCGGCGAAGCCGCCACCCTGATCCAGGCCGACCTCTCGCAGGGCCTGCCCGACGCGGTGGCCGGACCGATCGACGTCCTGCTGATCCCCAACCTGCTGTGCTACCTCACCGACGTCCAGGCGCGGCAGGTGCTGACCACGGTCCGCCAGCGCCTGGCGCCCGGCGCCGAGGTCTTCGTCCGCACCCGGCTGGTCGACGACTATCGCTATGGCCGCGGCGCCCTCGAGGAGCCCGACGGCTTCCGCCTGGCCACGCCCGAGACCGGTGAGGCCGGCCTGTTCAACCTCTTCTACACCGAGGCGGGCCTGGTGAGCCGCCTGCGCGACGAGCTGGGCCTGGCCCAGCCAGACGTCTTCCGGGTGCGCTTCGACAATCTCCAGGCCGGCGTGCGCGTGCCCGGCAACAGCGACCTCGTCGTCTGGGGCGCGGTGTCGTGAGCGGCCGCCTCCGCATCGTCGGCGGCGGCCTGACCGGCGTCATGGCCGCCTTCGAGGCCCATCGCCTGGGCTGGCGCGACATCGAGGTCCACGAGCGCTTCGAGGCCCTGGGCGGCGTGGCCCGCTCGCGCACGGTCGACGGCGCCGAGATGCGCGACGCCTGCGTCTATTTCGGCCCGCCCGGCGACCTGCTGGTTGAGCGGCTGCGCGATCTGGGCGCGGCCTTCGAGACCATCGACAATCGCTTCGGCTCCCTGGCTCGCGACGCCGCCGGCCAGCCGCTCCGTGCCCATGACTTTGGCGGCCCGGCCCTGGACAGCGCCAGCCTGGCGATCGCCGCCCCGGCCGGCGACAGCCTGGCCGACCGCATCGCCGCCTATCCCGCCGAGATCCGAGCGGCGCTGACCGCCTATTGCGACTGGCACCTGGAGACCGACCTCGCCAAGGTCCACGGCGACGCCGCCATCCCGCTGGCCATCAACCGCGTCTATCCCGCCCAGGCGCAGACCGCGGCCCTGATCGCCCTGAAGGCCTCCGATCCGTGGGCGGACGAACTCTACGGCGTGCCGCGCGGCCTGTCGGGCCGCACCGCCAACCTGCAGGCCAGCCTGCCGGTCGGCGGCTTCGAGGCGCTGTTCGAGACCTGCCGCCGCCAGCTGGTCGAGCGCGGCGTCGCCCTGCATTTCGAAAGCCCGCTGTCGCCCCGCAAGGCCCTGGCCGAGCACGCGCCCGGCGACACCCTGGTCTGGGCCGCCAATCCGACGCCGCTGTTCAAGGCGATGGACCTGGCCACCCCGACCCTGGTCCGCAAGACCTTCCACACCTACGTCTTCGAGGCCGGGTTCGACGGCCCGGTCCCATTCTATGCCCAGAACTTCACCGCGACCGGCGACTGTTTCCGGGCCTATCTCTACGAGAGCGCCGGCCGCCGGCTGATCGTCGCCGAGTGCGTGCGCGAGGCCGACCCCGCCGCCCTGCCCCATGAGCTGACCACGCTGCTGGCGGGCTTCGGCGCCCTGGAGGTCGGCGCCCTGCTGCACGCGGGCCAGCAGGACCGCTGGATCTACCACTCGCTGGAAGCCATCGCGGGCCTGGCCGTCCTGCGCGCCAAGCTGGCCCAGCGCTTCGGCCCGTCCTTCGTCTGCGGGGCCTGGGAGCCCTATGGCAAGAGCGCCAAGCTGGCCGAGGTCGACGCCGCCCTCGCCGCGGCCTGGACCACTGCTCGGGTCGGCGAAGGCGTGCCGGGATGAGCGGGCCCGAAGGCGTCCGGACGGCGGCGATCATGCAGCCGACCTACCTGCCCTATCTCGGCTATTTCCAGCTGATGGCGGCCAGCGACGTCTTCGTGTTCCTGGACGACGTGCAGTTCGCCCGCCGCTCCTGGCAGTCGCGCAACCGCATCCTGACGGCCTCGGGCGAGCTGATGCTGACCGTGCCGGTCAAGAAGCACGACCGCGACACGCCCATCCACGCCATCCGCATCGATGACGGCCAGCCCTGGCGCGACAAGCACTTGGCCGCCCTCCGCCACGCCTATGGCAAGCGGCCGCTCTTCGCCGAGGGCTTCGCCTTCGTCGCGGAGCAACTGGCCGGCGCCCTCGACGGCTCCCTGGCCGACCTGACCTGCGGCATGGCCCAGGCGGCGGCGGCGCGGATGGGGATCAAGACCTGCTTCGTCCGCGCCTTCGACCTCGCCGCGCCCGGCGCCCGATCCGAGCATCTGCTGGCCATCTGCCGGGCGGTCGAGGCCACGGCATACGTCTCGCCAATGGGCTCGGCCGACTACATGGAAGAGGACGGCGTCTTCGCCGCCGCCGATTTCCCCGCCCGCTTCCAGGCCTTCCGGCTGGTCGAATACCCGCAAGCCTCGCAGCCGTTCACGCCCTATATGGGCTTCGTTGACGCGCTGATGAACGTCGGCTGGGACGGCCTGCGCGCGCTCGTCAAACCCGCCCCCTAGCGAACGCCGTTCAACCGGACCATTCTCCCGCCAACCCAGGGAGGGGCGAACATGGCGCAGAGGAAATCGGTGGTGGTCACCGGCGTGTCGACCGGCATCGGCTGGGGCGCGGTCAAGGTGCTGACGGGCAAGGGCTTCCACGTCTTCGGCAGCGTGCGCAAGCCCGCCGACGCCGAGCGGCTGCAAGCCGAGTTCGGTCAGGCCTTCACGCCGCTGATCTTCGACGTCACCGACACGGCCGGCGTCCAGGCTGGCGCGCGCCAGGTCGAGCAGGCCCTGGCCGGGGCGCCCCTTGCGGGCCTCGTCAACAACGCCGGCATCGCCGTGGCCGGCCCCCTGCTCTACCTGCCGGTCGACGAATGGCGTCAGCAGCTGGAGGTCAATCTGACCGGCGTGGTCATCGCCACCCAGGCCTTTGCGCCCCTGCTGGGGGCTGGCGGCGCTAGCCCCGCCAAGAGCCCCGGCCGGATCGTCAACATCTCCTCGGTCGGCGGCCGCAACGCCAACCCGTTCATGGCCCCCTACTGCACGACCAAGTTCGGGCTGGAGGGCCTGTCGGAATCCCTGCGCCGCGAACTGCTGCCGTTCGGCGTCGATGTCGTGGTCGTCGCCCCCGGCGCGGTCGCCACGCCCATCTGGGACAAGGCCGACCAGACCGATGTCAGCCACTATGCGGGCACGATCTACGCTCCGGCCCTGGAGCGCCTGCGCCAGTACATGCTGTCGATCGGCAAGTCGGGCCTGGCGCCCGAGACGATCGGCCAGGCCATCCACACGGCCCTGACCGCCGCCCGCCCCAAGGTCCGCTACGTCGTCTCGCCCTCGCCGTTCCAGGTGCTGATGACCGAGATCCTGCCGAAGCGAACCCTGGACCGGATCACCGGCAAGCGGCTGGGTTTGCTTTAACCCACCATCGACCAGTCCAGCGGCTCGCCGCGGGCGATGTCGCGCGTCGCGGGCTTGCCCAGGATGTTGTCCAGTTCGCCGGGCGGCAGGCCGTTGCCGGGACGGACCGAGCGGATGTTGGCGCGAGACAGCGTCTCGCCAGCCTTAATGTCTGACGTGACGTACAGCGAGCGGCGGAAGAGCAAGCTGCCCTGCTCGGAGCCCAGCACGTCGTACTGGGCCGCGCCCAGGGCCGACCAGGCGTTCTTGGTGTCGTCGACCAGGGCCTTGAACTCGGCCGGCTCCAGGCTGAAGGCGGCGTCCGGGCCGCCGTCGGCGCGGGCCAGGGTGAAGTGCTTCTCGACCGCGCAGGCGCCCAGGGTCACCGCCGCCACCGAGGCCGCCGTGCCGGGCGTATGGTCGGACAGGCCGATCGGGCAGCCGAAGCGGGCGGCCATATCCGGGACAGTCCGAACGTTGGCGTCGGCGAAGGTCGCCGGATAGCTGGAGACGCAGTGCAGCAGCAGCACGCCCGCCGCGCCAGCGCCCAGCGCCGTCTCCAGCGCCGTCTGCATCTCCTGCAGGTTGGCCATGCCGGTCGAGATGATCAGCGGCTTTCCCTTGGACGCGGCATACTTGATCAGCGGCAGGTCGACGGCCTCGAACGAGGCGATCTTGAAGGCCGGGGCGTCCAGGCTGTCCAGCAGGTCGACGGCGGTCTCGTCGAACGGGCTGGAGAAGATCGTCACGCCGCGCGCGCGGGCCCGCTCGAAGATGGCCGCGTGCCACTCAAACGGCGTGTGGGCCTCTTCGTAGAGTTCGTAGAGGGTGCGCCCGTCCCACAGGCCGCCATGGATCTTGAACTCCGGACGGTCGACATCCAGCGTGATGGTGTCGGCGGTATAGGTCTGGATCTTGATCGCGTCGCAGCCGGTGTCGGCGGCCGCATCGACCATCGCCAGGCAGCGCTCGAGGCTGCCGTTATGATTGCCCGACAGCTCGCAGATCACATACGGCGGATAGTCGGCGCCGATCTTGCGGCCCTCTATTTCGATAAAGGGGGCGATCTCGATATGGGGCGCGGTCATGAGGGCAACTCGCTAGGACGTTGCGCCATATTAACCGTGAAATCGTGGACGAGGCGTCAATCGCAGCCGCCGCCCCCGCCGTCCGATCCGCCGCAATCGGATCCGCCGTCGCTCGTGCTGGAGACGTTGCTGCCTGTCCCTCCAACATCGCTCGCCTTGGCGGCTTTGGCGGTCTTCGCTGAGGCCGCGCCGGTCGCATGGAACGTCGCGCCCAAGCCGCCGCCGATCGCAACGCCCAGGCCGATGCCCAAGGCCAGATTGTGCAGCGCCAGGCCGAACGCCACGCCCAGCGCGACACCCAAGCCTAGTCCGATCGGCAGTCCCGCGTTCATCTTGAAGCCCCTCACGGCGAATCCGAACGGAAGAGGACAATCTGACCGCGAGCGCGTCCAGTCTATTCGACCGCATGCTCCATCACCGGCGGCTCGACCGGCCGCGCGTCGTAGTCGCGCTTGGCGTTCCAGGCCGAGATCCCGGCCACCGCGCAGAACACGCCGATCATCGCCACGCCCAGCGTGACGTCGCCGAACCAGAGATTGGCCAAGCCAGCGAAGAGCGCCACGATCGCCGCGGCCAGCAGGACAGTGAGCTTCATCAGGTTTCCTCCGTGTAGCCTGTGGCGACTACTTAAGGGATCGGACACCATATCCGCGACCTTGTCCACGGCTGCCTCGGCGGAACGTGTCGCTGGGCCGCGGGTTCAGCGCCTGCAATGTGGCGCCGAGGCGGAATCGCGCCTAGATATCGGCCATGTCCACGTCCGCTCCTCGCCACACGCGCTGCCTGATCATCGGTTCGGGTCCCGCTGGCTACACCGCCGCCATCTACGCCGCCCGCGCGCTGCTGAAACCCGTGCTGATCGCGGGCATCCAGCCGGGCGGCCAGCTGACCATCACGACCGACGTCGAGAACTATCCGGGCTTCGCCGACGTCATCCAGGGTCCCTGGCTGATGGACCAGATGCGCGCCCAGGCCGAGCATGTCGGCACCGAGCTGGTCAACGACATCGTGCTGTCGGTCGACCTCAGCAAGCGTCCGTTCACGGTCACCACCGACAGCGGCCAGGACTGGATCGCCGAGACCATCATCATCGCCACCGGCGCCCAGGCCAAGTGGCTGGGCATCGAGAGCGAAGCCAAGTTCCAGGGCTTTGGCGTCAGCGCCTGCGCCACCTGCGACGGCTTCTTCTATCGCAACAAGGACGTCATCGTGGTCGGCGGCGGCAACACCGCCGTCGAAGAGGCGCTGTTCCTGACCAGCTTCGCCAGCAAGGTCACGCTGGTGCACCGCAAGGACGAGCTGCGGGCCGAGAAGATCCTGCAGGAGCGCCTGCTGGCCCACCCCAAGATCGAGGTCATCTGGGACAGCGTCATCGACGAGGTCACCGGCCAGACCGATCCGATGGGCGTGACGGGTGCGCGGCTCAAGAACATCAAGACCGGTGAAACCCAGGACATCGCCGCCGACGGCGTGTTCATCGCCATCGGCCACGCCCCGTCGTCGGAGCTGTTCAAGGGCCAGCTGGAAACCGGCCCGGGCGGCTATCTGAAGGTCAAGCCGGGCACGGCCTCGACCGCGATCGAGGGCGTCTATGCGGCGGGCGACGTGACCGACGACGTCTACCGCCAGGCCGTGACCGCGGCCGGCATGGGCTGCATGGCCGCGCTGGAGGCCGTCCGCTTCCTGGCCGAGGAAGACCACAAGGCCGCGCACCATCCGATCAGCCATGCCGAGGCGAACAAGATCGGGGTCTGGTAGGGCGGCTTAGCGCCCCCTCCGGCCCTTCAGGCCACCTCCCCCGTTGCACGGGGGAGGAAAGACTTCTTTTCCCCTGCGAAGCGGGGGAGGTGGCGCGGCGCGCAGCGCCGTGACGGAGGGGGCGCTCCCCCTCGTCAATTCAGCGGATTGAGCAAGCTCGGCGGCCGGGGTTTCGGTTTGGGCGGCGGAGGCGGCGGCGGCGGCGGGGCTTCCACCGTCGGCGGCGCAGGTTCGCTCACCGCTTCCAGCGCCTTGTTGATGCGGTCGATCTCGTCCGCCGTCGGAATTCTCCGGCCCGCCACCGTGCCCTGCACCGTCACCCGCTCGCCGCCGTGGCCGTCGGGGACCGAGATCAGCTTGGCCTCGGGCAGGACGAGATTGGAGACCCCTAGCGCCTGGGCCGCCGCGCCCACGACCGGCGCCGGCGCGTTCTGGGCGGCCAGGACTTCGGGCGGAGCGGCTTCCAGGGTGCGCGGGTCGGCGGCCATCAGGATCTCGGCCGAGACGGTCTCATTGCCCGAATAGCGACCGTTGAACGCCGCCAGGGTCCCGGACGGACCCGTCCAGCGATAGAAGACGTGCTGGCCGAACTTGCGCAGCTTGACCAGGGTCGGCGCCCAGTACGGCACGACGTAGTCGGCGTGATAGTGGGTCGACATGCCCACGGGCTTGAACACGAAGCCGCTCAGCGCCCGCCGGGCCACGGCCTGGGCGTTGGCCCACATGGCCGGCACCGGCGTGCGCGCCAGCGAGCCGTCACAGGCGAAGCTGAACTGGCAGCCCGTGACCCGCGCCGCGCCCTCGTAGATCACCCCGCACACCGACTTGGGATAACCCGGATGGCGCATGCGGTTCAGCACGGTCTGGGCCACGGCCTGCTGGCCCTCGCCCGGCTCGAAGGCGGCCTCGTAATAGACGGCTTGCGAGAGGCAGTTCAGCGCCTTGGCCCGCGCGTCGGCCGAACCGGTCAGCACGAAGGGCTTGGCGGCTTCCAACTCGTCCGGCGCCACCGGGCGCAGGCCGTTGATCAGCCGCGCCTCGTCGAAGTCGGGCGCACGGTCGCCGATGCGCGGAATGTCCTTGAGATTGATGACCTCCCAGCCCTCGACGCGCCCCCAGTAATCCGTATGCGGACGAGGGTCGTGACGCTTGGCCAGCACCAGCATGGCCGGGTCGAAGTCGGCGGTGTAGCGCGCCAGGCCCGCATCGGTGAAGCTGCGGGTGATCCGCACCATGCCGCCCGCGCGGCCTTCGCCGGCCGGGACGTAATAGGTGGTGGTCGAACACGCCCAGAGGCCGCCGGCGATCGTCACGATCGCGGCCGCCGTTCCCGTGGGGGGGGTGGTCCCGGGCCCCCCCCCCATCCCCTTCGCGGCCTACT
>CAZRPD010000072.1:0-22953 GCA_964601775.1 uncultured Caulobacter sp. | reverse complement strand
GTGAAACGGGGGAGGTGGCGCGATGCGGATACGCATCGTGACGGAGGGGGCGCTTGAAGCCCTAAACCGCCGCCGCCACCGCCTTGCGGTGGCCGACCGGTGTAGTCCAGCCCGCCCAGACGGTCGCCGCGCCCATCGCCAGGCCCAGGGCCAGCATCACGGCCAGGGGCGGCGCGCCCAGCGTCCCGAACGCCGTCTTCCACGGTTCGCCGGCGGGGGTGAGCTGGAAGGCGACGATCTGCACCACGATCACCCCCAGGGCCACGGCCCAGGGCTGGCCATGGCGCGGGTCGCGTCGCCACAGCCACAGGGCGATCAGCCCCGCGACCAGGTTGGCCCACTGCACGCCCGCGCCGAACACGGGAAAGTCCTGCGGTCCGCGGACGATCAGCCCGGGGACGGTCTGGTTGATCACCCGGCCCAGCACCGGGCTGACCAGGGGCAGGGCGCTCGACAGCATCCAGCCGGCGTGCAGCCGCACCTGGCGGCGATGGCGCAGGGCCATGGCGATCGCGTACAGCGCCGCGCCGAACGCCAGCGTATCCAGCACGGCCAGCTTGACGCCCCACAGGGCGTAGAATGGGTTGCCGCCGATCGTGCCGGCCGCCATCGAGTGCATGACGGCCATCGACCCGGCGGCGAACAGCGGCGCGGCGACGAAGGTGGCGCGTCCCACCAGGCGGTGCGCGGCCAGCTGGCCCCGATGCGGCGTCCAGCTCTGGGCCAGCAGGAGCAGCATCCACAGCGTGGCGGTGACGCCATGGATGTGGAACCCGGCCGGCGAACTGGGCAGGACGCTGAAATAGCTGCGCCAGAAGGCGAAGGCGGTGGCGGCGATCAGCGCGACGACGAACAGCCACGCGTGGCGATACGGCATGTCTTCCCCCCGGCCAGACGATGGGGCGACTATGACCCATCGGTCGCCGGATTCCATCGGACGAACGACGTTCTCCCGTCGTGAATGCGCGCCGGGGTTGACGTCGCCGCGGGAGCGAGGCTTTTCCCTTCCCATGGTCAGGCTGCTCGCTGTCCTCATGTCCGTCCTGCTGCTGACCGCCTGCGGTTCGCTGCCGCGCGACCCGTTCACGGCCGCCGACCTGGGGGCCGAGGCGCCCCAGGGCCTGAACGACATCCGCTTCAACGCCAGCGACGCGGCGGCCGGCATCGCCTTCGCCGAGGCCGCGCGCACCCGCCGCGTCCACCAGAAGACCTTCGACGTGCTGGCCATCTCGGGCGGCGGTTCGAACGGGGCCTATGGGGCCGGCATCCTGGTGGGCTGGACCCGCACCGGCGAGCGGCCCGAGTTCGACATCGTCACCGGCGTCTCGACCGGCGCCCTGACCGCGCCCTTCGCCTTCCTGGGCAAGGACTGGGATCGTCGGCTGACGCAGGCCTACACCAGCGACGCCGCCGACAAGATCCTGTCGCGGCGCGGGCTGGACGTGTTCTTCCGCCCCGGGGTCTACGACACCAAGGCCTTGCGCGCCCTGGTCGAGAAATATGTCGATCCGCCGCTCCTGTGGGCCATCGCCATGGAGCACGCCAAGGGCCGGCGCCTGCTGATCGCCACCACCAATCTCGACACCGAGCAGACGGTGATCTGGGACATGGGCGCGATCGCCGGGCGCGGCGGCGATGAGGGGCTGAAACTGTTTCAGGATGTGCTGGTCGCCTCGGCCAGCATTCCCGGCGTGTTCCCGCCCACCCTGATCGAGGTGCAGGGCGCGGGCCGGCGGCTGTCGGAGATGCATGTCGACGGCGGGGTGACGACGCCGTTCTTCGTGGCCCCGGAATCGCTGCTGCTATGGGCGCCGCCGGCGGGCGGCGAGGCGCGGCCGGGCCGGGTCTATGTGGTCGTCAACGGCAAGGTCGGCGGGGCGTTCGGCTTCACCAAGGGCGGCACCCTGTCGATCGTCGGCCGCTCGTGGCAGACCATGAGCAAGGCCCTGACCCGCACCCACCTGACCGCCAGCGCCGCCTTCGTGCGCCAGAGCGGCGGCCACATGCTCTACACCGCCATCCCCGACGACGCCTCCGGCGACACCTCGGGCCTGGATTTCAGCGCCGCCAACCGCGAGGCCCTGTTCCAGCTGGGCGAGCAGCGCGCCCTGGACGGCAGCGCCTGGGTCGCGCCCGCGGTCCCCGAAGAGACGCCGCGGGCGCGGTAAGCAAGGGCTCTATACCGGGCCTGCGCTCGACAGCACGCCGTTCGTGATGGACCAGCCGGTCAGGTCGACCAGGCCGACCAGCTTGACGAGGCGGTCGGTCCCGACGGCGAAGGTGCTCGCTGCGCGGTTGTCCTGGGCGACATAGGTGTCGCCGTCCAGCTGGAACCAGCTCAGGATCGACGTCGCGCTGCCGTCGCCGGCCATGGCCACGCCGATATACTCGAAGAGGCTGGCCTTGCCCATGAGCTGAGCGCCCAGGCTGGTCGCGGCGGCGACGCCGCTGATGGGGCGGATGTCCAGCTGATCGTCGCTGCCGAAGTCCTGGATCGAGGGGGCGGTCGAGCCGAGACCCCCGCCGGCGCTGCCGGTGATGATGACCTTGTCCGCGCCCGAGCCCAGAACCACGTAGCTGACGCCGCCGGCCAGCGAGATAGTGTCGGCGCCCGCGCCGCCTTCGTACCGCCCGCTGCCGGCCGACGTCACCGTCAGGGTGTTGGTTCCGTCGCCCAGCTTGATGGTGTGATAGCCGCCGCTGATGGTGACAGTGTCGTTGCCGCTGCCCGCCGTGATCTCCAGACGGCCATTGACGCCGTTGGTGGCGGTCACGGTGTTGTCGCCGTCGCCCAGGTTCAGGAGGTGGGCCGAGCTGCCCTTGGCAGTGATCACGTCGGCGCCCGAACCGCCGGTGTAGTTCACCCTGTAGAACGGCGTCGTCAGGTCGATGGTGTTGAGGCCCGTCGCCGAGCCCTTGACCACGGTGGCGTCGGCATTGGTCCCCGACGTCCAGGTGAAGCCGCCCTTGGTGATGCCGCTGGCGTCTACGGTGGTCAGGGCGGCGCTGGTCGCCGTCAGGGTCAGGCCGGCGTTGCCGGTGATGGTCAGGGTCTTCAGGTCGTCGCCCAGCAGCGTCACGGTGTTCTGGAAGGTCCCGGACGGCGTGGTTTGGGTGTCGGTGTTGGTGAGGTTGATCGTCTCGACGCCGGCGGCGGTGATCCCGGTCGCGGCGAACGCCACGGCCGCGCCCGAGCCGTTGGTGAGCTTGAGGTTGATCGTGTCGTCGGTTCCCGCGGTGAAGGCGCTGTTGGCGATGGTGTAGGCCGTGCCGGCGCCGGTCAGCTCCAGCGTGCCGCCGCTGTTCATGTTGTTCATGATCATGCCGTTGCCGCCGGCGACGATGACCCAGTGGACGCCCAGATTGGCCAGGTTGATCGGGTGGGCGCCGGTCGCGCTGGTCAGGAGCAGGCGCTCGAAGCCGGTGACGTTGGTCGCGAAGGTTGGCGTACCGTTCGCGCGGGCGTCTGTGAGGGTCATCTTCAGGGTGTCGATGCCGCCGCCGCCGCTGAGCGTGCTGTTGTTGCTAAAATTGGAAGTGCCTGAGGAGAAGATCATCATGTCGTCGCCGTCGCCCAGCGCGAAGCTTCTGGAGATGGTGACAGAATTGAAGGTGAGGACATCGACGCCTGAGCCGCCGGTGTAGTTGGCCCGCGCGGGGTTGATCGTCACTGTGTTGGTTCCGGTGCTTCCCGAAGCGTCTATCGCGGTCAGGGTCCCGTTGGTCAGGCTGGCGGTTACGCCGGCCGCGCCGCTGATCTTGACCGTCTGCAGCTTGCTCATCCCGGCGGCGTTGGTGAGCGCCAGGCCGCCGTCGCCGGCGATGTTCAGGGTCGTCACCGCGGCGGCGGTTATGTTGGCCAGGGTCGAGGCTTCCGCGCCCGTCGTGATGTTCAGGGTGGTGTAGATGTCGGCGTCGTCGAGCGTTCCGCCGGTCACGCCGTTCAGCGCCAGGTTCAGCGTGGTGGTCTTGTCGCCCGTCGCCAGGGTGCTGGCGTTGTCGATCGTGACGTCGCCCGCCCCGTGCGCCAGGCTCAGCGTGGAGAGGGCGTTGGCCTTGATGGCGGTGGTCGAATAGCCGTCGATCGTGGCCTTGGTGATCGTGCCGACCGTCGTCGCCGACGCCGCGTCGGTGATCGCCACGGTGTTGGCGGTGACGCCCGCCGTGGCGCTGTCGGCGATCGCGGCCTTGGTCGCCTTGACCGTAACCTGCGTGGTCGCGGCGCCGCCAACGACCGTGACCGCGCCATTGGTCTGGGTGGTGTTGACGGCGGTGGTCGCCGTCTGCTGGATCTCGACCGTGGTCCCGCCCTTGACGGTGATGGCGCCGGCGCTGACGGCGCCATCGGCGCCGCGCGAGACCTTGACGGCGCCGCTGACCAGGCTGCTGTCCCCGATGGCGATCGCGCCCGTCGTCGCGCGGGAGGCGGTCAGCGTCACGTCCTTGCCGCCGTCGATGGTGAGGTTGTCGGCCTGCTGACTGGTGACGGTCGCCGTGACGCCGGTTCCCGCGCCGGCCCTCAGCTGGAGGGACGTGATCGTCGTGGCGTTCAGCTGGGTCACGTCGGTCAGCGCCGCGACGTTGGCGGCGATCCCACTGTCGTTGCTGATCGTCAGGGTCTCGATGTTGCTGATGCCGTTGTTGGGCGCGGTGAAGACGCCCCTGGTCGTCGCGGCGATGACCAGGGTGTCGGCGCCGGCCCCGCCGTCGATCGCGCCGGTGATGTCCACGCTGCCCGCCGTGGTGGTGATGCGCAGCTGGTCATCGCCGCCGCCCAGGTCGATGGCCTTGCTGACCGTCGCCGTCGTCGTGGTGATCCGGATTTCGTCGTTCCCCGAGCCGCCCTTGAAGCTGGTCTTGCTGGGGTTGAGCGACAGGGTGCTGCCGGCGGTGGAGGCCGAGGCGTCGACCGCCGTCACCGTCGAGTTGACCAGGCTCGTGATCAGGCTGGCGCCGCCGCCGATGGTCAGGGTCTTGAGGCCGGAGAGGCCGCTGCTCGAGCTGAGGTTCAGATAGCCCAGGCCGTTCAGGGTCAGGGTTTCCACGCCCGAGGCCAGGATGCTGTTCATCCCCGAGCCCTCGGCCCCGGTGGTGATGTTCAGCGTGGTATAGGCGTTGGCTTCGTCGCGCAGGCTGGTGTTGGTCAGGCCGTTGATGGCCAGGTTCAGCGTCGTGGCCGTCGGGGCGCCGCCGGTGTTGTCGATCTTGATCCCGCCGGAGCCGCGCGACAGGCTCAGATCGGTCAGGGCCGTCCCGCTGAAGGTCAGGCCGGCATAGCCATCCAGAGCGACCTTGGAGATCGTCCCGGCCAGGGTCGCGTGGCCCTTGTTGACGTCGGTGATCGTGACCAGGGCGGCCGTGACGCCGGCGCTGGAGCTGTTGGTGCTGGCGGCCTTGGGCGCCTTGACCGTGACCTCGGTGGTCAGGGTCGAGCCGGTGACGGTGACCGCGCCGTTGGCCTGGGTGGTGTTGAGGGCGTTGGTGGCGGTCTGGGTGATGCTGACGGTCTTGCCGCCGTTGACGGTGATGGCGCCGGCCGTGACCGCGCCGGCGGTCTCGCGCGTGACGACAACGTCGCCGGTGGGCTGGACGCCAGGGGTGGTGTGGCCGACCTGGATCACGCCGGTCGTGGCGCCGGTGCTGGTGACCTTGACGTCATGGCCGCTGTAGACCCGAGCGATCTCGCCGGCTTGGCCGGTGACCGTCAGGTCGATGTCGACGGTGTTCGTGCCGGTGACATTGGTCGCCCCCCGACCGGCCTTGATGTTCAGCTCGGTCAGGCCGGCATAGTCGAACGTCCCGGCGTTGACCCCGCCGTCGCTGGTGATCTTGATCGTCTCGAGGCTGGTCGCGCCGTCGTTGGGCAGGATGTAGACGCTGTCGAGGAAGCCCGTCGCGGTGACCGTCAGGGTGTCGTGGCCGGCGCCGCCGTCCAGGATGTCGCCGTTGCCGTTGAAGAAGGTCAGGTGCGTGCCGGTGAAGGTGTCGTCGCCGGTCCCGCCGGTGAACGTGTCCGCGCCGGGGGTCAGGGTGAAGCTGCGACCGGACGGCGGCGGGGGCGGCGCGGGCAGTTCGGGCTGGGTCACGGGCGGCGTCGGCGCGCCGGGCAGCACGGCGGGCGGCGGCGCGATGTCGATGGCCTTGCCCGTGCCGCTGGAGCCGCTGCCGGGTTTGGGGGCGTAGGTCTGGGTGATGTCGACATTGTAGAAGGGCTCGCCCTTGACCAGGGCCAGGACGAAGTTGTTGGTCGCGCCGGCATAGATCCCGACATCGGCCTTGGCGCCCTCGCCCAGCAGATAGGCGGCGGTGGCGGTCTTGAGGGCCAGGTCGATCTGGGCCGGGGTGGCGTCGGCGCCGATCATGCCGTTGTCGCGCGCCGACTGCAGGATCAGGTCGCGGCGGGCGACGACGTCGGCGACGATCTTGTCGACGTCCAGGCCGGCGGCCTGGGCGTAGGACTTGCCGATGATGGTCTCGTAGATCGAGGCGACGTAGTCGCCGAAGCTCATCGCGCCGTAGGTGTCGACGAACCGGGTCCGCGCCGACGAGCCCATCGCCAGGTTGGCGGCGAAGTTCATGAACCGGTTTTCGAGGTTGAACTTGGCGTAGTAGGCGTCGTTCAGGTCGGCGCCGTTGGTGGTCGAGTTCAGCAGATAGGCCATGCCCTCGGCCGAGGGGCTTTGGCCGGTGAAGAACTGATAGGTCATCACCGCCACGGCGGTGGTCTTGTCGGCGCTGGCCAGGATGTAGCTGAGGGCTTCGCCTTCGGGCGCGGCGGTCAGGCGCTGCAGGTCGGCGATCGTCTGGCCGGTCGGCTCGATCCCGCCGTGCGCGGCCGCATAGGCCAGGCTCAGCTGGGTGTAGGTGTAAGCCATTTCGTCCGCCTCTACTCTGCGATCAGGTCGTCAGGCCTGTTCATAGAGAGGGGGCGGAGGCTGTGAACCCCGCGTCTGGGACCCCGCTGCGACCGGGTGTTCGGCGTGCGGACGGTTCGCCTGGAGGGGGTGTCTTAACGGCCCCGATATGGGTCATGCAAACCTTTGTATTCGTAGAATTACAGCGGTTTAGGCCGTTAACAGGTCTTGCCGAGGCATCCCCGACACAGCGCCTTGATCTCCGTCAAGGCGCTGTGTCGGGTAGTGGACTTTTCTGTGGATAACTCTGCGGCGTGTCTCTCAGAGCGTCAGCACGCCGTGGTCGAAGTTCGTCGCGGTGAGACCGGTGACGCCAACCAGCTTGATCAGCACGTCCTGTCCGTCCTGGAAGGCCGGACCGGTGTCGCTGCGGTCGAACACCAGATAGGTGTCGCCGCCGACGACGAAGGCCTGCACGTATCCGTGCCCGCCTTGCGAGACGTCCGAGCCGTGGGTGATGGGGTCCACGCCGACGCGCGCCATGAAGCCGACCGCCTGCCAGGTGTCGAAGCTGCTGAAGACGATCTTGTCGCCGGTTCCCAGGCCGGTGATCGTCGTATTGGCGCTGGTGGTGTTGGCGCCGGCGACGACGACCGTATCGACGGCGCTGTCGTCGCCCAGGTCGATCATGTTGCCGCCCCGGCCGATCGTGACGGTGTCCGCGCCGGTTCCGCTGGCATAGGTGACGCCGCCCGCCGCAATGGCGGACAGGTCGATGATGTTGGCGCGGGTCGCCGAGCCCTTGACGTCCAGGCTGCCGCTCGTCCTCCCCGCCGTCCAGGTGAAGTCGCCTTGCAACTGGCTGGCGTCGAGGCTGGTCAGGTTGGCGCTGGCGGCGGTCAGGTGAAGGCCCGCATCGCCCTTGATGGTGATCGTCTGGACCGTGTGGGCCAGCCAGGTCACCGCATGGGCGGCGAGCCCGGTCGGCGTGTTGCGGGTGTCGTCGCTCTCGAGGGTCAGATGCTCGACGCCGGCTGCGGTGATGCCGGTTGACGCGAACGACGTCTGGTCGCCGGGAATGGCGGCCAGTTTCAGGTTGAAGCTGTCGTTGGCCCCGCCCAGTTTCTGGTCGCTGATTCTGTAGGCCGTGCCCGCACCGGTCAGCACCAGGGTGTGGCCGGACGCCATGTGGGTCAGGGTCAGGCCGTTGCCGCCGCCGGCGATCTCGACCGTGTGGATGCCGCAGTCCAGCGCATAGGCGCCGATCGTCTGGTTGGTCGCCCCGTACAGGCGCAGGCACTCGAAGCCGGTGAAGGCGAATGCGGTACTGTTTGGGATCATCGCGGCGCTGGCGGCGGTCATGCGCAGGACGTCGAAGCCCGCCCCGCCATTGACGTTCGCCTCCACGCGGGTCGTGTTCACGGCCAGGTCCAGATAGTCCCTGCCGTCGCCCAGGTTCAGGCTCTTGTCGATCATGTCCGATGTCAGCGTGACCCCATCGACGCCTGCGCCGCCTACATACCGGGTGAAGCTGGGTTCGATCTCCCAGCCGGGGCGCACACGGGCCCCAGCGTCACATGGCGAAGATCCCTAGAGGTCGTATGACGTTTTGAGTACCCATTATGGGTCTTTAAGGGCGGCGTCCATGTTCGCGGTGCGGGTAACCACGGTCGCTGCTTCCGGGGTTGCGGAAAACCGACTCCGTCTCTACACGGGCGACTTAACCTGCAAGATGGTCGACAGCGGGCGCGCGGATGTGCGCGACCGTGTCTTTGCGCGAGTTAGCCATGCCGAAACGTACCGATATCTCCTCGATCCTGATCATCGGCGCCGGCCCTATCGTCATCGGTCAGGCCTGTGAGTTCGACTATTCGGGCGTGCAAGCCTGCAAGGCTCTCCGCGCTGAGGGCTACCGGATCATCCTGGTCAATTCGAACCCGGCCACGATCATGACCGATCCGGACGTGGCGGACGCGACCTATATCGAGCCGATCACCCCGGAGATGGTCGCCAAGATCATCGAGAAGGAGCGCCCCGACGCGCTGCTCCCGACCATGGGCGGCCAGACCGCGCTGAACACCGCCCTGGCGCTTGAAGAGCAGGGCGTGCTGAAGAAGTTCGGCGTCGAGATGATCGGCGCCAAGGCCGAGGTCATCGACAAGGCCGAGGACCGCCAGAAGTTCCGCGACGCCATGGACAAGCTGGGTCTCGAGAGCCCCAAGTCCAAGGCCGCCCACAACATGGACGAGGCCCGCGAAGGCCTGGCCTTCGTCGGCCTGCCGGCGATCATCCGCCCGTCGTTCACCCTGGCCGGCACCGGCGGCGGCATCGCCTATAACCTCGAGGAATTCGAGGAGATCGTCGAGCGCGGTCTGGATCTGTCGCCGACCACGGAAGTGCTGATCGAGGAAAGCGTCCTCGGCTGGAAAGAGTACGAGATGGAAGTGGTCCGCGACACGGCGGACAACTGCATCATCATCTGCTCGATCGAGAACATCGACCCGATGGGCGTCCACACCGGCGACTCGATCACCGTCGCCCCGGCCCTGACCCTGACGGACAAGGAATATCAGTGGATGCGCGCGGCCTCGATCGCCGTGCTGCGCGAGATCGGCGTCGAGACCGGCGGCTCGAACGTCCAGTTCGCCGTCAATCCGGCCGACGGCCGCATGGTCGTCATCGAGATGAACCCGCGCGTGTCGCGCTCGTCCGCCCTGGCCTCGAAGGCCACCGGCTTCCCGATCGCCAAGGTCGCCGCGCGCCTGGCCGTCGGCTACACCCTGGACGAGCTGAAGAACGACATCACCGGCGGCGCGACCCCGGCCTCGTTCGAACCCAGCATCGACTATGTCGTCACCAAGATCCCGCGCTTCGCCTTCGAGAAGTATCCGGGTTCGGAGCCGCTGCTGACCACGGCCATGAAGTCGGTCGGCGAAGTGATGGCCATCGGCCGCACCTTCAAGGAAAGCGTCCAGAAGGCCCTGCGCGGCCTGGAGACCGGTCTCGCCGGCTTCGATGAAGTCGAGATCGTTGGCGCCGATGATCCCGACACCGGCAAGGCCGCGGTGATCCGCGCCTTGGGCACGCCCACCCCCGACCGCCTGCGTGTCATCGCCCAGGCCTTCCGCCACGGCCTGACGGTCGAGGAAGTGAACGCGGCGTGTTCGTACGAGCCCTGGTTCCTGCGCCAGATCGCCGAGCTGGTCCGCCAGGAAGGCTGGGTCAAGGCCGGCGGCCTGCCCACGGATGCGCAAGGCTTCCGCGCCCTGAAGGCGCAAGGCTTCTCCGACGCCCGCCTGGCCAAGCTGGTCGGTTTGAGCGAAGCCGCCGTGCGCAGCCTGCGCCAGGAGCTGCACGTGCGCCCGGTGTTCAAGCGCATCGACAGCTGCGCCGGCGAGTTCCTGGCCTCGACGCCCTACATGTACTCGACCTACGAGACGGGGGCTCTCGGCCAGATCCCCGAGTGCGAGAGCGAGCCTTCGAACCGCAAGAAGGCCGTGATCCTGGGCGGCGGTCCCAACCGGATCGGCCAGGGCATCGAGTTCGACTACTGCTGCTGCCACGCCGCCTTCGCGCTGGACCAGATCGGCGTCGAGTCGATCATGGTCAACTGCAACCCCGAGACCGTCTCGACCGACTACGACACCTCCGACCGCCTCTATTTCGAGCCGCTGACGGCCGAGGACGTGCTGGAGCTGCTGCATGTCGAGATGCGCAGCGGCGAGCTCGCCGGCGTCATCGTCCAGTTCGGCGGCCAGACCCCGCTGAAGCTGGCGCATGCGCTGGAAGAGGCCGGCATCCCGATCCTGGGCACCAGCCCCGACGCCATCGACCTGGCCGAGGACCGCGAGCGCTTCCAGCACCTGCTGAACGGCCTCAACATCGCCCAGCCGGAAAACGCCATCGCCCGCACCTGGGACGAGGCCCGCGCGGAAGGCGACAAGATCGGCTTCCCGTTCGTGATGCGTCCGTCCTACGTGCTGGGCGGCCGCGGCATGGAAATCATCCGCGACCACGATCACCTCGAGCGCTATATCGCCAACGCTGGCGACATCTCGATCGAGCACCCGATCCTGCTGGACCACTATCTGAGCCGCGCCACCGAAGTGGACGTCGACGCCCTGTGCGACGGCAAGGACGTGTTCGTGGCCGGCGTGCTGGAGCACATCGAGGAAGCCGGCGTCCACTCGGGCGACTCGGCCTGCTCGATGCCGCCCTTCTCGCTGAAGGCCGAGACCATCGAGGAGCTGAAGCGCCAGACCGTGCAGATGGCCCTGGCCCTCAACGTGCGCGGCCTGATGAACGTGCAGTTCGCCATCGAGGAGCCGCACTCGGACGCCCCGCGCATCTACGTGCTGGAAGTCAATCCGCGCGCCTCGCGCACCGTGCCGTTCGTGGCCAAGACCATTGGTCAGCCCGTGGCCGCCATCGCCGCCAAGGTCATGGCCGGCGAGCCCCTGGCCGGCTTTGGCCTGGTCGACAAGCCGTACGACCACATCGCGGTCAAGGAAGCGGTGTTCCCGTTCGCCCGCTTCGCCGGCGTCGACACGGTGCTGGGCCCGGAAATGCGCTCGACCGGCGAGGTCATGGGCCTGGACTGGAAGCGCGACGGCGAAACCAGCATGGCCCCGGCCTTCGCCCGCGCCTTCGCCAAGAGCCAGCTGGGCGGCGGCGTGAAGCTGCCCCGCAAGGGCGCGGCCTTCGTCTCGGTCAAGGAAAGCGACAAGCCCTGGATCGTCGAGCCGGTGAAGCTGCTGCAAGCGGCCGGCTTCACGGTGCTGTCGACCGAAGGCACCCGGGCCTATCTGGCCGAGCAGGGCGTCCAGGTCGAGCACGTCAAGAAGGTCCTGGAAGGCCGTCCCAACATCGTCGACGTGATGAAGAACGGCGGCGTCCAGCTGGTGTTCAACACCACCGAAGGCAAGCAGGCCCTGGAAGACAGCTTCGACATCCGCCGCACGGCCCTGATGATGAAGGTGCCGTACTACACGACGTCCGCCGGCGCCCTGGCGGCGGCCCAGGCCATCGCCGGCGCGCCGGACGAGGCCTTGGACGTCCGGCCGCTGCAGAGCTACTAAGCCTAAAGCAAACCCCGCCTTCCGAAAGGAGGCGGGGTTTTTGTTTGAGGGCCATGAGGTCCCGGGCGGGGCGGCACCCCTAATACCCCGTTTCCCCGGCGAAGGCCGGGGCCCAGATCTCAAGGCGCGGGGTCTGATGGGAACAACTCAGACCCATAGAGATCGCCGCAGCACTCTTCCATCTGGGCCCCGGCCTTCGCCGGGGAAACGGTCCGGGGAATATCCCTCACCCCCACTTTCCACAGCCAAGCTTGGTCATCGTGAGTCGAGGCGATACCAGTTCTCTCTACCCCGGCGCGTGAACGCGCGGAGGTCGTGTGCGAGAACTGGAGCGTCCCCTGTCTGCCATCTGGATTGTCGTTCTCGGACTGGCCCTGGCGGCCCTTGTCCTCGTGCTCATCTATAACGGCCTGGTCCGCGCCCGGGCGCTGGTGCGGGAAGGCTGGAGTGGCGTCACCGTGCAGCTGCGCCGGCGCGCCGACCTGGTGCCGAACCTGGTGTCGTCGGTGAAGGGGTATGTCGCCCACGAGCGTGGCTTGCTGGAAACCGTGACCGCTCGCCGCGCCGAGGCGGTGCAGGCCAAGAGCCCGCCCGACGCCGTCCGCGCCGACGCCGCCCTGGATGGAGCGCTGGGCCGGCTGATGGTGCTGGCCGAGGCCTATCCCGACCTCAAGGCCGACCAGACCTTCCTGGCGCTGCAGGCCGAGCTGGCCGCGGTCGAGACCGAGCTGCAGAGCGCTCGCCGCTATTACAACGCCACCGTCCGCGACCTGAACACCAAGATCGCCACGTTCCCGGCCCTGCTGATCGCCGGGCCGCTGGGCTTCCACGAGGAGCCTTCGTTCACCGACGACGACCCCGGACTGGGCGCCGCGCCGGCCGTGCAGTTCGACGCCGCCCGGTGAGGTCTCTGATCATGCGCGCCTGGGCGCTGATCGTTCTGCTTTTCGGCTGTGTGGCCGCTGGCCACGCCCTGGCCGAGGAGCGGATCACCAACTTCGTCAGCGACGTCCGGGTCCAGGCCAATGGCGACCTGGACGTCACTGAGACCATCGCCCTGGAGTCGGAAGGCGAGACGATCCAGCGCGGCATCCAGCGCGACTTCCCAACCCGCTATCACACCTCCCGCGGCCGGTTGGTGGAGGTGGGCTTCACGGTCGTCTCGGTCGAGCGCGACGGCCGCTCCGAGCCCTTCAAGCTGATGCGGATGAGCAATGGCCAGCGGGTGCGCATCGGCGACGCCGACCGGCTGCTGGACCCCGGCGCGCACGTCTATCGAATCCGCTATCGCACGACCCGGCAGCTGGGCTTTTTCCAGGACTTCGACGAGCTCTACTGGAACGCCACCGGCACGGGCTGGACGTTCCCGATCGAGCAGGCCGAGGCGCGGATCACCCTGCCCAGCGCGGCGCGCTTCGGAAAGCGGGCGGTCTATACGGGCGGGCAGGGGGCGACCGAGCAGAACGCCGAGGTGGTGTCCGAACAGCCCGGCCGCATCGTCTTTCGCACCACCCAGCGGCTGGAGGCCCAGGAGGGCCTGACCGTTGCGGCCGCCTGGCCCAAGGGCGTGGTCGCCGCGCCGTCGCCGGCCCAACGCCTGGGCTGGTTGCTGCGCGAGCAGGGCGGCCTGCTGCTGGCCTTGGCCGGCGTGGTCGCGATCGCCGCCTACATGGCGCGGGCCGTCTGGCGGGCGCGGCGCAATCCCGATCCTCGGCCGATCGTGCCGCTGTTCTCCCCGCCCGACGGCCTGTCGGCGGCGGCGGTGCGCTTCATCTGGAAGGGCGCCTTCGACGACCGGGCCTTCACCGCCGCCATCGTCGACGTCGCCGTGCGCGGCCACCTGCGCATCGTCGACAAGGCCAAGAAGGGCGGCTCCGGCAAGCCGGTCCGCCGCCTGGTGAAGACCGTGGGCAAGACGCCGCTGCCGCCCGCCGAGGCGGCCATGGTCCGGGAGCTGTTCAAGGGACGGTCCAGCCTGATGCTCAGCCAGGGCAACCATCGGACCTTGATGGACGCCCGCATGGACCTGGACCGCAAGCTGGACCAGGACTACGGCGAGGATCGCTACACCTCCGACGCCGCCGGCAAGGCCAATCGCGGCTGGCTGGCCCTGGCCGGGCTGCTGCTGTCGCTGGCCCTGATCCTGGTGCTGTTGAACGCGCCCCACGCCGCGCCGCTGGCCCTGGGGGCCGTGGCGGTGGGCGTCGGCGGCGAGGTCGCCCGCCGCTGGCTGAGGCGCCTGCGGACGGGTCCCCTGTCGACAAAGAGTGGCAAGCGCACCCTGTCGTTCATCGGCACGGGGATCGCCGTGCTGGCGACCTGGCACGCGGGCGGTCTGCTGCTGATGATGGGCTTCGCCAGCGGTAACGCCGCGCCGATGGTGGTCGCGCTGCTGGCCCTGCCGATCGTCATCGTCGCCAAGATGAACCTGCGGGGACCCACCATCGAGGGCTGGCCCCTGCGGGCCCGGATCGCCGGCTTCCGCCACTATCTGTCGGTGGCCGAGGAGGATCGCCTGGAACGGCTCAATCCTCCCGAAAAGACCGCCGAACTGTTCGAGAAGTACCTGCCCTACGCCATCGCCTTGAAGGTCGAGACCCGCTGGGCCAAGCGCTTCGCCAAGGTGTTGGCGCAGGCCCAGATGGACCCGGAGAAGGACTGGTACGACGGCGACCGGCAGGCCCTCAGCCGACCCGCCGCCTTTGCGACCGCGATGGGCGCGGGGCTGGTCTCGACGATCGCTTCGGCCTCGACCGCGCCCGGCTCGTCCGGCGGCGGCTCCAGCTCCTCGTCCAGCAGCGGTTCGTCGGGCGGCGGCTCTTCGGGCGGCGGCGGCGGTGGGGGCGGCGGATCGGGGTGGTGAGGGCGAAACGCCCCGTCTCCCCGGCGAAGGCCGGGGCCCAGATCTCGAGGCGCCAAGGCTGACGGGACAGGCGCAGCGCTCATAGACCCCACCCCAGCGCCCCTCCATCTGGGCCCCGGCCTTCGCCGGGGAAGCGGGGAGCGGGTTAAGCCCTGCCAAACCCGCCCGCGACCAAGGTCCGCGCCACTTCGGCCAACACCGCGCTGCGCGTGTCGTCGTCGGACGAGCCACGGTCGTGGAAGGTAGCGATCAGCAGCGGCTTGCGGCCCGGCGGCCAGGCGATGGCGATATCGTTGGTGATGGCCTTGCCGTCGTTGCCGGTCTTGTCGCCGACCTTCCAGTCGAGCGGCAGGCCCGCTTTCAGCCGCTTGTCGCCGGTGCGGTTGTCGAGCACCCAGGCGGCCAGCTGCTGGCGCGAGGCGGGCGACAGGGCGTCGTCGACCAGCAGGGCCTTCCAGGTGGCCAGGATCGCCGTCGGCGTGGTGGTGTCGCGCAGGTCGCTCTCGGGGCCGGTGTTCATTTCCGGCTCGTAGCGGGCGACGCGGGTGGTCTGGTCGCCGATGGACCGGAGGAAGCGGGTCATGGCCTCGGGACCCTTCTTCGGCTCCAGGGCGTCCAGCAGAAGGTTGGCGGCGGCGTTGTCGCTCCAGATGGTGGTGGCCTCGCACAGGGCGCCGACCGTCATGCCCTTGCCGAGGTTCTGCTTGGTGGCGTTCGAGTTGCCCATCAGCACCTCGGGGCCGTAGGAGATGACCCGGTCCAGGCGCTCGCGGCCTTGGTCGACGCGACGCAGGATGGCGGCGCCGAGCGGCATCTTGAACGTGCTGCACATGCGGAAGCGCTGGTCGCCCCGCCAGGCGAAGCGCCGGCCGGTTTGCAGGTCCAGAGCGGCCACGCCCAGGCGGCCGCCACTGCGCTGCTCGATGGCGTTAATACTTGAATTAAGGTTTGTTGCCGAGGTTGCCGCCCGCGCAGCGGCAGGCATGAGGACGGGTGCGGCCGCCAGGGCCGTTATCAGCATTCTGCGATCGAGCATGTAGGTCTCCTTGCCGGCGGAAACTGCCCGGGGCTGGCCTTGGCTGCAAACGACGATACCTTGGTCCAGTCATTAGCTGAATTTGGGTCTTGTCGAGATGAGCCGCGCGCAACTGCCCCTGAACGCCCTGCGCGCCTTCGAGGCCTCGGCGCGGCATCTGTCCTTCACCAAGGCCGCGATCGAGCTGTGCGTGACCCAGGCCGCGGTCAGCCACCAAGTGAAGGGGCTGGAGGCGCGGCTGGGGGCGACGCTCTTTCGCCGACTGCCGCGCGGCATCGCGCTCACCGACGAGGGCCAGGCCCTGCTGCCCAGCGTGCGCGACTCGTTCGACCGCCTGGGCGACGTGCTGGACCGCTTCGAGGGCGGTCGGGTGCTGGAGGTGCTGCGGGTCGGTGTGGTCGGCACCTTTGCGGTGGGATGGCTGCTGCCGCGCCTGCCGGACTTCCACGCGGCCCATCCGTTCGTCGACCTGCGGCTGTTCACCAACAACAACCGCGCCGACCTGGCGGGGGAGGGGCTGGACTGCGCGATCCGCTTCGGCGACGGGGCCTGGCACGGGACGCAGGCCGAGCCGCTGTTTGCGGCGCCGATGAGCCCGCTGTGCGCGCCGGAGGTGGCGGTCCGGCTGACGGAGCCTGCCGCGCTGGTGCGCGAGACCCTGCTGCGCAGCTATCGCGCCGCCGACTGGCCCGACTGGTTCGCCGCCGCGGGGCTGCCGCCGCCGCCGGTGCGCGGGCCGGTGTTCGACAGCTCGTGGGTGATGGTCGAGGCGGCGCTTCAGGGCTTCGGCGTCGCCCTGGCGCCGCCGATGATGTTCGCCCGCGACCTGGCGCAGGGACGCCTGGTCCAGCCCTTCGAGACTCAGGTCGGGGCCGGTCGCTACTGGCTGACCTGGCTGAAATCCAGGGCCCCGAGTCCTGCCTTGCGGGCCTTCCAGGCGTGGCTTTCCGGCACGTCCGACGAATAAAGAATCTTTGGAACCAATGTCCGGACACGGCGCTTGCGCGCGGTATTAAGTCGGCCAATTGTCTAGCTGTATCAATGGTCTAGCTTGGCCCGGAAGCGCCGAAATCGCGCCCATCTTTGGCCCAGTTTGGCTCGCCGAGTTGCCTCCTGCGAGCGTTGCAGGACGCCCGCCCCACTACGGATGAGAGCTCAGATGATAGCAAGCACCAAGACCCTGATGATTACCGCCGCCCTGGTGATGGGTGGTCTGTCGGTCAGCGGCTGCGCGACCAAGAAGTACGTCAACCAGCAGGTCGGCCAGGTCGACGCCCGGGTCAGCGGGCACGACACCCAGATCGGCGAGCTGGATCGCACCGCCAAGGAAGCCCTGGATCGCGCCACCGCCGCCGGCAAGCTGGCCGAGGGCAAGTTCCAGTATCAGCTGGTCCTCAGCGATGACTCCGTGAAGTTCCCGGTCAACGCCGCGAACCTGTCGCCGGAAGCCGAAACGCGCCTGGCCGAGTTCACCGAGAAGCTGAAGACCGACAACAAGAACGTGTACCTGGAGATCCAGGGCCACACGGATAATTCCGGCTCGAAGGAATATAACGACGAGCTAGGCGAGAAGCGCGCGGAGACCGTGCGCAAGTTCCTCAGCACCCATGGTGTCGCCCTGAACCGCATGGCCACGATCTCGTATGGCCAGGACGCGCCGGTGGCCGCCAACGAGTCGCGCGAAGGCCGGGCCCAGAACCGCCGCGTCGTCGTGATGGTGCTTTCGTAGAATTCGCGTTCCAGGCGGTTTCCCACTGGTGCGCATCAACCCAGTAGGAAACCGTCAGGGCGGACTCGCCGGCGCGGGAGTGAGCGCCGCGCCGGCGAGCTTTCTGCCTACTGCGCCTTGAGCCGCGTCGCCGGCGTGCGTCGCGACAGGTTCGGGGCCATCTTCAGGCGGGCGGCGTTGAAGGCGTCGAAATCCGCCGCGTCCGGCAGGGACGGGATGGTGATCAGCTCGCCCTGGTCCAGGCCCGCCAGCGCCGCATCGACCAGGTCGGCCACGTCCATCACCGTCTCGGGATCGGCCGCCGAGAGATCCGCGCCCGAGCGTTCCCAGATCTCGGTCCGCGTCGCGCCGGGCAGCACCGCCTGCAGGCGAAGCTTGCTGCTGGCGTATTCGACCCGCAGGCCCTGGGTCAGATAGGTCACGAACGCCTTGGTCGCGCCATAGACCGGCGACTTGAACTCCGGGACCAGCCCCACGACGGACGAGATGTTGATGATCGTGCCCGTATCGCGCGGCACGAAGTTGGCGGCGGCCGCCGCAGCCAGACGAGTGACGGCCAGCACGTTCAGCGCGATCAGCTTCTCGTGAGCGTCGCGCTCGACGGTTTCGAAGCCGCCGAAATGGGCCGCGCCGGCATTGTTCAGCAGCAGGGTGATGGCGGTGTCGGTCGCCAGGCGCTCTTCGACCTTGGCCAGGTCCGCGCGGTCGGTCAGGTCGGCCTTCAGCACCTCGACCTGGACGCCGGTCTCGGCCTTCAGGCGCTCGGCCAAGGCGGTGAGGCGCGTCTCGTCCCGCGCGACCAGGATCAGGTCGTAGCCGCGCTTGGCCAGCCGGTCGGCATAGACCGCGCCGATGCCGGTGGACGCGCCGGTGACCAGGGCGAAGCCCTTGGAGGTCGTGTCGCTCATGAGGGGGATCTCCACGCCGAGGCCCCAGTGGTCCGGCTCGTTGCTTAGCTATGGCGGCCCCGGCGTTGCGCAAGGGAGGCGCTTGCCGAGCGGGGGCAGGACCGGCAAAGGTCGCACCCGTCTTGCCGGAGTTTTCCCATGCGCCTGCCGCTGTTCCTCGCCGCCCTGATGGTCGCCGGCGCCGCTCACGCCCAGCAGGCCCCTTCCGGGGACCAGCCGCTGCTGCGGACCCTCGCCGCCGATGTCGACGCCAAGGCGCTGGAGAGCACGGTGCGGTCGCTGGTCGGCTTCGGCACGCGCCACACCCTGTCCGACACCCGGTCCGACAAGCGCGGCATCGGCGCGGCCCGGCGCTGGACCAAGGCGCGCTTCGAGGCGATCTCCAGGGACTGCGGCGGCTGCCTGACCGTCGAGACGCCGTCCCAGGTCTTCACCAACAAGCGCGTGCCCAACCCGACCGAGGTCGTGGACGTGCTGGCCATCCAGAAGGGGACCACTGATCCGAACCGGGTGATCATCATCGCCGGCCATATCGACAGCCGCGTCACCGACGTCATGAACTTCACCAGCGACGCGCCGGGCGCCAATGACGACGCCTCGGGCGTGGCGGCGGTGATCGAGGCGGCGCGGGTGCTGTCCAAGCACAAGTTCCCCGCCACGCTCGTCTTTGCGGTGCTGTCGGGCGAGGAGCAGGGCTTGCTGGGCGGCAAGGTGCTGGCCGACTACGCCCGCGCCAACGGCTGGAAGGTCGAGGCCGACCTCAACAACGACATCGTCGGCAACAGCCGCGGCCAGAGCGGCGTCGTGGACAACACCCACGTCCGCGTCTTTTCCGAGGGCACCAAGGCCGTCGAGACGCCCGAGCAGGCCAATGGCCGGCGCTATAACGGCGGCGAGGTCGACAGCCCTTCGCGCAACCTGGCCCGCTATCTGGACGGCCTGGCCGACCGTTATCTGACCAACTTCGACGTGGTGATGGTCTATCGCACCGACCGCTACGGCCGGGGCGGCGACCAGGTGCCGCTGCTGGAGGCCGGCTATCCGGCCGTGCGGGTGACGGAAGCCGTCGAGAACTACGACCGCCAGCACCAGGATCTGCGCACCGAGAACGGCCGGCCTTATGGCGACACCATCGAGGGCGTCGACTTCGCCTATCTGGCCCAGGTCACGCGGTTGAACGCGATCGCCATGGCCAGCCTGGCCGCCGCGCCCGCCCCGCCGTCTGACGTCAAGATCGCCGGCGCGGTCAGCCCCGACACCAAGGTCTCGTGGGCTCCGACGCCCGCCGCGACCGGCCACCGGGTGTGGTGGCGCGTGACGACGGATCCGACCTGGCGCTTCAGTCGCTGGGTCCCGACGGGAGAGACCACGACCCTGAAGGACGTGGTAATCGACGACTATTTCTTCGGCGTGTCGGCGGTCAGCGCCGACGGCTGGGAAAGCCCGGTGGTGTTCCCGGGCGCGGCGGGGAGCTTCGAGAGCCCGGCGCCCGCGCCCAAGCCCTAGGCGATCAGGTCCGGATCATTTCGCTTCAGCCAGGCGGCCGCGTAGCCGCACAGCGGCGTGATCCTCATGCCCTCCGACCGCGCCGTCTCGGCGACCTTGGTCATCAGCCGGCCGGCCGTGCCCTTGCCGCGCAAGGCGGGGTCGGCCTCGACATGCGGGATCACCAGCCGGTGCCCCGAGCGCTGATAGTCGGCCCAGGCGAGCAGGCCGTCCTCTTCGAGCTCGTAGCGGCTGAGTTCGGGGTTGTGGCGGAAGGGTTCGGTCATGATGAGTGAACGCGCCTTGTGATGATCTGATCCTCCCCCGCATCGCGGGGGAGCATCTCATATGGCCTCACACCAGCTCCACCGCCATCGCCGTGGCCTCGCCGCCGCCGATGCACAAGGACGCCAGGCCCTTCTTCCCCCCGCGCGCCTGCAAGGCCGAGATCAGCGTGCACAGGATTCGCGCGCCCGAGGCCCCGATCGGGTGGCCAAGCGCGCAGGCGCCGCCGTTGATGTTCAGCTTGTCGTCGGGAATGCCCAGCTCCTTCTGGGCGATCATGGCGACCACGGCGAAGGCCTCGTTGACCTCGAAGAGGTCGACGTCGGCGACCTCCCAGCCGGCCTTGTTCAGCGCCTTGCGCATGGCCGGCACGGGGGCGGTGGTGAACAGACCCGGTTCGTGGGCGTGGGCGGCGTGGCTGACCACCCGCGCGACGATCGGCAGGCCCAGCGCCTTGGCGACGCTCTCACGGGTCATCACCAGGGCCGCCGCGCCGTCGCTGATCGACGAGCTGTTGGCCGCCGTGATGCCGCCGTCGCGGGAGAACGCCGGGCGCAGGGTGGGGATCTTGGCCGGGTCGGCCTTGCCGGGCTGCTCGTCGGTGTCGACGACCTCTGTCCCCTTGCGGGTCGCGACCGTGACCGGGGTGATTTCGGCCTTGAACGCCCCGCTCTCGACGGCCGCCTTGGCCTTCAGCAGGCCGCGGGTGGCGTAGGCGTCCATGTCGTCGCGGGTGAACTGGTACTCGGCGGCCGTCTCCTCGGCGAAGGCGCCCATCAGCTTGCCAGGCGTGTAGGCGTCTTCCAGGCCATCCAGGTACATGGAGTCCCACATCTGGTCGTGGCCGATGCGGGCCCCGGCGCGGTGCTTGGACATCAGATACGGCGCGCCGGTCATGCTCTCCATGCCGCCGGCCACCACGACGTCGACCGAGCCAGCGGCGAGGGAATCGTAAGCCAAGATGGCCGCCTGCATGCCGCTGCCGCACATCTTGTTGACGGTGGTGGCCTCGACGGAAAGGGGAAGGCCCGCGCCCAGCGCCGCCTGGCGCGCCGGAGCCTGGCCCAGGCCCGCGGGCAGCACGCAGCCCATGATGATCTGCTCGACCTTGTCGCCCGCCACCCCGGCCCGCTCGATCGCGGCCTTGACCGCCGCGGCGCCCAGCTCGGTGGCCTTCACCCCGCCCAGCGCACCCTGGAAGCCGCCCATCGGCGTGCGGGCGTAGGAAACGATGACAACAGGATCGGCGGCGGACATGGTTTAGCTCCCTGAGGCGGACTTTTGGGGCGGAATAGGCCTCCTTCGCGCGGCGTCAAGCAAGGGGTTTGCGAGCCTGCGGAAGAAGAGGGCGAGCGGCGACCTCGGTGGAAGGCGCCGCTCGCCAGGTGTGCAATAACCGAGAGAGTCAATTGCGAATAAAAACCTACCTGGGTTCATCTTCAAACGCAACCTTCTCTTGCTTTCCCTCGCGGAACGCCTCACCTTGCCAAAATGGGCCGTACCGCTGACTATACCCACGAGCGCTGCTCGGTCGCCGCCACCCTCGAAGTGGTGGGCGACCCGTGGACGCTGCTGATCTTGCGCGACGCCTTCAACGGGGTGAAGCGCTTCGAGCAGTGGCAAGAGCGCCTGGGCGTGGCCCGCAATGTCCTGGCCGCGCGGCTGAAGAGCCTGGTGGCCAACGGGGTGATGGAAACCCGCCGCTATTCCGAGCGTCCGCCGCGTCACGAATACTGGCTGACGGCCAAGGGCCTGGCCCTGTCGCCGGTGCTGATCACCATGGCCGAGTGGGGCGACCAGCACGTCTATGGCCAGGGCAAGGGCCCGACCCAGTTCCTGCACAAGACCTGCGGCTGCGCCTTCCACCCCCGCCTGGCCTGCGAGGCCTGCGGCGAGATCGTCGACCGCCGCGACGTGAAGATGGTCATCGCGACCGAGGGCGTGCCGACGGTCGGCGAAGCGCTCGACGCGGTGAAGATCGCGGCGGAATGAGCTACCGCTTCCACGTCCATCGCACTCGGCCGGACTACCGGCTGGTGACGGCGGACGGGGCGGCGTTCCCAGCCGGGGGCGACGAAGCCGATTGGCGCTTCACGCGGGTTCGAGAGCGCGCTGACACCAATCCCGACGTCGCCCGCCTGGTGGACGAGACGGGATACTGCCTGTTCCGGATCGGCCTGACCTTCGACGACCTGGACGTCTAGTCCGCCACGCCGCCGCGCAGCGGGTCCTCGCCGTCCAGCGCCTCGATGTGCTCGCGCTGGCGGCGGACGCCTTCGACGGCATCCGGCGTCGTCGGCGTCATTTCCGGTTCGACCGGGTCCTTGTCCTTGCGATCCATCAGCGCAGCGCCCGCGTGACCAGCTGGGCCGCGCCGACGGTCAGGGCGTCCTCGACCAGGCCGCTCTTGGTCTGGCCGAAGCGGTCCAGGGCCTTCATGCGGAAGTGGAAGGTGACATAGGCGGCCGCCACCGCCGCGCCGGCCGCGAGCGCGCCGCCCAGCAGCATCTTCTTGCGCGGCGCCAGGGCCGCGCCGGTGAAGCCGGCGGTGATCACCCGGGCGGCGATGCCCAGCGGGACGATCCGGTCGGGCGCCGACTTCATCTTGTCGCCCCACAGCTCGCCGGCGGCCAGGGCCTTGGTCCCGGCGGGGGCCAGGGGATGGCCCAGAAGTTGGGCCGGAGGGTTGGCGGGGGCGAGATGGGTGCCCTGGGC
>CAZRPD010000071.1:4901-22964 GCA_964601775.1 uncultured Caulobacter sp. | reverse complement strand
TGCGCACACCCTCACGGGCGCCCTGAGGGTCACGGGCGCGGCACCTCTCCCCATCCCCATCATCCGCGGCTCCGGCGCCGACGTCATCACGCTGGGGGCGCAGAACGCCAACGCCGTGTCGGGCGCGGACGTCATCACCACAAATGGCGGCGCCGACACGATCCGCTTCGTCGGCAATGTCGCCGCAGGCACGGGCGCCAGCACCGATGTCAGCGCCTTCGCCCGGATCACCGACTTCAGCGTCGCCAACGACAAGATCGCCTTCAGCGCCGGCGACCTCGACTTCAGCCTGAGGACCGCCGGCGGCACGGTCACCGTCACGACCGGCCTGGCTCGGGGGACGACGGCTCAGGGCCTGACCGCCGCCAGCACGATGGTGGTCCAATCCCTGGCCAAGGATGCCGCCGCCGCGGCCCCGATCACCGACGTCTCGTTCATCAAGCTGACCACCGGCGTGGCGTTCAACACCGACATCAAGACCACCTTCGCCGACGCCATCGGCATCGGCTCGATTCTGCACCTGGCCAACAACGGCAACTATCTGGTGTCGGTCTACGACACGACCCATCAGCAGATGATCGTGGCCGTGGTCAATGTCGGCGGCAACGCCGACATTGACGACAACCTGTTCGCCAACGACTTCGTTGATGCCGACGTGGCGGTGGTGGGCGTGCTGGACATGTCGGCCGGCGACTATTCGGCCTTCAGCGCCGGCAATCTCGGCGCCTCCTAGCACGCCCTGCCCGCGAGGCGGTGCCGCGCGCTCGCCTCGCGAGGTTTAAGGCCAGGGTGGTGTTCACGGAACGGGACCCTGGCCTTTGCTTCGTCGACTTCCTTTCCTGGCCGCGATCGCGCTGACCCTGTCGGGCTGCGCCTACAACGCCGATCTGGGCCGCGACCAGCTGCTGATCGTCGGCGACGACAGCCTGGCCGCCGATAGCGATCGAGCCTGGGCCGAGACCCTGCGCACCGGCAACATCTCGCGCGAACCGATCAAGGTGGGTCGGGTGCGGGCCATCGGCCAGCGGGTGATCGAGGCCGCGGGCATGGCCGACCGGCCGTGGGACTACGCCGTCTTCCTGGACGAGGCCCCGAACGCCTTCGTGCTGCCGGGCGGTCATGTCGGGGTGACCGTGGGCCTGCTGGCCGTGGTCGAGAACGACGACCAGCTGGCGGCGGTGATCGGCCATGAGGCAGGCCATGTCGTCGCCCGGCACGCCGCCGAGCGGGTCTCGCAACAGCGCACCTCGCAGATCCTGCTGGGCATCGCCGGCGCCGCGGCCGGCGGCAGCGATTTTGGCCGGCTGGTCAAGGATCACGGCGGCGATGCGGCCAAGTTCGGGGTGCTGTTGCCGTTCTCGCGCAAGCAGGAGCTGGAGGCCGACAGGCTGGGCGTCGACTACATGCAGCGCGCCGGCTATCGCCCGCGCGAGGCCGTCGCCCTGTGGCGCAACATGCAGGCTCTGGACATCGCCCAGGGCAAGGCGATGGGCGGCCAGTTGAGCTCGACCCACCCGTCCGACGCGATGCGAATCCAGGAGCTGGAACGTTATCTGGCCAGCCGGGGCTGGTAGGCCTTGTGTGGCCCATCAGCCACACCTAAATGCCCCTCTGGAACCGCCGTGCTTGATGAAGGCGGCGGGTCCAGATCCGCCTAGGAAGGGGACACCTTAGACCATGAACATCGACCTCTATTCGGACCGCGCCAAACAGGCCGTCCAGTCGGCCCAGAGCCTGGCCCTGGCGCGCGGCCACCAGCAGTTCGCGCCCGAACACATTCTCAAGGTCCTGCTCGAGGAGAAGGACGGCCTCAGCCGCGCCCTGATCCAGAGCGCCGGCGGCCGCCCCGACCAACTGGACGGCGGCGTCGAGACCCTGCTGGCCAAGACCCCGCGCGTCGACGGCGCCGGCGGCCAGCTCTACATGAAGCCCGACACGGCCCGCGTCTTCGCCGAGGCCGAGAAGAGCGCCAAGAGCGCCGGCGACGCCTTCGTCACGACGGAGCGCCTGCTGATCGCCATCGCCAAGGAAGGCGCCGAGGCCGGTAAACTGTTCAAGGAAGCCGGCGCCTCGGCCCAGGCCCTGGAGACCGCCGCCAACGCCATTCGCAAGGGCCGCACCGCCGACAGCGCCAATGCCGAGGAAGGCTATGAGGCGCTCAAGCGCTATGCCCGCGACCTGACGGCGGCTGCCCGCGACGGCAAGCTGGACCCGGTGATCGGTCGCGACGAGGAGATCCGTCGCACGATCCAGGTCCTGTCACGCCGCACCAAGAACAATCCCGTGCTGATCGGCGAGCCCGGCGTCGGCAAGACCGCCATCGCCGAGGGCCTGGCCCTGCGCATCATCAATGGCGACGTGCCCGAAAGCCTGAAGGACAAGAAGCTGCTGTCGCTCGACATGGGCAGCCTGATCGCCGGCGCGAAATATCGCGGCGAGTTCGAGGAGCGGCTGAAGGCCGTGCTGGCCGAGACCACGGCCGCCGAGGGCTCGATCATCCTGTTCATCGACGAGATGCACACCCTGGTCGGCGCGGGCAAGGGCGACGGGGCGATGGACGCCTCCAACCTGCTGAAACCCGCCCTGGCGCGCGGCGAGCTGCACTGCATCGGCGCCACCACGCTGGACGAGTACCGCAAGCACGTCGAGAAGGACGCGGCCCTGGCCCGTCGCTTCCAGCCGGTGTTCGTCGGCGAGCCCACGGTCGAGGACACCGTCTCGATCCTGCGCGGCCTGAAGGAGAAGTACGAGGTCCACCACGGGGTGCGTATCTCGGACTCGGCCCTGGTCGCCGCCGCCACGCTCAGCAACCGCTACATCGCCGACCGCTTCCTGCCCGACAAGGCAATCGACCTGATGGACGAGGCCTCCAGCCGCGTGCGCATGGCGATCGACTCCAAGCCGGAAGAGCTGGACGAGATCGACCGCCGCCTGGTGCAGCTGAAGATCGAGCGCGAGGCGCTGTCGAAGGAAACCGACACGGCGTCCAAGCACCGCCTTGAAAACCTGGAGGTCGAGATCGACGACCTGCAATTCCGGTCGGACGAGATGACCGCCCGCTGGAAGGCCGAGAAGGACAAGGTCGGCGGGGCCGCGCAAGCCCGTGAAGCCCTCGACCGCCTGCGCGCCGACCTGGCTGCCGCCCAGCGCGCCGGCGACTTCGCCCGCGCCGGCCAGATCCAGTATGGCGAAATCCCCGCTCTGGAGCGCCGCCTGGAGGAGGCCGAGGAAGGCGACACCGCCGCCCTGACGCCCGAGGTCGTCGACGCCGAGCAGATCGCCGCCGTGGTCAGCCGCTGGACCGGCGTGCCGGTCGAGAAGATGCTGGAAGGCGAGCGCGAGAAGCTCTTGAAGATGGAGGACGAACTGCGCGGTCGCGTGGTCGGCCAGGACGAGGCGCTGACCGCCGTGTCCGACGCCGTCCGCCGCGCGCGGGCCGGCCTGCAGGATCCGTCCAAGCCGATCGGCTCGTTCCTGTTCCTGGGCCCCACGGGCGTGGGCAAGACCGAGCTGACCAAGAGCCTGGCCGAGTTCCTGTTCGCCGACGAGCACGCCATCACCCGCATGGACATGTCCGAATATATGGAGAAGCACTCGGTCAGCCGTCTGATCGGCGCGCCTCCCGGCTATGTCGGCTACGACGAGGGCGGGGCGCTGACGGAGGCCGTCCGCCGTCGTCCGTACCAAGTGGTGCTGTTCGACGAGATCGAGAAGGCCCACCCGGACGTCTTCAACGTGCTGCTGCAGGTGCTGGACGACGGTCGCCTGACCGATGGCCAGGGCCGCACGGTCGACTTCCGCAACACGCTGATCATCATGACCAGCAATCTCGGCGCCGAGTTCCTGGCCAACCAGGAAGAAGGTGAAGACGTCGAGGCTGTCCGACCGCTGGTGATGAACATGGTGCGCGGCCACTTCCGCCCCGAGTTCCTGAACCGGATCGACGAGATCATCCTGTTCAAGCGCCTGTCGCGCCCGCACATGGGGGATATCGTCAAGATCCAGCTGCAGCGGGTCGAGAAGCTGCTGACCGACCGTCGCATGACGCTGTCGATCGACGCCGAGGCCCTGAACTGGATCGCCGACAAGGGCTACGATCCTATCTATGGCGCGCGCCCCCTCAAGCGCGTGATCCAGAAGCAGTTGGTCGATCCGATCGCCCGCAAGCTCCTGGCTGGCGAGATCGAGGACGGCGGCGTCATCGCCGTCGGGGTCGAGGATGGCCAGCTGTCGTTCGGCAAGGCGACGCTGCAGTAGGGCGTCAGACCGCCGCGACGGCTCCGGAGCTGTCGCGGCGGTTTTCGAAAACGCACGCGGCTTCCTGCTAGTCCAGCGTCACCTTCAGGGCCTTGGCGGTTTCCGGACCGACCTGGCCATCGACCACCAGGCCCTGCTCGGCCTGGAAAGCGGCGACGGCGGCGGCGGTGTTGGGGCCATAGACGCCATCGACCACGCCGGGACTGATCCCCGCCGCCTTGAGCGCTTCCTGGATCTGGGTCACCACGCTCGCGCGCATGTTCGGCGCGCCGATGCGATAGACGAAGGCCGGCGGTGCGACTGGCGCGGGCGGGGTGTCGTCATAGTCGAAGCCGGGCAGGAAGACGCCGGTGTCCCAGTGCCGCCCGGCCGCCTTGAACCTGTCGGTGACGCCCTGCTTTCGACTGTGGGCTTCGACCAGGCCGCCGTGGCCGTCGCTGACCGCGATATGGCCCATCTTCCCCGGCGATGGCGGATAGCGCAGCAGAATCCCACCGGGCGTCGCGGCGGCCTGGGCCACCGTGACCATGATCCCGCGCCTCTGGGCGTCGGTCTTCCAGGCGCCGGTATAGGCCTCGGTCAGGGCCGGGTGGCCTTTCGGATCGGTGCAGCCGTAGAGAAAGCCGCCCAGCTGATAGACCAGCCAGGACATGAACTCGGCGCAGTCCCACGGTCCCGACCAGTTGGCGTCATTCTTGGGAACCAGCACGTTTCTGTAGGCCTGACCGACGCGAGTCCTGGCGAGCGCCAGCATGTCGTGGCCGCTTGGCATCGTCCTGTCCCCCGGCAGGCGCGGCGCGTGATCACGCCGGCTTCAGAGAATAACGATACGCGAAATTGAAACCAATACAACCTGAAAGGGTTATTTCTGATCGATCCCGGGATCGCGGCGCACGCCATTGACGACCGCATAGCACCGCCGCCGACCCAGGGCGCTGCTGCAGAAGCCCGGCTCGGTAGGGCCTTCATGCAGCGTCATGAACGGGTCTCGCCGGCAATCGAACCATTGCCGCTGGAAGGCGACATGGTCGACGTCGCGATGAAACACCGGTTGGCGGTCGACCGTGTAGAACCGCACCATGCTGGACAGGCCGCCGAAGCTGCCGCGGCCATTGACGATCCCGCAGACCCGCCCGTCGCGGGTGAGCCAGACCGCGCCCAGCTCCAGCGGGTTGGCCTGGTTCAACCTGGCCTCCAGGCGGGCGCGCACGATCCGCCATTCGGCCTCGGCGCGGGGGCGTTCGCGCATCGCCTCGGCGGGAGAAGGCGGCGGCTGGACGGCGTTTTCGCGTTCGACCCGCGCCAGGTCCTTGGTCGTGAAGGCGGCGGCGGCCAGCAGTCCGGCCACCGTAACCGCGGAGATCACCCTGGAGGTCCGCGACAGGGTCGTGCGCCGCATCCCGAAATCCCGCACCGCCATCACGTCCCTCCCAGCAGCCGGGCTCCAACCTGACGGCGGCAGGAAAAATTACAAGCCTAAAATATCTACAACTGTAATTTCAATGATCCGCGACCGCGGGAGGCGCAACGCAGTCGTCGATCGCCCAAGGGGTGTCCGGTCGCGCCTTCGATGCTATGCACGCTGCGTCGTTCCGGGGGATTCCATGCGTTTTGCGAACAACTTGTCGCGCGAGCAGATCGTGTTCGCCGTCGTCGCGACGATCGCGCCGATCCTGTTGTGCGGCTTCATGTTCGGCCTCGATATCCCGCTGGCCTCGGCGAAGTTCTGGAGCATGCCCAAGGGCGACATGGCGGCCATGACGGTCGCCTACGAGGCCTATGTCCGTCAGCCCTGGACCTTCCCGATCACCATGGTCTCGGGCCTGACGCCCCAGCCGGTGTCGATCGTGTTCAGCGACAGCATTCCCTGGCTGTCGGTGCTGCTGAAGGCCTCGGGCCTGGGCCCTTGGTTCAATCCGCTGGGCGTCTTCCTGATGCTGAGCTATCCGCTGCAGACCTGGTCGATGATCGCCCTGCTGCGGTCCCTGGGCGTTCAGGGCCGCCTTCCGCTGCTGCTGGGCGGCCTGCTGGCGCTGGTCTATCCGACCTGGATCGCCCGCCAGTTCGGCCATATCGCCCTGTGCGGCCACTGGCTGATCCTGTTCACCCTGGCGCTGAGCGTGTCCTCGATCCGGCTGGGCCTGACCTGGAAGCGGGTGTGGGGCTTCGTCGCCCTGGCCGCCCTAGCCGTCGGCATCCACGCCTATCATCTCGTGCCGGTCGCCGCCGCCTTCGGCGCGGCCCTGTTGTCGGAGCTGGTGCAACGGCGCAATGGCGCCTGGACCCGCGTGCCGATCGCCGCCGGCGCCGTGCTGGCGGCGGTGATCCTTCCGGCCTGGCTGCTGGGCTACAACCAGGGCTCCACCACCAGCGGCGGCGCGTCGGTGCTGGGCTATTACGCGATGAACGTTCTAGGACCGATCTGGCCCGAGGCGTCCAAGCTGTTTGGCCAGGAGTGGAACGGCGGCTGGTTCCTGAAGACCATGGACCCCACCGGCGGCCAGGCGTTCGAAGGCTTCCAGTTCATGGGCGTGGGGCCGCTGCTGCTGGTGGCGGTCATGCTGGGTCTTGCGCTCCGTGACATGGTCGGTGGCCGCCGGCCCGAGGCGGGCTTCTGGGCGCGCTGGACGCCGATGATCCTGGCCATGTCGGCGCTGGCCGTGTGGGCGGTGGGCTGGAGCGTCTATGTCCACAAGATCCTGGTGCTCGAAATCCCCAAGCCCAGCGGCAAGATCGCCGACTATGTGAGCGTCTACCGCGCCTATGGCCGTTTCTTCTGGGCGCCGGGTTATCTGCTGCTGGCCCTGGCGATCAGCTGGGTCAGCCGGCTGCCGCCGCGCGCGGGCCTGTCGCTGCTGGGCGTGGCCCTGGCGGTTCAGGCCTATGACACCAGCGAGCTGCGGCGCGGGGTGCGCTCGACCTGGGTCGCGCCCGATCCGCTGGACATGCCGGCGGCCTTCGCCGCCAGCCCGGCGATCCGCGGCCGCCCCTGGGTGTTCCGCCCGACCTATTTCTGCAGCCCGACCCATGTGGATCTGCGCACCATCGGCCAGATGGTGCTGATCGCCGAGCGGACCGGCGGGGTGACCAACACCTTCGGCACCGCGCGCAGCAACGACGCGGCCTGCGATGTCGTTCCGCCCGACCTGACCCTGGACGCCGCGCCGGGCGACCGCCGCATCACCGTCGTCATGGCCAATGGCCAGGTGGAGGGCGGCTTCTTGCAACCCGTCGCCCAGCGCAGCGACTGCTATCGCTTCACCCGCGGGGCCATCTGCGGCCGCGACCTGGTCGGCATCGACGGCCTGCAGCCGGTCAGCCCCGGCGAGCTGGCGGCGGGCCGTGCGCCGGTCCTGTCCCTGCGCCTGGACCAGCCGCCGCGTCCGGCCGCGCTGATTTCGGGCTGGGCCGAACTGGATCCGGGCGGCAAGGGCATCTGGACGGTCGGCCCACAAGCCCAGTTCGTCCTCAACGCGCCCCCGACCATCGGAGCGGCGGGCTTCTATCTGGACGTGGCGGCGATCGGGTTCTCGGACGAGCCCGTGCGGCCGCAGCGCGCCACCCTCTATGCCGAAGGGCGTCGCCTGGAGACAAAGGCGATCGAACCCGGCGCCTTCGTCACCTATCGCTTCAAGGTGCCCGCCGACGCGGTCCAGCCGGGCAAGCCTGTGCGGTTCATGCTCGACCTGCCCGATGCGCGGGTCTCAAAGATCGATCCGCGCCAGCTGGGCGTCGCCGTGCAGGAGATGAAGATCCTGCAGTAGCCGCCGTCAGGCCTTGCGGGCGATCACCGCGATCGACAGGCCGAACGGCAGGCCGCCGGCGGCCGCCAGCGGTGCTTCCAACGAGAAGACGCCCGACAGGGCCTTGTTCAGCCACACCGGCGGCATGGCGTCGTCGGCGCTTTCGTCCTTCAGGAGGCGTTTGGCGGTCCGCTGGACCGCGGCCAGCGGGAACAGCAGGGTGTTGAAATAGGTCGCGGTCTCGACCGTCAGCCCGGCCTGGTCGAACAGGGCGCGATAGGCCGGCAGCAGATAGCGGCGCTTGTGGTGGTGGGCCACGTCGTGGTGGCTCCACATCCACTGATAGGCCGGCACAGTGGTCAGGATGGCGCCGCCCGGCTTGACCAGCTTGGCCAGGGCCTTGATCGAGCCAGCGTCGTCATCGACGTGCTCGACCACGTCGAAGGCGCAGACCAGGTCGAAGCTCTCGGGCGCATAGGGCAGGCCGTCGGGCAGCAGGCCGGTGTCGATCGCCAGATCCAGGCGCTCGGAGGCGTAGGCGCGCGACTCGTCGTCGGGCTCCAGGGCGGCCACGTCGCCAAACTCGCGCAGCAGCGGGACATTGCCGCCGGCGCCGCACCCGACCTCCAGGATCTTCGCGCCGGCGGGCGTGCCGATGCGGCGCAGCAACTGGCGCAGAACCTTGCGCCGGCCGACGAACCACCAGTGGTCAGTCTCCAGGTCGCGGATGCGGTCGTAGATCAGGCGTTCCATTAGGCGTCCTGGCCAGAAGTCGTGGGGTGGTGGGCGAAGACCCAGAAATGGGACAGCAAGAACAGCGTCCCCGTATAGCTGACGACGGCCGCGCCCTGGGCGGCGATGTCGAAGACCGCGCCGTGCGGCGTCAGCAGACGCGCCAGGGTCAGCACGCCCTGGTTCACGGCGAAGGCGATCGCCACGGCGGTGATGTAGCGCAGCGGCGCGCGGGGCCGGGTCTGGCGGGCCCTGAACACGAAGAGCTTGCTCAGTGCGAAGCTGACGCAGACGCCCACCGCATAGCCGGCGGCGTTGGCCAAGTGCGCGTCCAGCCCCAGGCCGACGTCCAAGGCGATGATCACCGAGAAGCCGACCAGGGTGTTGAGCACGCCGGCCAGGCCGTAGCGCAGGGCCGAGGCCAGGAAGTCCCGGCGGGCCGGGGTCAGCAGCGCGGCCACGCTCAAGCGTCCGTTCCGGACGCGGCGTCGAAGCCGTAGCGGTCCATGACCACGTACAGCGGCCGGCCCTTCACTTCCTGATAGATGCGGGCGACGTACTCGCCCAGCGAGCCGATGGCCAACATCTGGATGGCGAAGCCGATCAGGATCACCACCATCAGGGATGGATAGCCGGGGACCTTGTTGCCCTCCAGCAGGGTGCGCAGCACCAGGAACAGCGCGGCCAAGGCGGCCAGCACGCCGGCGACGACGCCGACATAGCTCCACACCCGGATCGGCGCGGTGCTGAACGAGGTGATGCCGTCCAGGGCGAAGTTCCAGAGCTTCCAGTAGCGCCACGAGCTGGTCCCGGCCGCGCGCTCGGGGCGGGCATAGGGCACGGCCTCCTGGCGAAAGCCGACCCAGGCGAACAGGCCTTTCATGAAGCGGTTGCGCTCGGGCAGCTGGCGCAGCACGTCGACCACGCGCTTGTCCATCAGCCGGTAGTCGCCGGCGTTGTAGGGCAGGTCGACGTCCGACAGGCGGTTGAAGGCCTTGTAGAAGCCCTGGGCCGTGAAGCGCTTTAGGGCTGTGTCGCTGCTGCGGTCGATGCGCACGCCATAGGCGACGTCGGCGCCGGCCTCCCAGGCGGCGATGAACTGACCGATCAGCTCGGGCGGGTCCTGCAGATCGACGTCGATTGGCACGATCATGTCCCCGATCACCGCATCCAGGCCGGCCGACAGGGCGGTCTCCTTGCCGAAGTTGCGGGCCAGGTTGATGACCTTGATCTTCGGGTTGCGCTGGTGATGGCGCAGCAGCACGGCCAGGGTGTGGTCGCGGCTGCCGTCATTGACGCAGACGATCTCGTAATCGACGCCCAGCTTGGCCAGTTCGTCCTCGATGCGACCGAAGAACAGATCCAGCACCTCCTGCTCGTTATAGCAGGGGGCGACGATCGACAGGCGCTTGCCCGCGCGCGAGCGCGTGGCGACGGGCAGGGGCGAAACGGAGACGGGCGAAGCGACAGGCTGAACCATGGCGGTGGTTTAGCCGGGTTGCGCGCGGAGGGGGAGGGGGCGCGTGACGCTGTCGCCCGCCTTAATAGTCTTCGTCGGCAACCGGAGGGATCGCATAGACCAGCGGCACGATGCAGCCCCGGTAGCCGCTGGCGGGGGGACTGGGGCGGGCCGATTGCACCAGACCGCGCGCCGCATCGCCGAACGCGGCGCTGGGCTGAGCGGCCAGGACCTCGACTGCGCCGACCTGACCCCAGGGCGCGACGTCGAAGCGAACGATCGCCCAGCCGGACACCCGACGCTTGCTGTAGGCCGGCGGATAGAACTTGTTCTCCGGAATGTTCAGCTGCTCGCGCGTCACCTTGCAGCTGTCCTGCGGGCGCTCGAACGTCTCGCCCTTCGGTCGTGCGGGCGCTTCCGTCGCCTTCGGCGTGGCCCGGAACGCCGCGAAGCATCCCGTGCGCGCCGGACCGGGGAAAAACCTGGCCTCGGCGACGGCCGAGGCGGCCGCGTCCGCAAAGGCGGCTTCGCCATGCTGGGCCGCGATCCGCACGTTGCGGACGTCGCCATTGGCGGTGATGTCGTAGCGAACGCCGGCCCAGGCTGGGTCGATGCTCTTGTCGTCGAACGCCCGGAGGTCGGGATAGACGACCGTCTGCGGGCGTCGGCCGGATCCCGGGCCGCATCCGCCTTCGGCGGTCAGCGCCTTGCGCACCGGCAGCGGGGTATTGCGTCCTTCCGCCGCCAGCAGGGCGAACAACTGGGCGGGGGCGGCCTGGGCGAGCGGGACATGGGTTGGCGCCAGGTCGATCTTGCAGCCGCTGGCTGGGGCGCCGGGCGCAAAACGCCAGGTGACGATCGTGGCCGCCTGGTCTTCCGCGACCCAGAACGTCGTCCCGCCGGCGGACTTCAGATCGGTGACCCGGCCGTCGGCGTCGACCGAGAACGTATAGTCTTGGCTGGTGGGCGGCTCTGGCGGCTTGTAGCTGGCCGCGCTCGAGGAGCCGACCGGCGGGATCCAGGACTGCCAGCTCTTGGGCGTAGGCGTCACGCCCTCGACTAGGCGCACGCGCCCCGTGGCGCAGACGATGTCCGCGGGCGGAGCGGCGAAGCTGACCAGCCTGACCGGGGCGTTGGGATTGCCGGGCGGCGGCAGGACGGCGGCGGCCGCGCTCATCGGCGACAGCATGGCCAAGGCCAGAAGCAGGGATCGCCGCACGGACACTGTCTCCATCTGAGATTGAGTAAGATGTCTCACCCCATCTCCAGGCGGTCAAGCAACAGAGCTGTGACGGCTCAGCTCTTGCGGAAGAACCCGTGGATGCGCTCGGCCAGGGCCTGGCTGACCCCGTCGACCTTGACCAGGTCCTCGACGCTGGCCCGGCCGACGCCCTTGGCCGAGCCGAAGGCGTGCAGCAGGGCCTTCTTGCGGCCGGGGCCGACCCCCTCGATCTCGTCCAGCGGGTTCTTCTTCAGATCCATGCTGCGGCGGGTGCGGTGGGCGCCGATCGCGAAGCGGTGGGCCTCGTCGCGCAGGCGCTGCAGATAGTAGAGCACCGGCGACTTGGGCTCGAGCATGAACGGCGTCTGGCCGGGGATGAAGAACCGCTCCAGGCCGGCGTCGCGGTCGGGACCCTTGGCGACGCCGACCACGGCGATGTCGTCGACGCCCAGGTCGGCCATGATCTCCAGCGCCGCGTCCAGCTGGCCCTTGCCGCCGTCGACCAGCACCAAGTCGGGGCGGTTGGCGTCGTCGCCCTCTTCCTCCTCCTTGACCAGGCGGGCGAAGCGGCGCTTCAGCACCTCCTTCATCATGCCGTAGTCGTCGCCGGGCGTGAGCTCGGTGCTCTTGATGTTGAACTTGCGGTACTGGCCCTTCATGAAGCCTTCCGGCCCGGCCACGATCATGCCGCCCACGGCGTTGGTGCCCTGGATGTGGCTGTTGTCGTAGACCTCGATCCGCTCGGGCGGGGCGTCCAGCTTGAAGGCCTCGCAGACACCGGCCAGAAGCTTGGTCTGGGCGCTGCCCTCAGCCATTTTTCGGCCCAGGGCCTCGCGAGCGTTGGTCAGGGCGTGACCGACCAGATCGGCCTTCTCGCCGCGCTTGGGCACGGCGATCTCGACCTTGCGGCCGCTCTTCAGCCCGAACGCCTCGGACAGCAGGCCGACCTCGGCCGGCTCCAGATTGGCCAGGATCAGGCGCGGGATCGGCTTGTCGTCGTAGAATTGGCCCAGGAAGGCGGTGAGGATCCGCTGTTCCTCGGTCGTGGTCTCGTCGGTCTCCTCGGCGTTGCCGGTCACCCGCGGGAAATAGGCGCGGTTGCCCCAGTTCTGGCCGGCGCGGAAGAAGAACACCTGCACGCAGGCCTGACCGCCCTCGACGTGCAGGGCCACGACATCGGCCTCGTCCACGGTCTCGGGGTTGATCTGGGTTTCCTGGGCGACGCTGGACAGGGCGCGGATGCGGTCGCGCAGGCGCGCGGCGCGCTCGAACTCCAGGTCCTCGGCGGCCTCTTCCATTTCCTTGGCCATGGTCGCCATCACCGCCCGCGACTTCCCGCGCAGGAAGGCCTCGGCCTGGTCGACCAGCAATTGGTAGTCGTCCTTGCCGATCAGGCCGGTGCAGGGCGCGGCGCAGCGCTTGATCTGGTGCAGCATGCAGGGGCGGTCGCGGGCGTCGTAGACGCTGTCGCTGCACGAGCGCAGCAAGAAGGCCTTTTGCAGGGTGTTGAGCGTGCGGTTCACCGCCCAGGCGCTGGCGAACGGCCCGAAATAGTCGCCCTTGAGGGTGTGGGCGCCGCGATGCTTGCGCAGTTGCGGCGCGTCGTGGTCGCGGCGGATGACGATCTCGGGGAAGCTCTTGTCGTCACGCAGCAGCACGTTGAAGCGCGGCTTCAGCTGCTTGATCAGGTTGATCTCGAGCAGCAGGGCGTCGGCTTCGGTGCGAGTGGTGACGAACTCCATGGCCCGTGTCGCATCGACCATGTGGGCGATGCGGTTGGTGTGGAAACGGCCTTGCGCGTACTGCACCACGCGTTTCTTCAGGCTCTTGGCCTTGCCGACGTACAGCACCTCCTCGGCGTCGCCGATCATGCGGTAGACGCCCGGCGCGTCAGGCAGGCGCGTGACCTCGTCCTTGATCAGGGCGGCGCCGATCAGGCGGGGCGTGGAGGAGGTGTCGGTCGTGGTGTCGGTCACAGGGGAGATATAGGCGAGTCCGGCGCGTTCAGCGATCTTCCAGACCGTGGAAGATGCGAGCAATGAGGATGCGGCTAGGTCTGACTTCATAGTGCAGGACGTAGCCAGCCGAGCCGAACGGTACGATCAGTTCGCGAAGGTCTGCTTGAACACGAGCTCCCCTTTCGGGGAATTCAGCGAGCGACCGAGCAGCCGCAATAAGAGTTCGAACCGCCCGCTCTGCGGCGGGTCGGCTCATGGGCTCCAGCCAGGCTTCCAGGCGGGTGAGTTCGCGTTGGGCCGGTGGCGAAAACTCAAAAACCCTCATTCACGAATACGAGGGCGTGGCTCGGGAGGGGGGAGCCTGGCGTCAGTTCCCCAGGACAGCATCCACTGCTCTATGTCTTCCAGGGGGATACCGCCGTCGCGTTCCGTCTCGTCGCAGATACGTTGAACTTCGTCCCAATAAGCGTCGTCATGCTTGCGCGGATCGAGGCCCGTATAGGCGTCAAGCAGCTGAGTAGCATACTCGTCAACGCTCTTGCCGAGGCCGTTGGACACGGCCTTGAGGCGCTCTGCGAGCGCCGCACTGATCTTCAGAGTGTGATCACCATCAGCCATGTTCTGACTATGTTCCAATCGTCATTTGTCGTCAACGCGCCGCGCCTGTATGACGCGGCCCATGACCACGCGCTCGCTCTTCGTCACGCCGCTGTATGAAGCCTCCCTCGCCGGGGAGAAGGGCTTCGAGACCTTCATCGACGACCTGCACGACGCGTGCATCGCCATCGCCGAGGACGACGACGCCGGTCAGGCCTGGGCCTACAACAAGGGCTATCTGGGCTACACGTCCTACGCTTCACTGAACGACCTCGCCCAGCGCGACAGCCTGTTCGACGACCTCAAGCGCAAGCTGGACAAGCACGCACTCGCCTTCGCAAAAGAGCTGCGCTTCGACCTGGGCGGCGGCAAGCTGGTCATGGACAGCTACTGGATCAACATCCTGGAGCCGGGCGGCCAGCACACCAGCCACATCCACCCGCACAGCGTCATCTCCGGCACGGTCTACATCACCATCCCGCCGGGCGCCTCGGCGCTGAAGCTGGAGGATCCGCGCCTGGCGATGATGATGGCCGCGCCAACCCGCGAGGCCGACGCGCCCGAGGGGCTGCAGCCGTTCGTCTATGTCCAGCCGGCGCCGGGCACGGTGCTGATGTGGGAAAGCTGGCTGCGCCACGAGGTGACCCCCAACCGCGCCGACGAACAGCGGATCAGCGTCAGCTTCAACTACGCCTGGCGTTAAAAAGGGGGGGCGCTAGGCGGTCGCGGTTTCGGGTTCGACGGCTGACGCCCGCCAACCCTTCTCCAGGGTCCAGGCGGCGATGGCCAGCCACAGCAGGCCCAGGAACGCGTGGCCGCGCTGCCAGAAGCCGACGTCGTTGCCGGTGCGCACGTTCCACACCCCGGTCAGCAGGGCGAAGACCAGCAGCAACCCCAAGAACCAGCCCAGCGAGAAGTGGGCCAGCCGCCGATAACCGGGCTTGCCCCACAGCGCCCAGGCGGTGAACAGCGGCGCGAACTGGATGGCCAGGCCCACGCCACAGGCGCGGTGCATCGGATCAGGCCAATGGAATACGCCGGCGAAGAACGCCCCCAGGCCCGTCAGCGCCACGAACAGGCCCGCAAAGGCCGAGACCGCCCGCCGCCCGCCGGCCTGCTCCAGGGCGTGGGCGAAGCCCGCGCCGGCCAGCAGGCCCGCGATGCCGGCGACCATCATGCCATAGTTGAAGACCTCGGGCAGCGGCGCGGCCGGACCGCCCAGCTCGCTGATGAACTGGGCCCCAGCGTCGAAGCCCGGAAACAGCCGTTGAGCCAGCCACACGTCGGCCACCATGATGGCCGGCGCGATCACGCCGATCTTCAGGAAGGCGCCGGTGCGGAGAGTCACGCGCAGAAATCCAAGAGGTCCAGACAGCAAGAGGGCGGCAGAATCCCTTCCGCCGCCCTCCGGGTCAATGCTTCATCCCCGATTTCCCGGCGAAGGCCGGGACCCAGATCTCAGGCGCCGAGGCTGATTGGAAGGGGCTCCGAGTCTGCAGAACCCACCCCAGCGTTCTTCCATCTGGGCCCCGGCTTTCGCCGGGGAGACGGATTTAGGTATTCACTTCGCAGCGGACGGATGACCCGCCGGTGCGAAGGCGCCGCCGAAGAAGTCGCCCTTTTTCCAGACCGGACGCGCGGGCTGGTTGGCCAGCTCGCGGGCGATCTCGTAGTTGACCAGCGCGAACTTGGCGGCCGCCTGGTAGTCGATCGGCTGGTTCAGATCATCGCCCGGGTGGTGGTAGTTGGTCTTCAGGAAGGTGGTGAAGGCCTTCTCGCCGCCGTTCTGGAAACCGGTCATCAGGAACACCGACGGCACGCCCTGCTCGACGAAGCGGTAGTGGTCCGAGCGGGTGAAGAGGCCCTCTTCCGGCATCGGGTCGCCCGACAGGCCCACGCCCACGCGGCCGGCGGCGCGGCCCACGGCGGCGCCGATGGTCGAGCGGTCGGCGCCGAACGCGATCACGTCGGTGAACGGATACAGCAGCACCGGCATGTCCAGGTTCACGTCGGCGGCGATGTCGGCCTTCTTCACCGTCGGATTTGTGGCGAAGTAGTCCGAGCCGACCAGGCCCTTTTCCTCGGCGGTCACGGCCAGCAGCACGATCGAGCGCTTGGGGCGCACCTTGCTGTTCTTGAAGCCGCGCGCGACCTCCAGCAGCGTGGCGATGCCCGAGGCGTTGTCGAGCGCGCCGTTATTGATGCGGTCCTCGCCCGGCTTGGCGTTTTCCTTGACGCCGATGTGGTCGAGGTGCGCCGACAGGATGATGGTCTGGGCCTTCAGCGTCGGGTCCGAGCCTTCGATCAGGCCGACGACGTTGCTGCTCTCGCGCTTTTCGATCTCGGTCTTCAGGGCGACCTGGGCCTTGAAGGGCAGGGCGAAGCCCTTGACCGCGCCGGCCGGGGTCTCGGCCTCGGCCAGGACGGTGGCCAGCGGCGTCGGCGCGCCGGCGAACAGCTTCTCGGCGCCGGCCAGGCTGAGACTGGCCAGGGCCGGAGCGCCCGGCGCGCGGATGGCGCCGACGTCCTGGGCGTTGCGCCACACCACGCGCCATTCCTTCATGCCGGCCAGGCCGCGCGCGAACGGGCGGCGCTTTTCACCGCTGGTGGTGGGAATGGTAATGACGCCGACGGCGCCGCGCTTCTCGGCCTCGGTGCGCTTGGTGTTGGGGCTGCTGAGGTGAGCGCGTTCCTCGGTCTGGATCGAGGACGGGGCGCCGGTCAGCATGACGACGATCTTGCCCTTGACGTCCAGGCCCGCGAAGTCGTCGCGGCCGCGGCTGGCGTCGACGACGCCATAGCCGACGAAGACCAGCGGCGCGTCGAGGTTCAGCTCGGCGGCCTGGGCCTGGCCCGAGGGCAGGTAGTCCTCGCCATACTTTAGAGCCACGGGCTTGCCATCGGCGCCGGTCAGGGTCAGCACGCCTTCGCCGACCGGGCGGAAGGCCAGCAGCGGCACGGGCTGCAAGTAAGAACCCGCGCCGCCGGCCGGCTTGACGCCGAGCAGAGCGTACTGGGCGGCGACATAGTTGGCGGCGATGTCGTAGCCGCGGGTGCCGGCCTCGCGGCCCTCCATCGCGTCGTCGGCCAGGAATCCCATGTGGGCCTTGATGGCTTCCGCCGAAGGGGTGAAGTCCGAAGCAACGGTCTTCACCGTCTTCTGAGCAGCCGGCTTGGCGGGCGTGGCCGCGAGAACCGGTTGCGCGACCATGAGCAGGGCTGCGCTGGCGAGCGCGGCGCGACGCGTAAACGACATATGCAGGGAAACTCCTAAGGCGCGGACGCCGCCCCTCGGGGTCCGCAGCGGGGGCGAACCATGTCGGTGTGCTGACGGCTTGTCGAGGGGCGCAACCTGAACGTTTTGTAATGTGAGGCAGGATTTCCTACGCGGAACGCCGTTCCGGCAATGGGCGACTAAAGGCAGCTGCGGCAAGGGCTTGCAGCGTTCCAATCCCATCTCGGTTAGCGACAGATTCACCCTGTTTTCGGCGATGTCCAACGTCCCCGAATAGGGTTAACGCGCGCTAAAAAAGATGACCAGATTGTAAATTTTACCATTTTTGGTTGCAGCTGCTTAACCCAACCGCCGCGATAACCAACGTCAAGAACGCAGCTTCCCTGCCAACCTTTCTGGGGGACTTCCTCATGCAGGCTCTTTCGATCGCCGCCGCCGGAATGATGGCCGCCGCCGACCGTCTCAGCTCCAGCGCCCAACGCGTCGCCGCGGCGGGCGCCCAGGCCGAACGGGTCGAGCAGGCCGGCCAGGTCGACTACGTCTCGGAGCGGACCCAGCAGATCACCGCCGAGGTCGATTTCGCGGCCAATGCGGCGGTGGTCCGCACCGCTGACCAGATGTCCGGCGCGCTGCTGAACCTCAAGGTCTAGCGCGCCGAGGGGAGCCTCACCGCTCCAAAGCTTTGACATATCGCCCGACCTGATCGCCGGACCTCTGTCCGTTCGGCGAAGCGGACGGGCGCGAGCCGCCGGATCTTCCCGAAGCGCCCCCCCTTTTGCCCCGGGGAGGTCCGGTCGCCGGGTCCCCCCACCGCCCCCTGTCCCCCCGGGGGGCGGCCCCCCCCCTCGGCGGGCCCCCCG
>CAZRPD010000071.1:0-4891 GCA_964601775.1 uncultured Caulobacter sp. | reverse complement strand
CCCGGGGAGGCCCGTCCGCCGCCCCCAGCATGCGCCTCTAGACTCGCGGGAGTCTGCCCCACGCCTGGGGCTGACACCCAGGAATAACGACAGAGAGACCTTGCTCGCCATTCCGCAGCCGGTGGGGCCGTCGGTCAATGGCGAGCCTTTTCGCGTTGGTGGGTCTTACTTCGCCTTGTCCATCAGGCCGGCGAAGCGCTCGAACAGATACAGGCTGTCGGTCGGGCCGGGCGAGGCTTCCGGGTGGTGCTGCACCGAGAACACCGGCTTGTCGGCCAGCTGGATGCCGGCGTTGGTGCCGTCGAACAGCGAGACGTGGGTCTCCTGCACCGGCGCGGGCAGCGAGGCGCTGTCGACCGTGAAGCCGTGGTTCATCGAGACGATCTCGACCTTGCCGGTGGTCAGGTCCTTCACCGGGTGGTTGGCGCCGTGGTGGCCCTGTTCCATCTTCACGGTCTTGGCGCCCAAGGCCAGGGCCAGCATCTGGTGACCCAGGCAGATGCCGAACACCGGCTTGCCGCTTTCAACCAGCTTCTGGATTTCCGGCACGGCATAGGCGCCGGTCGCGGCCGGGTCGCCCGGGCCGTTGCTCAGCAGCACGCCGTCGGGATTGCGGGCCAGGATGTCCTCGGCTGAGGTCGAGGCCGGCACCACCGTGGCGCGGGCGCCGACATGGGCGAGAGCGCGCAGGATGTTGCGCTTGACGCCATAGTCGATGACCACGACGTCGTACTTGGGCTTGTCCAGCTTGGCGTAGCCTTCCGGCCACGACCACAGGCCCTCGTCCCAGGTGAAGGTCTGGGTGGTCGAGGCGTCCTTGGCCAGGTCCAGACCTTCCAAGCCGGCCCAGGCCTTGGCCTTGGCGACCAGGGCGTCCAGGTCGAACTGGCCGTCCGGCGAATGGGCGATGACGCCGTGCGGCATGCCGGTCTCGCGAATCTTGCGGGTCAGGGCGCGGGTGTCGACGCCGGCCAAGCCGACCATGCCGCGGGCCTTCATCCAGGCGTCGAAGTCGCCGCCGGCGCGCCAGTTGGCCTGCTGCGTCGGCACTTCGCGGAAGAGGGCGCCACGGGCGGCCGTCTCGGCCACGCCGGTGATCTGTTCGACGTCCTCGACGTTCGTGCCGACATTGCCGACGTGCGGGAAGGTGAAGGCGACGATCTGGGCCATGTAGGACGGGTCGGTCAGGATCTCCTGATAGCCCGTCATGGCGGTGTTGAAGCACACCTCGCCGACCGCGTCGCCGACCGCGCCGCAGCCCACGCCTTGCAGGATCGTGCCGTCGGCCAGGGCCAGAACGCCAGTGACGCCGGGGAGAAGGTCTTGGGACATTCTTGGAAGCGCTCCTGGACGCGTGCTGGTGGGGTTCATTTTTGCAAAAAAGCGGGCTGGGAGTAACCCCGGCCCGCCGCGCAAACGGCGCGGTGTCTAGGGGGTATGCGAAAGGGGGTCAACCCCTGCTGATCACGCGGATTTCGCTTGGCTCCACATTCCCGTGATATGCGAACGCGCACCCTCGCGCGGCGAGGCGAAAAACCCTTATGGTGCGGGGCTTCCAAGCCAAGATCAGACGAACACGGGAGGATGGACCCATGCTCGAACTGCGCCCGAATTGCGAGTGCTGCGACGCGGATCTTCCGCCCGCCAGCGACCTGGCCCGAATCTGCACCTTCGAACACACCTTCTGCGCCCCCTGCGCCGATCAGCGGTTCGAGACGGCCTGTCCCGATTGCGGTGGCGGCCTGGTCGCCCGCCCGATCCGTCCCGAGGGCCAACTGCACCGCTATCCGGCCTCGCTGCGCCGGGTGACCCGCGGCCACAGGCCCGGTGAGCGTGCGCGGCTGAACTGAGGCCTACCCAAAAGGACAATCTGTCGCACGATCAGCGACGATGACGATTTCAGGTCGTTAACCGCTTTGCGGACAAGGTGGGGGCGAGCAAGGAGCCCCGCATGATTCCCGCCCAGTCGTCGGTCAAACTGGCCTCGGCCAAGCTGTCCGAAGTGAAGTTCGCCGAACTGTCGACCCGCGTCGTCCTCGGCGTCGGCGAGACCCTGCTGAACCTGACCCTGTCGGCGGCCGTCCCGGTCTCGATCGTGGTGTTCGCGGTCCTGACGTTCTAGCGCCCAAAAAGGCCTGACACGTTCCGATCCGGCGCGGGCTAGCGTCGGCGATAGGCGTCCGCGTCCGGCGACAGATAGCGTCCAGCCGCCCAGCACGGGAACGGAGCGCTGGTCCGGACCTTGGCCCAAGCCCCACTATGACCAACGACCCGTACGTGATCTCCACGGCGCAGCTTTGCGACGACCTGACCCGAGGGCTCCGGCGTGGCGCGGCACTTCAGGCGTGAGGCCGTGACGTGACCCCGATTCTCAGCCTGGGCGTGCGCAGCGGGTGACAGGATTGCAAGCGCCGTCGTGATAGCGACCGCGGTTAGGGCAAATCTCATCTTCATCCATCTCGTCGATCAGCAGGCGATAGCCGCGATCAATAGGGCGTTTTTATATAGGATACTTGGCCGCCCTCGCGACCCGTACGCGCGGCTGCTATTGAGGGGCTCGGAGCAGGCCGCTCGGCGAGAAGATAAAAAGACCAATGACTTCCGTGACTACGGTCGGCGTCGACGCCGACGACACTCTCTGGCACTGCGAAAGCCTGTTTCGCCTGTCGCACCAGCGCTTCATCGATCTGCTGTCCGAGCATGGCGACTCCGACAAGATCGAGGCCCAGCTGACGGCCGTCGAGAAGCGCAACCTGCGGGTCTATGGCTACGGGGCCAAGGGCTTCACCCTGTCGATGATCGAGACGGCGCTGGAGCTGACCGACGGCCGCGTCGACACCCGGGTGATCCGAGAGATCCTGGCCGTGGGCCGCGAGATGCTGACCGAGCCGATCGAGCCGTTGCCCGGCGTCGAGAAGGCGCTGGCGACGCTGTCGGAGCGCTATCGCCTGATCCTGGTCACCAAGGGCGACTTGCTGCACCAGGAGCAGAAGCTGGCCTCGTCGGGTCTGGGCGACTTCTTCGTGGCGGTCGAGATCGTGTCCGAGAAGGACGCGGGCACCTATCGCCGGGTGTTCGAGCGCTATGGCACGGGCGCTGACCAAGCGGTGATGGCCGGCAATTCGATGCGCTCGGACGTGCTGCCGGCGCTGGAGGCCGGTTGCTGGGGCGCGCTGATCCCCTATCCGCTGGTCTGGGCTCATGAGGCCGCCGAGGCCCCGGTGGGGCATGCGCGCTATGCGGAGCTGGGGAGCATCAGCGAGCTGCCGGGGTGGGTGGACAGCCTGCGCTAGGCCTTGCGACCAAGCTTGGCGATCCAGTCGCGGGCCGGGCGCTCGAAGCCGATCAGCGAGAAATAAGCGATCGGGAAGAGGGCGATCACCCAGAACAGGCACCAGAGCCGCATGGCGTCGCCGTTCAGGTTCCAGGCGCCGTGGCCAACCCAGTTCAGGGCGATCTTAAGCGCGATCGGGTGCAGCAGATAGAGGCTGAACGACAGCTGCGCCCAAGGAGCCAGGGCGCGGCTGATCCCGCCTTGGACGCCGGCCGCATCGGCCGCGACCGCGGCAAAGCCCAGCGCGTAGATCACCAGCAGTAGCGACGTTCGCGACGCGCCCAGGCCCGAGGCGATCACGAACGCCGCCAGCAGCGCCCACATCACGAACCGCGCCATCGGCAGCTTGGCCAGCACGTCCCTTATCTGGAAGGCCAGCATGCCCAGCATGAAGCCCGGCACAGCGCGGGCGACGCCGAAGTTGAAGGTCCATTGCGAGAAGGTCTCGCCGTCGCGCGAGATCCACAGCAGCAGGGCCAGGCTGCCGAACGCCACGGCGCCCGTGGGCCAGCGGCCCAAAGCGGTAATCTTGAAAAGCAGCGGCAGGGCCAGATACAGCCCCATCTCGGCGCTGATCGCCCAGCTGGCGAAGTTCCAGGTCTGGGCCTTGCAGGTCCCCCAGGCGTGGATGAACAGGATGTTCTGCGGGATGCACGCGACGTCGTAGCGCGAGGCGTCGCGCTCGTTGATGACGCCCGCCCAACCGAGGGCGGCGATGACCACGAAGACCAGCAAGGTCGCCCAGTGCAACGGCCCCAGCCGCGCGACGCGCTTCTGCAGGAAGTCGCGGTACTTGGCGAAGGTCGTCAGGCGGCCGGTATAGATCGCCGCCATCACATAGCCGGAGATCAGGAAGAACAGGTCGACGATCAGGCTGAAGCTCTTGATCGTGTCGTCGGCCAGCTGCCAGCGGCCGTCCAGATTGATGAACCGGTTGAAGTGGAACACCACGATCATCACTGCGCCCACGATGCGCAGGGCGTCGAGGTGCAGCATCTGGTCGGAGTCGGGCTTCAGGGGCGGCAGGCGCATGGCGCAAGCTGTGCCACGCGTCGCCGCCCTCGGCCAGAGGCCTCTAGGCGGCCGCTGGCCTGGCCCCCGTGGGCCGATACTTTTCGGCGTCGCTGGTGAATTCGGCGTGGCCGTAGCGCTTGAGTTGGCGGCGCAGCTTTCCGACCAGGTGGGCGTCGGCCAGGCTCGACAGCACCGGGACCTCGCGCGCCATGCGGAAGGCCAGGAGCTGGCTGGTGATCAGCGTCGCCACCAGGCCGAAGAGGGCAAAGTCGCGCGGGCCGATCTCGACGCCCATGCGCCGGGCCGCCGCCATGTCGCCGTTCATGAAGTTGCGCAGGAAGAACACCTTGGAGAAGCCGCGCTCGACCTTGTCGAACAGGCGGTTGTCGGGGCGCTCGTCCGGCGGCAGGTAGGCGCTGAGGGTGGCGCGGACCAGCTCGCCGCAGGTCTCGTCGTCGAAGCCGGCGCGCAGGGTGCCGCTGCGGGCGTTCATGGTGTCGGCGGCGCCCTGCGGGGTGTCGGCCAGCAGGTCCTCGGGCAGGC
>CAZRPD010000070.1:0-23036 GCA_964601775.1 uncultured Caulobacter sp. | reverse complement strand
CCGGGGAGCGCGGCGCGAAGATCAAGAAGAAGCTGGAGATCGACCCGATCCAGGCCGAGACGGTGCGGCGCATCTACCGCATGGCTTTGAATGGTGTCGGTGACCGGGGACCGATGGGGCTCAAGTCAATCGCGACGTGGCTCAACGAGAACAACATCCGCACGCGCGATGGCGGGCGATGGGGTCTCGGCGCGGTGCATATGGTGCTGACACGCACGACCTATATCGGCCAGCACCGCTTCAACACGCGCGATCACAAGACCAGGACGCCCAAGCCCGAGGCCGAGCACGCCGTCATGGAAGTGCCGGCGATCGTCTCGGAAGCGGAGTTCGAGGCGGTCCAGCGGTCGCTCAAGGCGCGCAGCCCGAAGATGATGGCGCCGATGGCGGTGGGTGGGCCGACGCTGCTCACCGGCATTTGCTTCTGCGCGTGCTGCGGCGGCGCGATGACGCTGCGCACAGGCACCAGCAGCGTCGGCCGGGAATATCGCTATTACACCTGCTCGACGAAGGCGCGGCAGGGCGCGACCGGCTGTCCTGGCATCACCGTGCCGATGGACCAGCTCAACAGGGCCGTGGTCGACCATCTCGAAGCGCGGCTGCTCGACCCGGCGCGGCTCGAAGCTCTGATGGATCAGATCCTCGAACGGCGCGACGAGTGGGTTAACCAGCGCCGCCAGCATGTCGCCGATCTTGAGCGGCGTGCGACCGAGGCGGAAGCGAAGCTCAAGCGGCTTTACGACGCGATCGAGAATGGCGTCATCGACGTAAGCGACCCGTCGCTCAAGGATCGCATCGCCGAGCTGACCGCGACGCGCGACCAGGCCAAGGGGGATGCCGAGCGCGCGGTGGCGCACATCGTAAAGATCGGCCCCGCGATCACGCCGGAAAGCCTGCGCGCCTTTGCGGCCGCCGTGCGCAAGAAGCTGCGGAACGGCGACGGCACGTTCGCCCGCGATCAGGTGCGGGCGGTTGCGCAACGTGTGGAAGTCGTGAGCCGAAAAGAGGTTCGCATCCGTGGGCTGCGGAGCGAGCTGCTCCGAACGCTAACCGCCGCCTCTGGCGTAGAGGCGGCGGTGCTAGGCGTTCGTGCCTTTGAACCGAAATGGCGCGCCCTGCTGGATTCGAACCAGCGACCGCTCGCTTAGAAGGCGAGTGCTCTATCCAGCTGAGCTAAGGGCGCGCAGGGGCCGGCTTAGCCCGGGAGGCCCTTAGTGGGTCCAGGGCTGCTTGCGGCCGGCCGCGAAGTTGTCGGCATAGGCCTTGATGATGCGCTTGGGGGTCTTGGGCTCGAACAGCTGGAACGCGATCTCGTGGCGTTGGGCGTAGGCGATGGCCTCGTCGCGCGTCTCGAAGGTCAGGCGGATCTGGCCGTTCATGTCGCTGGACGTCGTCCAGCCCATCAGCGGATCGGGTCTGCGGGCCGACGCCGGTTCGAACTCGAGCACCCAGTCCTTGGTCTTGGCTCTGCCGGACTGCATGGCGTTCTTGGCGGGGCGATAGATGCGGGCCAGCATGGACCTTCTCCCAAAGTACTTACCGGTGGTCGGAGCGGCAGGATTTGAACCTGCGACATCCTGGTCCCAAACCAGGCGCGCTACCAGACTGCGCTACGCTCCGAAACACCGGCAGGCGGCTGCTCTACAGGCGTTTGGCGCGGGGATCAACGGATGCGTCAGGTCTTGGGAAATATCCTGTGCAGGACACGGTCCCCCGGCAGGATTCCGAGCTGCGCGGCGCGGCCGCCGGCGATCTCCAGAACGCCCAGCACCAACCCGCCCGACGGCAGCGGCGTCTCGTCATGCGGCCGGGCGTTGCGCACGATCGACAGGATCGTCCCGTCCGGCCGGATGTAGATGATGTCCAGCGGGATCAGCGTGTTCTTCATCCAGTAGGCGGCCGGCTGCGGACGTCTATAGGTGAAGAGCATGCCCCGATCGGGCGCCAGGGACTTGCGGAACATCAGTCCCCTCGCCTGTTCGGCAGGGGTGGCGGCGATCTCGACCTGGAAGCGCGTACGACCGCGGCTGGCGACGACCTCGACCGTCTCCAGCTTGGGCGCGGCAAAGTCCTGGCCGCCCGCGCAGAGGCCAAGGCCCAGCGCGGCCAGCAGCGCCCGTCGTTCGATCATCCGTTGCGTCACGCGTCACCTCGTTGGAAGCCAGTCCTGCCAAGACTAGCTTCCAGGCCGAAGCGGCGAAAGACGGTCAGACGTCGCCGGGCGTGATCTCGGCCACGACCAGCCCCTTGGGGCCCCGCGCGAACCGCACCAGAACGTCGTCGCCCGGCTGCAGATCCTCGAGACCGCCCCGGCGGAGCGTCTCGATGTGCACGAAGATATCGCCCGGCTCGGCATCGCGGATGACGAAGCCATAGCCCTTGGTGCGGTTGAACCACTTCACCTTGGCATGCTCGGCCGGCCCCTCCGGCGTCAGGGCGTCGCGCCCATGGCCGTGGCTATGACCACTGTCGCGCAGGCTTTCGCGTCGCGCGACCCCTTCGGCGAAGCTGCGCCTTTGCCGTTCGATCGGCGCCGGCGCCAGACTTTCGTCGAGATTGACCACTTCGCTGACCTGCCAGCCTTTGGACCGGCGGACGACGTCGCAGACGATGACAGCGCCTTCCATGGCGGTCTCGCGGCCGCAATTGCGCAGCGACGTCACATGCAGAAGCACGTCCTTCAGCCCGGTCTGGTCGGGATCATCCGGTACGATGAACCCATAGCCCTTTCCGGCGTCGAACCACTTCACCTTGCCGCTGATACGCACGAACTCTTCGTGCGCCGCGGCGTCCTCAAAATCGAAACCAGACATCCCACCCCTCTGGCTTGCCCAATCAGCCCATCGGAGCAAGCACTACGAGAACAGTGTTCTCGCGTAACGAGAGCCGTCAATGACGAAATCACGTCAAAACCGCGAGCGGGTGCGTTCCGCGACATTTCGTCGCAGCAACAAGCCAGAAACAATTGAGAAATACAGCCAGAGATGGCAGTCCCTAGGGGAGTCGAACCCCTCTCTCCAGATTGAAAATCTGGCGTCCTAACCGATAGACGAAGGGACCACGTCGCCGCCGAAGCGGAACATCGTCAGTAGTATGGCCTCGCGGGTGGCAGTCCCTAGGGGAGTCGAACCCCTCTCTCCAGATTGAAAATCTGGCGTCCTAACCGATAGACGAAGGGACCACGGCCCCGCGAGGAAGCGGGTGTATAGCCGCGACCTCTGGGGTGCGCAAGCGGCTGAAAGTCATTTTTTCAGTCCGTTCACATACCCTGCGGCAAAGGGCCTATTCTGAATATCGGGCCCTAGAGCCAAACATCGTTTGGCTCGATCACTTCAAGGTTTAGAGCGCGTAACGCGCTCGGGGATCGTGAGCGTCCTCGATCTCCAGCTGGACGCCGTTCCGGCCCATGTAGTCATCGGGTTTGAGCTTGCCGACGACGTCCAAGGCCCCGCCGCCAGCCAGCAGGCGCTGGCCCAGCGGCGTTTCTGCGCTTCGCCAGCTGATGGCCTTGATGCGGTCGCCGGTCGGGCCGACGAGGTCCATGCGCACATGACCGCCTTTCAGGGCGGAGACGCGGTCGGGCCGCACCTGGGTCAGGGCGAACAGCGGCTCCGGATTGCCTGGACCGAATGGGGCCAGGCGCTGGAAGTCGTCGAGCAGCGCGCGATTCGCCGCGCGGGGCTGGACCAGCGCGTCGATCTCGACCGATTCGACGCCCACCGCCTCCATCTCGCCGGCCAGGCGCTCTTCGAGGAAGGCGCGGAACTCGGGAATCATCTCGGGACGAATCGACAGGCCCGCCGCCATGGCGTGACCGCCGCCGGCCATCAACAGGCCGGCCTCGTAAGCCGCCTGGATGGCGCGGCCCAGATTGACGCCGGGCTGCGAACGGCCCGAGCCCTTGCCGACATTGGCGGCGCGGTCGACGCCGATCACCACCACCGGCTTGCGATAGCGTTCGCGCAGGCGGCCGGCGACGATGCCGATGACGCCCGGATGCCAGTCCTCGCCCGCCACCACGATGACCGGAGCCTCGGTATTGAAGTTGCCACGCTCCAGCACGGCGGCGGCCTCTTCGACCACGGCGGCCTCGACGGCCTTGCGTTCGGTGTTGAGGCTGTCCAGCTCCTCGGCCAGGGCGGCGGCCTCCAGCGGATCGTCGGTCGAGAGCAGCTTGGCGCCCAGGTCCGAGCGGCCGATACGGCCACCGGCATTGATGCGCGGGCCCAGGATGAAGCCGGCGTGGAAGACAGACGGCTCGCCCGAACCCTTGCCGACCTCGAACAAGGCCTTCAGCCCCGGATTGGCCCAGGCGCCCATGGTGCGCAGGCCCAGGGTGGTCAGGGCGCGGTTGAAACCGACCAGCTGGGTGACGTCACAGACCTCGCCCAGGGCCACCAGATCCAGCCACTGACGCGGATCGGGCTGCGGGCGTTCCTCGGTGAACAGGCCGCGCTTGCGGGCCTCGCGGTTCAGAGCGGCCAGCAGCACGAAGGTCACGCCGGCGGCGGCCAGGACGCCCTGCCCGCTTTGGCAGCCCGGACGATTGGGATTGACCACGGCGGCCGCGGCCGGCGGGTCCTCGCGCATTAGGTGGTGGTCGATGACCACGACCTCCAGGCCGATCTCGCCGGCGCTGGCGATGGCGTCATAGGCGGCCGCTCCGCAGTCCAGAGTCACGACCAGTTCGGCCCCGCCCTCGCGGATGGTGCGGAAGGCCGCGGGGCTGGGGCCGTAGCCTTCGGTCAGGCGGTCGGGAATATAGATCGGCAGCTCGACGCCCATGTGCCGGAACCAGCGGACCAGTTGGGCGGCGCTGGTGGCCCCGTCGACGTCGTAGTCGGCGAACACCATGGTCGGTCGCCCCTGCTCCAGGGCGTCGATCAGGATCTCGGCGGCGCGGTCCATGTCGGTAAAGGTCGACGGATCGGGGAACAGCGCCTTCAGGGTCGGACGCAGATAGTGCTCGGCGCTCTCCAGCGTGACACCGCGCGAGACGAGCGCTCGGGCCAGAGGTTCGGTCAGGCCGTGGCGCTGCTGGATGTCGCGCACCACGGCCATGTCCGCTGGCCGTTCGCGCCAGGCGCGGCCGCTCAGCGAGCGCTCGACGCCCAGGAAGGCGCTGGAAACGATATTGGGAGCACCATCGGCCATCGCGGCAGACTATCCGTTAACGCGGATTCGCTCCATGCTACGCCGCCACGACCATACCGGACGTGAGTCTCTCTGATGTTTGGCGCGCGATGGCCGCCGAAACCGGCGACCACTTTCGGCTATCGCGCTTACCCGGCTTGCATCTCGGCGCGAACCGCCTCGACCTCGTTGGCCGAGCCCAGCACGACCGGCACGCGCTGGTGCAGCTTGGTCGGCTGAAGGTCGAGGATCCGGGTGACGCCGTCCGTGGACTGGCCGCCGGCCCGCTCCACCAGCAGGCTCATCGGATTGGCCTCGTACATCAGGCGCAGCTTGCCGGGCTTGCCGGGCTCGCGGGCGTCCCACGGGTACAGGAAGATCCCGCCGCGCATCAGGATGCGGTGCACGTCGGCGACCATGGCCGCGACCCAGCGCATGTTGAAGTTCTTGCCCCGCGGACCGTCCTTGCCCTGCAGGCAGCCGTCGACATAGCGGCGCACGGGCGCGGCCCAGTGGCGCTGGTTCGAGACGTTGATCGCGAACTCGGCGGTGTCGGGCTTGATGGTGATCGCCGGATGGGTCAGCAGCCATTGGCCGTCGGCGGCCAGGGTGAAGCCGTTGACGCCGTCCGCCACGGTCAGGACCAGCATGGTCTGCGGGCCATACACGGCATAGCCGGCGGCGACCTGGTTCGCGCCCGGCTGCAGGAAGTCGGCCTCGACCGCCGCCTGCCCCGCCGGCGCGGGCAGCACCGAGAAGATCGTCCCGACCGGCGCGTTGATGTCGATGTTGCTGGAGCCGTCCAGCGGATCGAAGGTCACCAGATAGCCGCCGATGCGGCCGGTGGGCTCGACCTCTTCCAGCTCTTCCGAAGCCAGGCCGGCGACCGGGGCGCAGGCCTTCAGGGCGTCGCTCAGCATGTCGTTGGTGATGACGTCGAGCTTCTTCTGCTCCTCGTCCTGGACATTGGTGCTGCCGGCCGCGCCCAGGCTGCCCGACAGCGCGCCGGAGGCCACGACCCGGCTGATGTCGGCGCAGGTTTCGGCGATCGTCGCGACGACGTCCTTGAGCGCGGCGTCGGCCGGCTGGGCTTCAAGCCAGGCGGCAAGATCAACGAAGGTCGTCATGGGAGCCTCGAAAGAGAAAGCAGAACGGCCGCCTCTACCGGACGGCCGTGACAGGAAAGTCTCAGACTTTCCGCTTCATGCGAACTTCACGAACAGTGCCCGTCGAGGAGTTCATCACCAGGGTGTGGGTGTGGACGCAGCCGTCGCGGAAGATCACGCCGTCGACCAGACCGCCGCGCGTGACGCCGGTGGCGGCGAAGATCGCCTCGTCGCGGACGATCTCGTGCAGGTCGTACTTCTTGTCCAGCTCAGTGATGCCCCAGCGGGCGGCGCGGGCGCGCTCGTCGGCGTTGCGGAACAGCAGCCGCCCTTGGAACTGGCCGCCGACGCACTTCAGAGCCGCGCAAGCCAGGACGCCTTCCGGCGCGCCGCCCGAGCCGACATACATGTCGACGCCGGTCGAGGGATCGGTGGTGTTGATGACGCCGGCGACGTCACCGTCCGTGATCAGATGAACGCGAGCCCCGACCGAACGGACGCTGGCGATGATCTCGGCGTGACGCGGACGGTCCAGCACGCAGACGGTGATCTCGGTGGGCGCAACACCCTTGGCTTCAGCGAGCGCCTTGACGTTCTCTGCCGGCGACTTGTCCAGGTCGATCACGCCGGCCGGCAGGCCCGGGCCGCAGGCGATCTTGTCCATATAGGTGTCGGGCGCGTTCAGCAGCGTACCCTTGGGCGCCCAGGCCATCACCGTCAGGGCGTTGGGCTGGGACTTGGCCGCCAGGGTGGTGCCTTCCAGCGGGTCCAGCGCGATGTCGATCCTGGGACCTTTGCCCGTGCCGACCTTCTCGCCGATATAGAGCATCGGCGCTTCGTCGCGCTCGCCCTCGCCGATGACGATCTCGCCGTCGATGTTCAGTTCGTTCAAGGCGTTGCGCATCGCGTCGACGGCCGCCTGGTCGGCGGCCATCTCGTCGCCGCGGCCCAGCTGGGTCCACGACGCGATGGCGGCGGCTTCGGTAACGCGAACGGCGTCCAGGACCAGCGCACGGTCCAGGGTGTTCGAACTCATCCGTCTCTCCCGGCCCCGCGGACGGGGGCCTGTTCCCACACTCGCCTTGGACGCCCGCTTTCCGCGAGTCGTCAGATGCGCGCGACGCGCAAAAGGCGAGGACGCTCTAGCACGGTCTCGAGTTTTTCGATGCGGCTAATCGCATCCAGCAGCTTCGATTCAGGGGTCGCATGGGTAACGAGCACGATCGGCACGCCGCCCGCCCCATCGACGGGCTTCTGCAGGAAGCTGTCGATCGAGACGCCGCACTCGGCCAGGGTCTCGGAGATCGCCGCGATCACGCCCGGCTGGTCCTGGACCATGACCCGCAGATAGGCCTTGCCCACGGCGCGGGCCGGATCCACGGCGATGAACGGGGCCAGTTCGCCGGCCGGGGCCTGGAACACCGGACGCTGGGCCTTGGTCATCACGTCGGCGATGTCGGCGGCCACGGCGGCGGCGGTCGGACCCGCGCCCGCGCCCGGCCCCTGCACGAAGATGCGGCCGATGCGGGCGCCTTCGATGAACAGCGCATTCAGCGCGCCGCCGGCCTGGGCCAGCGGGTGGTCCAGCGGCACCAGCGTCGGATGCACCTTCACCGCCACCCCGCCATCGGCCTTGGCCGCACCGGCGATCAGCTTGATGCGGTAACCCAGATCCTTGGCCAGCTTGATGTCGAGCAAATCAACGTCGCTGATGCCCTCGATCTCGGCGGCCTCGAAGTTCGGGGCGCAGCCGAAGGCCAGAGCGGCCAGGATGCTGATCTTGTGGCCGGCATCGAAACCGCCGACGTCCATGGTCGGGTCGGCCTCGGCATAGCCCAGGCCTTGGGCTTCACGCAGCACGTCGGCGAACGAGCGGCCGGTGCGCTCCATCTCCGAGAGGATGAAGTTGCAAGTGCCGTTGAGGATGCCGGCCACCGAGACGATGTCGTCGCCGACCAGGGCTTCGCGCATGATCTTCACAGCCGGCACGCCGCCCATCACCGCGGCTTCGAACAGCAGCGGCGCGCCCGTGGCCTCCGAAAGCGCCGCCAATTCGGCGCCATGCACCGCGATCAGGGCCTTGTTGGCCGTGACCACCGGCTTGCCGGCCTTCAGGGCCGTCTCGACGGCGACCTTGGCCGGGCCGTCGGAGCCGCCGATCAGTTCGACGAACAGGTCGACGTCCGGCGAAGCCGCCAGGGCCACCGGATCGTCGAACCAGGCCAGGCCCGAGATGTCGACCGTACGCGGACGCGACTTGTTACGAGCCGACACGGCGGTCACGACCGCCTTGTCGCCGGCCGGCGCGAAGCCCGGGCGCTCGGCCAGGAACTGCAGGAGGCCACCGCCCACGGTGCCCAGGCCCGCGACGCCGACGCGCCAGGTCTTGTTGGTCATCTCGGAATCCTTAGTCGAACGCGACGCTTACGCCTGTTCCATCTTGTTGTGGGCCTTGGCCAGGATGGAGTCGGCGTTGGCGATGAATTTCTTCACGTTGCGCGCCGCCTGGCGGATGCGGTGCTCGTTCTCGACAAGACCGATCCGCACATAGCCCTCGCCGTATTCGCCAAAGCCGATGCCGGGGGCCACGGCGACGCCGGCCTCCTCGATCAGCAGGCGCGAGAACAGCATCGAACCGGCTTCGCGATACGCCTCGGGAATCTTGGCCCAGGCGAACATCGAGGCCGGCGGATTGGGGATGTCCCAGCCCGCCCCCTTCATCGACTTGATCAGGGTGTCGCGGCGGCTCTTGTAGATGCCGCGGATCTCGTCGACGCAGTCCTGCGGGCCATTCAGCGCCGCAGCCGCAGCCACCTGCACCGGAGTGTAGGCGCCGTAGTCCAGATAGGACTTCACGCGAGCCAGGGCCGCGCAGATGCGGGCGTTGCCGACCACCATGCCCACGCGCCAGCCGGCCATGGCGTAGGTCTTCGACAGCGAGTTGACCTCGACCGCGATGTCCTTGGCGCCGTCCACCTGCAGGATCGAAGGCGGCGGGTTGTTGTCGAAATAGATCTCGCCATAGGCCACGTCGCTGATCACCAGCAGGTCGTGCTTCTTGGCCAGCGCCACCGCGTCCTTGTAGAAGTCCAGATCCACCCACTGGGCGGTCGGGTTCGACGGGTAGGACAGGATCAGCACGGACGGCGGCGGCACCGAGTGCTTCACCGCGCGGCTGATGTTGGACAGGTACTCTTCCGGCGACAGGGCCGGCACGTGGCGGATGATGCCGCCGGCCATGATGAAGCCGAAGGCGTGGATCGGATAGGCCGGGTTCGGACAGATGATCACATCACCCGGGCCGGTCAGGGCCTGGGCGAGGTTGGCGAAGCCTTCCTTGGAGCCCAGGGTGGCGATCACCTCGGTGTCGGGGTTCAGCTTCACGCCGAAACGGCGGCCGTAGTAGTTGGCCATGGCCTTGCGCAGGCCGGGCACGCCCTTGGACGCCGAATAACGGCCGGCTTTGGGATCACGGGCCGTCTCGATCAGCTTGTCGACGATGTGCTGCGGCGTCGGCATGTCGGGATTGCCCATGCCGAAGTCGATGATGTCGGTCCCCTCGGCACGGAGGCGCGCCTTGATCTTGTTGACCTCTTCGAAGACGTAAGGCGGCAGGCGGCGGATACGGTGGAAATCGGTGCTCATGAGGGCTCTGTGCGCCGCTTCGGCGCTCTGGGAGCGAAAAGTCGGGCATGGATAGACCCCAAGCGGGGCCGAGCCAAGCCGGTTCAAGGAAGATTATGCCTCCGTCGCCCGATTAGGGCTGGGACGGAGGCGCGCTAGCTCGGCCGCGCGCTGCGCGGGCGAAGGCTTCGGTGGCTGCGCGGTCGGCGTCGGTCGGCGCGGCGATGGCCGAGGCCTTCACGTCGCGCTGGGCCTTGGATGCGTAGCCTTCGCTGTCCTTCAGCTCCCAAGTGCTGGGCGCGACAGCCTTGGTCACCGCGTCACCAGCGATTTCCTGCTGCGCGACAGCCGCCCGAATTTGGTCCGTCGTGGGCACATCCTTGGGGATTTCCGGGATGTCCGAGAACCCGCGGCGCCCGCCCTTCTCCTTGGCGGCGGCAGTCACCGAGGCGGCGACCGGCGAGCTGGGATCGACCTGGGCGGTCTTGAACGGGCTCGCGCACGCGGTCGCGCCGGCGGCGAAGCCGACGATCAGACCAAGGCGTACGATTTTGCGGGTTTCGCCGTTCATCGGTTCTGGTCTTATGCGATGATCGCGGCGAGCGAAAGGCGTTCGACGCGGCTTTTCGCAGACGACTTCGGACGAAGCGGAGGAAATACATGGCGACGGCGAAATCGGGTTCAAAGCCTCGGAAGAAAGCCGCCTCTGGAGCCGAAGCGCCCGAACCCAAGCCCGCCGCCGCCAAGAAGGCGGCCCCCAAGGCCTCCAAGCCGAAGCCTGAAGCCGTCGAACCGCCGCCGCGCCCCGAATCGGCCGCCGGCGGTCAGCAGAGGCAGGCCCCGCCCTTCCCCGGCTTCGCCGACATGCTGTCGGCCGACCAGTTGAAGATCGTCGAGACCCTTTCGGCCAATCTGGCCCGCGCCGCCGTCACGGCCCAGGGCGCGATCGCCGAGGCCGCTCTGCGCCAGGCCGACCGACCGGCGGCCCTAACGCCCGACCCCTTCCACGTCGCCCCGGCCCTGAACGAGGTCATGACCCGCCTGGCCGCCCAGCCGGACCGGCTGATGCGCGCCCAGGCCGATCTTTTCAGCCAGTACATGGAGCTGTGGCAGTCGGCCGCCCGCCGCGCCTCTGGCGAAGCCGTCGCGCCCGTCGTCAGCCCCGCCGCCGGCGACAAGCGCTTCAATGACCCGGACTGGGCGTCGAACCCGATGTTCGACCTGATGAAGCAGTCCTATCTGCTGTCCTCGAACTGGCTGAACGGCCTGGTCGCCGAGGTCCAGGGCGTGGATCCGGCCGCCAAGCGCCGGGTCGAGTTCTTCACCAAGATGCTGACCGACGCCTTCTCGCCGTCGAACTTCCTGATCTCCAACCCCGCCGCCCTGCGCGAGGTGGTGCAGACCCAGGGCCAGAGCCTGGTCCGCGGCATGGAAAACTTCGCCGCCGACCTGGAGCGCGGCGGCGGGCAGCTGGCGATCAGCCAGACGGACCTGGCCAAGTTCAAGGTCGGCGAGAACGTCGCCACCGCCCCGGGCAAGGTCGTCTACCAGAACGACATCCTGCAGCTCTTGCAGTTCGACCCGACCACCGAGACGGTCTGCGAGATCCCGCTGCTGATCTTCCCGCCGTGGATCAACAAGTTCTACATCCTGGATTTGCGCCCCGAGAACTCGATGATCCGCTGGCTGACGGGCCAGGGCTTCACGGTGTTCGTCGCCTCGTGGGTCAATCCCGACCAGCAACTCGCGGCCAAGACCTTCGAGGACTACATGCTGGAGGGCATCTATGACGCCACCCAGCAGGTCATGACCCAGTGCGGCGTCGAGAAGGTCAACACCGTCGGCTACTGCATCGGCGGCACCCTGCTGTCGGTGGCCCTGGCGCACATGGCCGCCAAGGGCGACCAGCGGATCAATTCGGCTACCTTCTTCGCGGCCCAGCAGGACTTCGCCGAGGCCGGCGACCTCTTGCTGTTTACCGACGAGAAATGGCTGCAGTCGATCGAGCAGCAGATGGACCAGGCTGGCGGCTTCCTGCCCAGCCAGTCGATGGCCGACACCTTCAACGCCCTGCGTGGCAACGACCTGATCTGGTCGTTCTTCGTCAGCAACTACCTCATGGGCAAGGAGCCACGGCCGTTCGACCTGCTGTTCTGGAACGCCGACCAGACACGCATGCCCAAGTCGCTGCACCTGTTCTATCTGCGCAATTTCTACAAGGACAACGCCCTGACCACGGGCCAGCTCAGCCTGGGCGGCGAGCATCTGGACCTCTCCAAGGTGAAGACTCCGATCTATATCCAGTCGTCCAAGGACGACCACATCGCGCCCTATCGCAGCGTCTATCGCGGGGCCAAGGCGTTCGGCGGACCGGTGACCTTCACCATGGCAGGCTCGGGGCACATCGCCGGGGTGATCAACCATCCGGACGCCAGGAAGTACCAGCACTGGACCAACCAGGCCCTGCCCGGCGAGGTCGGCGAGTGGATCTCGGGCGCACAGGAGAACCCGGGTTCGTGGTGGCCGCATTGGGCCGAGTGGCTACGCGCCAAGTCCGGCAAGCAGGTCCCGGCCCGCGATCCCGCCAAGGGCAAGCTGAAGCCTCTGGAGAACGCGCCAGGCAGCTTCGTGCTGGTCAAGTCACAGGCCTAATCCACCGAAGATCGTCGTTCGCCCAAATCTCGCCGGGATCGTGGCGAAGCTTGCGTCCATGCTCACCTTGAGTCGCCGCACCGCCCTGACGATGTTCGCCACCGCGCCGTTCGCGGCGGGGCAAAGCCACGCGCTGATCGCCAACGCCGGAACCAAGCTGGCCGCCGCGGCGCGTGAGCAGATCGGCGTCACGGTGGAGTATGATCCCGGCTACCGGGCGATCGGCTATCCCAATGGCGACGTGCTGCGCACCAGCGGCGTCTGCTCGGACGTGCTGATCCGCGCTGCTCGCGACGCCTGGGACATCGACCTGCAAAAGCGAGTGCACGATGACATGGTCAAGGCGTTTGCCGCCTACCCCTCGCGCCGCGAGTGGGGCCTGACGAAGCCGGACGCCAACATCGACCATCGGCGGGTGCTGAATCTGGAGACCTTCCTGGTGCGGCAGAACGCCAAGCTGCCCCTGCCCGGCTCCGGACCGCTAGGCGGCGACGCGTTCACTGCGCCGCAGCCGGGCGACATCCTGACCTGGCGACTGGCCGGTGGTGGGCGGCCCCACCTGGGCGTCGTGGTCAGCGGTCCACAGACCGTCCGCGTGGCCCACAACATCGGCGGCGGCGTCCAGGAGGAGCCGCTGTGGCGGTTCAAGCTGCACAGGCCCGCCGGGCACTACCGCTGGCGGGTGTAGACGCCGGTTACAGTCCGGCGTCTTCCTTCAGGCCCAGGGCGATATTCATGTTCTGGACCGCCGCGCCCGAGGCGCCCTTACCCAGGTTGTCGAGCAGCGCCACCAGACGCGCCTGGCCGCTGGTGTCCGAGCCGAACACGAACAGCTTCAGACGGTTGGTGCCGTTCAGGCCTTCCGGGTCCAACGTGCTGAGGCTCTTGGCTTCGTCCAGCGAGGCGACCTCGACGAACCGCTCGCCCTTGTAGTGATCGGCCAGCGCCGCATGGATGTCGCGCAGCGACGTCGCGTCGGCCAGGCAGGCGAAGTGCAGCGGCAGCTCGACGATCATGCCCTGGGCGTAACGGCCCACGGCGGGCGCGAAGAGCGGACGGCTCAGCAGGCCGCCGTGTTTCTGCATCTCCGGCACGTGCTTGTGGTTCAGCGACAGGCCGTAGATGAAATAGGGCGCGCGGGTGTGGTCTGCAGCGCTCTCGTCCTCGAACTGGGCGATCATCGCCTTGCCGCCGCCGGTATAGCCCGAGACGGCGTTGTACGAGAGCGGCAGCTCCGGCGGGATGATGCCGGCGCTGACCAACGGCCGCGTCAGGGCGATGGCGCCGGTCGGATAGCAGCCCGGGTTCGAGATCCGCTTCGACGCGGCGATCTTGCCGCGCTGCTCGCCATCCAGCTCGGCGAAGCCATAGGCCCAGCCCTCGGCGGTGCGATAGGCGGTCGAGGCGTCGATGATGACGGTGTCGGGATTGGTGACCAGCGACACGGCTTCCTTGGCCGCATCGTCGGGCAGGCACAGGATCACGGCGTCGGCGTCGTTCAGCATCGCCGCGCGGGCGTCGGCGTCCTTGCGCTTGTCGGGATCGATCGAGATCAGCTGCAGATCGGTGCGGCCGATCAGGCGCTCGCGGATCTGCAGGCCGGTGGTGCCGGCTTCGCCGTCGATGAAGACCTTGGGCGCAACGGTCATGACGAACTCCGATTCTGGCTGACGCCAGCAAACGCAGAAAACAAAGACAGAAATGAAAAAGGGCGCTTCGGATGACCGAAGCGCCCTCTTCCAAACGGGTGTGAACCGCGTTTAGCGCTTCGAGAACTGGAAGCTGCGGCGGGCCTTGGCCTTGCCGTACTTCTTACGCTCGACGACGCGGCTGTCGCGGGTCAGGAAGCCGTGCGGCTTCAGGACCGGGCGCAGGCCGGGCTCGTAATAGGTCAGGGCCTTGGACAGGCCGTGGCGGATCGCGCCGGCTTGGCCCGACAGGCCCGAGCCTTGCACGGTCACGACGACGTCGAATTGACCCAAGCGCTCGGTCACTTCCAGCGGCTGGGCGATCATCATGCGCAGCACCGGACGGGCGAAGTAAACTTCTTGGTCGCGGCCGTTGATGGTGATCGAACCCTTGCCCGGCTTGATCCAGACGCGAGCGATCGCGTTCTTGCGCTTGCCGGTCGCGTAGGCGCGGCCTTGGGCGTCGATCTTGGGCTCGGCCGGAGCGGCGACCGGGTTGCTGGACAGGCTGGCCAGCGCGTCAAAGCCTTGTGCGTCGGTCATGGCTTAGATGCTCCGGGTGTTCTTGGCGTTGCGGCCCGCGAAGTCGACGACTTCGGGGTTTTGCGCTTGGTGCGGGTGCTCGCCGTTGTTGTAGATCAGCAGGTGGGTCAGCTGCTTGCGAGCAAGCGGGCTTTCCTTCGGCAGCATGCGCTCGACGGCCTTTTCCAGGACGCGTTCCGGGAACTTGCCCCCCAGCACCTTGCGGGGGGTGGTTTCCTTGACGCCGCCCGGGTGACCGGTGTGACGGTAATAGACCTTGTCGTCGAGCTTCTTGCCCGTGAACTTCACCTTGTCGGCGTTGATGACGACGACGAAGTCGCCGCAATCGACGTGCGGGGTGTAGTCAGGACGGTGCTTGCCGCGAAGACGCATGGCGATGAACGTCGCCAGACGACCGACAACGGCGTCCTGGGCGTCGACCACGATCCACTTCTTTTCGACCTCGGCCGGCTTCAACGAAGCCGTGATCTTCTGCATGGGATTGATCCGTAGTTTCTTGGGCGTTCGAACCCGAAAAATCCGGCTTCGTCCGTGTGAGGTGCGGCCTGTACGGGACGCGTCGGCAGCTGTCAACAATGATCGCGCCAAAAACATGCAAACATCAATGAATACAACGATGTATGCGATAGGGTATTATAATACCGCAACTCTCATGTTCGAACTGTCATGAAAGCCGGGCATAGGCATAAACGTTACACAATAACAGGACTGATCCATGGCCTTTTCCCGCAGGCGCTTCCTCGGCGCGACCGCCACCAGCCTGGCCTTCGCCGCCTTCTCGGCCCGCGCTGAGGGCGCTGAGACCTATCTGAACGAAGTCGAGGGCTATGGCCCACTGGTCGCCGATCCCAAGCGGATGCTCGACCTGCCCAAGGGTTTCAGCTACCGCGTGATCGCCCAGGTCGGCCAGACCATGAGCGATGGCCTGCTGCTCCCCGGCAAGTTCGACGGCATGGGCTGTTTCGCGGCCGGCGACGACAAGGTCCTGCTGGTCCGAAACCACGAACTCTCCCCCGGCGATGACAGCGCCTTCGGCCCCGGCGCACGCCTGCTGGACAAGATCGACCGCAGCAAGGTCTGGGACTTCGGCCAGGGGACGCCCCTGCCCGGCGGCACCACGACACAGCTCTATAACCTCAAGACCGGCCAGACCGAGCGTCAGCACCTGAGCCTGGCCGGCACCCTGGTGAACTGCGCCGGCGGCATCACGCCCTGGGGCTCGTGGCTGACCTGCGAGGAAACGACGATCCCGGCGGGCGACAAGGCCGGCAAGAGCCATGGCTATGTCTTCGAAGTGCCTAGCGCCGAGACGGGCCTGGTCCAGCCGGTCGCCCTGACCGCCATGGGCCGCTTCAAGCACGAGGCGGCCTGCATCGATCCGCGCACGGGCGTGGTCTATCTGACCGAGGACGTCGGCGACGGCCTCTTCTATCGCTTCCTGCCCAACGATCGGCGCAACCTGACCGCAGGCGGTCGCCTCCAGGCCCTGGGCCTGGTCGACGCCCCCGAGGGCGACACCCGCAACCAAGCGGAAAAATCGTTCCCAGCCGGCGGCTGGAAGGCCGCGCGCTGGATCGATCTGGACGGCGTCGACAATCCCAACGACGACCTGCGCCGACGGGGTCACAAGGCCGGCGCGGCGGTGTTCAGCCGCGGCGAAGGCGTGTTCTTCGGCCAGGGTGAACTCTATTTCGCCTGCACCTCGGGCGGCGCGGCCGCGGCGGGCCAGATCTTCCGCTACGTGCCCAGCGAACATGAAGGCCAGGCCGGCGAGGCGGATGCGCCGGGTCGGCTGCAGCTGTTCGTGGAAAGCGGGAACAAGACCGTCCTCGACTATGCCGACAACCTGGTGGTCGCGCCGTGGGGTCATCTCGTCGTCTGCGAGGACCGCTATTCCGACACTCTGCGCAATCACCTGCGGGGCATTACGCCGGACGGCAAGGTCTACACGCTGGGCCGCAACGTCCATGCCGACAATTCGGAGTTCTGCGGCGCGTGCTTCTCGCCGGACGGCGGCACGCTGTTCGTCAATGTGCAGAACCCCGGCTTCACCCTGGCGATCACCGGCCCGTGGGCCAGCGTGAAAGCCTAAGATCAGGGGCGTCGCACCCGCCACGCGAAAACGGTGGCGACGCCCAGCAGCACGGCCGCGCCAGCCTGGTGCAGAATGCCCAGGCTGATCGGCACGGCGGCCATCAGCGTCCAGATTCCCAGACCCGCTTGCAGCGCCACGACGATAGCGACGGCCAAGGCGGCCTGCTTGCTGCCGCCAGCCAGCGGCCGGTCACGAGAAGCAAAAAAGGCCAGTACGATCCCGCCGACGAACAGGGCGTAGGCCATCAGCCGGTGGTGCAGTTGCACTGCGCCCTGGCTGTGCGCCAGCGTGCCCCACAGACCCTTGCCCGCGTACTCGGCCGGGAAGAAGCCGCCGTTCATCAGCGGCCAGTCGTTATAGACCATGCCAGCGTCGTTGCCGGCCACCAGCGCGCCCAGCAGGCTCTGGAAGAACACCGCGCCCAGGAAGGCCAGCGACCAGTTGCGCCAGGCCGAGCGCTCCTCGACCCGCGGCGAGCCGCTCCAGGCGTCCAGGGCGGTCCAGATCAGGACGACGAACAGAGCCAGGGCCAAGCCCAGGTGGATCATCAGCCGTTCCGGCGCCACCGAAACCCGCTCCGAAAGGCCGCTGGACACCATCCACCAGCCGACCAGGCCTTGCAGGCCACCCAGGCCCAGCATGATGGCGCAGCGGGCGATCAGGCGGCGCGGGATGTCGCGACGGATCAGGAAGACCACGAAAGGCACGGCGAAGACCAAGCCGACCGCGCGGCCCAGGAAGCGGTGCGCCCACTCCCACCAGAAGATGCCCTTGTAGCCCTCGACGGTCATGTCGGGGTTCACCAGCTGGAACTGGGGGATCTTCTTGTACAGCTCGAAGCTTTCACGCCAGGCCTGCTCGGACATGGGCGGCAACGCGCCCATGATCGGCTTCCACTGGGTGATCGAGAGACCGGAGTCGGTCAGGCGGGTCGCCCCGCCGACCACCACCATGGCGAAGACCATGACGGCGACGATGAAGAGCCAGATCGCGACAGGGCGCGAGCGGTCGGAACGCAGGAAAGACGTCATGGGGTCGGAAAAGCGTCACTTCTGGGCCGAAATGCGGCGCCCCCTCCCTACGCCCGCCGCTTGCGCGCATCAATGTTTCTATGGCTCAGCATGACGGCGCTTCTGCTTCGGGCTAGAACGCCTGCCTCGGGGGAGAGAACGATGAGCGGCATGGGGGTTTTCGCGGCGGCGGTCATCGGCATCCTGGCCGGCTGGATCGCCGATCTGGTGCTGGGACGGCGCCACTCGCTGTTCATCAAGCTCTTGATCGGCGTCATCGGCTCCTTCATCGGAGCGTTCATCGCTTCGCGCATCGACCTGAACCTGCCGGGCTTCCTCGGCGAGCTGGTGGTCTCCAGCGTCGGGGCGATTCTGTTCCTGGCCGTGCTCGGCCTCTTCCGGAGAACCGCGTGAGCGCTCCTCTTGTCCCGGCCCGCCTCATTCCCGCGAAATGGCGCAAGCTGATCGGCTCGGTCGGCGTGATGGCGATTCTGGTCGGCTGGATCTGGGCCTTCGCCGGCCTCTACGACCACCTGCCGCAGAACCGCTTCGTGCACCTCGTCTACTTCGTGGCGCTGGGCATGGGCTGGATCGCGCCGGTGATCCCGCTGATCACCTGGATGGGCAAGGCCGACAAGCCGCTCGACGTCGGTCAGCGCTAGAGCCCTTTCCGACATGATCGAAACGATCAGTCGGATAAAAAGGGCTCTAAATCAAAAACCCGGAGCATTTCACCGATCCATTCGGATCGGAAAATGCTCTAGGCCGGAAATGAAAAAGGCCGCCCCGAAGGGCGGCCTTTCGTCTTCCGCTATTTCCCGCAGGAAATGGTCGGAGCGACAGGATTCGAACCTGCGACCCCTTGACCCCCAGTCAAGTGCGCTACCAGGCTGCGCCACGCTCCGACACGGAAGAGCCGTCCTTCTAACCATTTGGAACGTAAGGGCAAGTTCAAAAGTGTCGACACCCACAGGAATGTTGTCTCAAGCGTCATCCGTGTGTGTGAAGACGAGATAATGGCCATAAGTCTATTTAATTCAAACTGTTAGAAAACACCCCGGCCGGGTGTAAACCTCGATTTCTATGGACTTTTCGGCCTTGAGGGCTGTCGACACTCCTATCCACGGGCTTGTCGACAGCCATGTCGACAGGTGTAGTCAACGGCGTTCTCTGAGCAGCGACCAGTCAAGTAACCCCACCAACAGGTCGGAGCCACACCCGATAACCAATGCTCGCCAAGAGATCGGACGCGGCGGGCAAATAGGGTTTCGTCGCGGTAGAAGACCCACGGCAGACGCTGGCTGTCAGCACGTCGTCAGATATCGAGCCCCTGTGTCATGTAGGTGCTTACGGGGCTCCGAATGTAAGCCCACGTCCGCATCCCCAACAGCGCCACCAGAAATCTGCTCACCAAGTGCGCCATTTCCAGCGGCAGGTTCTGTGCTGACCTGCGGTCGTGCAGCGCAAAGCCCAGCGGCTCACCCATGAAGAGCGCCTCGTGCACCGCTTCAGCCCGAATGCCTGTAATCTCGGATCCCAAGTTCTGAATATGCTCGGCCCAGACCGGCACTGGCATTCCAAATTGCCCGCACATCCAAGGGATGCGTTTTGGATGGCCGAGGTCTTTGACCATTCCGGCTTCCTCGGCTGCCATCCGATAGCAGGCGTCAAGCGCCGCGTAGAGGTAAATCACACGCTCATACATTAGCGCTCGGGGGTACTGCGCCAGGAACATCGCATGGACTGCGGCGGCCCATCGCTTCGTCGTCTTAGGCTCTGCCCGGTGAGCGACCCAGTAAGCCTCCGCCGCCAACAATGCTCGCCCGTACTCCCCCCAACTTAATCGCGCAAAGTCTACCAAAGCATGGCCCTTCGTGGGGGTCGCGTCCACGAACCCCGCTTCAGTGGCGGTCAGCCGCATCCCAGCGAAAAACGACAAGGCCCAGACAAGGAATTCCAGATGCTCTGCCCCATCGGGCTGGTTGTGCAGCAGCAGATGGGTCTTTGGCATCACAAAAATGCGCTCCCCTGGCGGGGCATATATCCATCCGTTCTGTGTCCGGTCAGATGCCCCGACCCGGGCGCGGCTCTCGTCCAGATCGCCCAATGTGGTGATGGCGAGGCCACCTACCGCGAGTTCAATGCGCTCAGGGTAATAGCCAAACTCTATCGAGACTGGTCTGCTCATCTATCGCTATATGCCTCGTCGAAGCTCCAGCGTTCGTTTCCTGGTCTTAGTGACGGTCGTTCAGACTCAGGCCTGAAGCCGCCTGAAAGACAAGAAATAGAGAGCGCCATGCTGCCCACCGCAATATCGCAGATGATTATCTCCACACGCCATCATGATGGTCAGACTATCCGAGAAATCGCGACCAAAAGGAAATGAGAGCGGCCCGTAGGACCAGCGCGTCAGCCTGAGTGCAGATTCGGGTGTTAACACCCCGTCCGGGTGTCGACAGCTTCCGACACCTGCCGACAAATTCCGAAAATCTCTGAGGAAAAATAAGGGGCCAGTCGAAAAATCGTGTCGACAGAACATCTTATGCGGTCGGCGAATACAGTGCGCTACCAGGCTGCGCCACGCTCCGACACGGAAGAAGCGCTCTTATAGGCGCCGCTCCCTGGGAGGGCAACAGCGATTTCGGACGAATTTAGCCGCGTGTCAGAAGGCCGTCCAAACGCGACTTGATGGCCGTCAGATCGTCCAGCGCAAAGGCCAGTCGATCGCGCGCTTCGCCGTCCAGACGCTGCACGCGCGCGGCGGGCGCTTCGTAGTCGATGTCGAGATCCAGGGTGGCCGAACCGTTCGAGCCAAGCCCCGCAGCGATCACCTGGGCCAGGCCCTGATCGCGGTGCAGCTTCTGCACGCCCTTGATGGTCAGGCCTTCGCTGTGCAGCAGGGTGCGCACGCCGTTCAGCACGGCGACGTCCTGCGGGCGATAGAAGCGCCGCCCGCCGGCCCGTTTCATCGGGCGGATGAAGGAGAACTTGGTTTCCCAGAAGCGCAGCACGTGCTGCGGCACGCCCAGCTCGTCGGCGGCCTCTGAAATCGTGCGGAAGGCGTTCGGCCCCTTCGCCACCGCATCGATTCCCTAGTCGCCCAAAGCGCGATCGATTCGCGCCTTCATGACCTGGGAGGCGCGGAAACCGATGACCCGACGGGGCTCGATCTCGGCCGGCTCGCCGGTCTTGGGATTACGGCCCATGCGGGCCCGCTTGGCGCGGACCTGGAAGACGCCGAAGCCGGACAGCTTGACCGTCTCGCCCTCTTCCAGAGCCTCGGCGACGAGGTCGAGGGTGCGCTCGACAAGGCCGGCGCAGTCCTGACGAGTCAGGCCGACCTCCTCGTGAACCGCCTCGCACAGGTCGGCTCGGGTCAAAGTAGCGCCCTTCATGCAACCCCTCACGCGTATCTTGGCGGTCAGACTGACCACCTCTGATGGAGTACTCGCGGTGAACGCGGGCGTGTTGCGACCGCCCTCAACTGGCCGCCCCCTCGTTCATCGAAGACCACATGCCGCGAATATCGCATGAAGTCAAAGACTCAAGGTCATCAGTTCATGCCCGGCGCGAAGGCCGGGCAATTACTGCACCTAAAGGCGCACCACACAGGCGCCCCAGGTCAGGCCGCCGCCCATCGCTTCCAGAAGCAGCAGATCGCCCTTCTTGATTCGACCGTCCTTCACCCCGTGGGCGAAGGCCAGCGGGATCGAGGCGGCCGAGGTGTTGGCGTGGATGGCGACCGTCGAGATCACCTTTTCCTCGTCGATACCGCAGCGATTGGCCACGCCCGCCAGGATGCGCTGGTTGGCCTGGTGCGGGATGAACCAGTCGACATCGGCCACCGCCACGCCGGCCTTGTCGGCGGCGGCGTGGATGGCCTCGGAGATGTTGATCACGGCGTGCTTGAAGACCTGGTTGCCCAGCATCCGCAGCTTGCCGACCGTTCCCGTGGTCGAGGGGCCGCCGTCGACATAGAGCAGGTCCTGCTTGGTCCCGTCGGCGCGCAGGGCAAAGCCCAGCAGGCCGCGATCGTCTGTGGTCCCCTGCCCTTCGCCCGGTTCCAGCACGACTGCGCCGGCGCCGTCGCCGAACAGCACGCAGGTGCCGCGGTCGCTCCAGTCCATCAGGCGGGTCATGGTTTCGGCCCCGATGACCAGGGCGCACTTGGCGTGGCCGCGCGCCACGAAGCCGTCGGCCACGCTCATGGCGTAGACGAAGCCCGAGCAGACGGCCTGGACGTCGAAGGCGATGCCGACGGGCGCGCCCAGCTTGCGCTGAACCATGGTCGCCACCGCCGGGAAGGTCAGGTCGGCCGTGGTGGTGGCCACGATGATCAGGTCGACATCGGCAGCGGTCTTGCCGGCCGCAGCCAGGGCGTCCTTGGCGGCCTCGACCGCCAGGTCGGAGACCGGCTGGTCGTCGGCGGCCTGGTGGCGCTGGCGGATGCCGGTGCGCTCGACGATCCATTCGTCGCTGGTGTCGACGAACTTGGCCAGATCGTCATTGGTCACGACCTTGGGCGGCAGATACGCGCCGACGCCGGTCACTACGCTGCGGATCACGCTCACTCGGCCGCTCCCTGCCCCTCCTCGGGGGCTGCGTCCTTGGCCGCGACGGCGGTCAGGCGCTTCAAATTCCTGTCGATCTCGGCGCGGAAATCGCTGCGCGCGAGGTTGGTGGCCACCCGGATGGCCGAGGCGAAGCCGTTGGCGTCCGCGCCGCCGTGGCTTTTCACCACGATGCCGTTCAGGCCCAGCAGCGGGCCGCCATTGACCCGGCCCGGATCCAGGCGCGCGCGCATCTTCTTCAGCGCGCCCGAGGCGATGACCGCGCCCAGCATGGCCAGCGGGCCGGAGGTCAGGGTGGTCTTGATCTCGTGCGAGAAGAACCGCGCCAAGCCCTCGGCGGTCTTCAGCGCGACATTGCCGGTGAAGCCGTCGGTGACCACCACGTCCACGGTGCCGTAGGCGATGTCGGTGCCCTCGACGAAGCCGTGATAGTCGAAGTCCAGCTTGGTCTCGCGCAGGATGGCGTGGGCTTCACGCACCTCCTCGTGGCCCTTCATGTCCTCCGAGCCGACGTCCAGCAGGCCGATGGTCGGCCGTTCGACGCCGTGCACCGCCTGGTGGAAGGCCTCGCCCATGATGGCGAACTCGACCAGCTGGGCCGCGTCGCTCTCGTT
>CAZRPD010000069.1:0-23039 GCA_964601775.1 uncultured Caulobacter sp. | reverse complement strand
CCTGGACGCCGCCATCGCCGCCGTCGCCGCCGCCCTGGAGGCCGAGCTGGCCCGCGCTCGCGCCGCCGCCGCCCGCGAGAGCGCCTTTTCCGCCACGACCGCGCCTCTGCAGGTCTCCGAACGCCTGGTTGCGGTGCTGGAGCGCACGGCCGAGGGCGAGCGGCTGATGTTCGACGTCGAGATCCCTGAAAACCTTGAGGTTCCGGCCTCGCAGGACGCCGTCACCGAGATGCTCGGCGCCCTGATCGAGAACGCCGCGCGTTTCGCTCGCCGCCAGGTGCGGATCTCGGGCGCGACGTTGCTGCTGGTCGTCGAGGACGACGGTCCGGGCATGGACGAAGGCCGCGCCGAGGCGGCCCTGGCGCGGGGCGCTCGGCTGGACGAGGTCGGGCCTGGCCATGGCCTGGGCCTGGCCATCGTCCGCGACCTGGCCGAGGCCTCGGGGGCGGTGCTGCGCATGGACCGCTCGGCGCTGGGCGGCCTGCGGGCCTCGATTGAGTGGCCTGAAGGCTAGGTGGGTTCGAACGTCAGCTCGACGACGAGCCCCGGCCGTGGCCGCCGCAGGCGTAGCTTGATCCCGATCCCCAGCCGCTCGGCGATCGAGCGGACGATGGCCAGGCCCAGACCCGCGCCGGGCTTGTCGGACTCGCCGCGATTGAAGGGGGCGAACAGGCGCTCCAGCTGGGCTTCGTCGACGCCGGGGCCATGGTCCCAGATCGTCACGCGGCCCTGCCGGGCGATGATCCGCACCTGACCGCCGCCATAGGCGCAGGCGTTGAAGACGAGATTGCGTAGCAGCTCGCCGATCAGCACCGGATTGCCCTTCGCCGCCGGCAGGTCGCGGGGGAGGCGGGCCAGGACCTCGACACCGGGGAACGCCTGGACGGCCTCGACCTGGATCGTGGCCAGCAGGGCGGAGAGGTCGGCCTCGCCCTCGGCCGCCGTGGCTTCGGAGCGGGCCAGGGCCAGGAACTGCGACAGGACCTGGCGCAGGTTGGCGGCGGCCTCGCGGGAGTCGCTTAAGAGGGCCTTGTCGCGGGGCGAGGGCGCGGTGCGCTCCAGCAAGGCCAGGTTGGCGACGATCACCGACAGCGGCGTGCGCAGCTGGTGCGAGGCGTCGGCCGAGAACCGCTCCAGCGCCCGGGTAAAGCGCTCCAGGCTGCGCATCAGGCGGTTGAAGGCGTCGACCACCGGCGACAACTCGGCGGGGGCGTTCTCGGCGCTGATCGCGGCCAGGTCCGGGCGCGAGGCCAGGGAGCGGGCGGTCAGGTCGTCGGTCATTCGCCGCAGCGGGGCCAGGCCCCAGCGCACGGCCGGCGCCACCAGGGCCGCGGCGACCAGCACCAGGAGCACCGGCAGGCCGATCAGGTTGAACAGCAGCTCGCGCACGCTGGCCTCGCGCGAGTCCAGGGTGTGGGCCACGGCGACCACGACGGGTTGGGCCACGCCCGGCACCCTGACCGTCGACTGGGCGATGCGGACGCGATAGCCGCGCATCTGGGCGTAGTTGAAGTTGGTCTCGTTGGCGGGCGGCGCGGGCGGGCGGGGCAGGTCGTCATAGCCGGTGACCAGGCGCGGGCCTTGCCGCACGGCGTAGAACACCGCGTCGCGCTCGGGACTGTCCAGCAGGCCCAGCGACCAAGGCGGCAGGGCGACCTGGCCGTGGCCGTCGCGCGCGCCGACCGGCGCGCCGAGCGAGGCCACCGAGCCGGCCAGCAGGCGGCCGGAGGCCTTCTCCACCACCGCGTGGGCCGCCAGGGCGCCGGCCACCGCCAGGGCCGCGCCCAGCAGGGCCAGCGGCGCGACCTGGGCCAGCAGCAGGCGGCCGACCAGGCTGGGCGGGCGCGGTCTCAAGGATCCAGCCGGTAGCCGACGCCGCGCAGCGTGCTGAGGTTGGGGCCGTCCGGGGCCAGCTTGCGGCGCAGGCGGCCGACATGGATGTCCAGGGCGTTGGGGGAAGGGTCTTCCTCGTCGGGAAACACCTCGGCGGCCAGGCGCGCGCGCTCGATCACCCGGCCGGGGCGGCTGGCCAGGGCCTTCAGCACCGCCCATTCGCGCGGGCGCAGGTCCAGGCGCCGGTCGCCGACGAAGGCCGCGCCGGCCTCCCAGTCGCAGGCCAGGGTCCCGACATGGGCGCTGCGAGCGGCATAGCCGCCTTGCCGGCGAACCACGGCGCGGACGCGGGCGACCAGCTCGAACGGATCGAAGGGTTTGAGCACGTAGTCGTCGGCGCCCATGTCCAGGCCGGCGATGCGGTCGCGCACGGCGTCGCGGGCGGTCAGCATGACGATCGGCGTCAGGAAACCCGCGCGGCGCAGCTGGCTCAGGATCTCGAAGCCGTCGATGTCGGGCAGGCCGATGTCGAGGATCACCGCGTCGAAATCGGCCCCGGCAGCCAGGGCCAGGGCGAGGGCGTCTTCGCCGGTCTCGGCGCAGACCGGCTGGTGGCCCTCGCTTTCCAGCGTGGCCTGCAGCGAGCGGCGCAGCGGCGGATCATCCTCGACAACGAGTATCTTCATCGGGGATGTAGGGACCGAAGCACAGGCAGGAGAAGCAGCCATCCGACGCCGATTGACAGTTGCGGTCAAGAGACGAGGGGTTCTGCTGGGCCTCGCCGCGGCGAGCCTGAGCGTCCTGGCGGGCTGCGGGCCGGCCGCGCCGGGGCAGGCGACGCGGGGCGCCGACGTGCGCGCGGCCGGACGCGAGGGCGAGGTCGTCGTCTACATCAACAACGACGTCCACGAGGCGCTGGTCGAGGATTTCGAGCGCCGCTTTCCCAAGGTGAAGCTACGCTTCGTCGTGCTGACCTCGCGCGACATGCAGGCGAAGGTGATCGAGGAGGCCCGGAGCGGCAAACCGGTCGCTGACGTCGTCTGGACCTCGGCGATGGACACCCAGGTCAAGCTGATCAACGACGGCTACGCCCAGACCTATCACAGCCGCGAAGCCGCCCATCTGCCGGCTTGGGCGCGGTGGCGGGACCAGGGCTTTGGCATCACCAACGAGCCGATCGTCTTCGTCTACAACAAGCGGCTATTGAAACCGGACGAGGTCCCGCGCAGTCACGCCGCCCTGTTGGCGGCGCTGCGGGCCGAGCCCCAGCGTTGGCGCGGCAAGGTCGGGTTGTACGATCCCGAGCGCAGCGCCGTCGGGTTCCTCTATCTGTCCAGCAACACGCAGGTCTATCCGGACGCCTGGGCGCTGTACGACGCTATCCGGGGCGCCGGGGGCGCGACCTATGTGCCGGGCCGGCCGATGCTGGATCGCGTGGCCTCGGGCGAGCACCTGCTGGCCTTCGACATGAACGGCTCCTACGCCGACTGGTACATGCGCAACCTCAGCACCGAGGCCGACATCGGCTATCTGGCGCCGCAGGACTATCACCTGTCGATCTCGCGCGTGGCGTTCATCACCAAGGCCGCGCCGCATCCGCATGCGGCCAGGGTGTTCCTCGACTACCTGATGTCCGAGGCGGGCCAGCGGCAGCTGCTGGAGGCGCGGCTGACGCCGATCCGGCCGGGCCTGGGCGCGGCGCCGCCGCCGGGCGGGCGACCCATCCGAGTCGGTCCGGCGCTGCTGGCCAATTTCGACCAGGGCCGGCGCGAGGCCTTGCTGACCCGCTGGCGGGCCGCGTTGGCCGGCGATAGGCGCTGATCGCCCAAATCTGTGGCTATTTGTGCACACCAACTGGGCATTCGCCGCTTGGGGCGCTCGATCACAGCGGTCTTCGATTCTCTGCGAAACTGTCACGGACCTGTCATGGCCCTGGCCATGGGCGGACGATGGACGAATGGTCCGCATCCGGAGCTTGAGCGGTTGGACGGATTTTCCGCCGCGCCCGGTCTTATGAGGTCGATTTTGTCGGCTTGGCCGGTTTTGACGAAAGCGGAACCACGGCGCCTGGTGTCCTGGCTCTCGCGGAAGAGATCGGGTTTCGGCCCGACGCCGAAGGCGCAACCGCCCCGGAAACGCTCAGGCAAACGGACCGCAGAGCATGAGGACGCTGGAAAGTAGGATCGCTTCGTAGGAGGAGCGGCCTCGCCGAAGGAGCAAGGACGTGAGCGGCGTCCGAATCTCTCAGGCCCAAGGACAGCGGGGGCAGAGAACGCCTGGCGGATCGGGGGAGGAGCCCTGATGCGCGACCGTCCGCCGCATTACGCGGCGGTCGGGACGGGCGATTGTCGACTGCAACACCGAGGGGATCTCGTTTGACCATGTCTCGCCAAACCCGCCGTAGCCTGCTGCTGGGCTGCGCCATCGCGCCCGCCGCCCTGATGCTGCACACCGCCGCCTTCGCCCAGACCGCGCCCGCCGAGGACAGCAGCGTCGCCGAGATCGTCGTCACCGGCTCGCGCATCGACCGCGCCGGTTTCGAGGCCCCGACCCCGACCGTGCGCGTCACCGCCCAGGACCTGGCCGTCGGCGCCCGTCCGAACGTGGCCGCCGCCCTGAACGACCTGCCGCAGTTCCGCGCCACCACCTCGCCCCAGACCACGGGCACCAACACCGGCGCGGGCAACGCTCCGGTCGACCTGCGCGGCCTGGGCATCAACCGCACCCTGGTGCTGCTGGATGGCCGTCGCTTCTCGGGCGAGAACGACCTGAACATGATCCCCAGCGTCCTGCTCAAGGGCGTGGACGTCGTGACCGGCGGCGCCTCGGCCGCCTGGGGTTCGGGCGCCGTGGCCGGCGTCGTCAACCTGTCGATCGATCGCAACTTCAACGGCTTCAAGTTCGGCATCGAGGGCGGTGAGTCCTCGTTCGACGACGCCAAGCAGATCCGCGTCGAAGGCGCGGCCGGCACGGCCTTTGCCAATGGCCGCGGCCACTTCGTCATCGGCGGCGAATATCTCGACAACGACGGCGTCATTCCCAAGAACAGCCGTCCGAACATCGGTCGCTGGGCGACCATCTCGAACGGCGCGGGCCGCTTCGTGCTGGCCCCGAACGTCGGCTTCTCGAACGCGGCCCCCGGCGGCCTGATCATGTCGGGCGTGCTGCGCGGCCAGACCTTCAACCCGGACGGCAGCCTGCGTCCCTTCAACTACGGCACGATCCAGGGCACGAACTCGATCGGCGGCGAAGGCCCCTCGAACGACGACCTGTCGCCGCTGGTCACGCCGCAGAAGCGCTACGCCACCATGGCCAGCGTCACCTATGACCTGACCGACAAGGTCAAGCTGACGGCCGAGCTGCGCCGCTCGCGGATGTGGAACAACTACATCTGGTTCGGCGACCACAACCGCGGCAACCTGACGATCAAGTCGGACAACGCCTTCCTGCCGACCGCCGTCAAGACGGCCCTGGCCACCGCCGGCCAGACCAGCTTCACGATGGGCCGCTTCAACACCGAGGCCTATCCGACGATCGACTTCGAGCGCGTCTCGACCCAGGGCACGATCGCGCTGGACGGCGAGTTCGGCGACAGCTGGCGCTGGAGCGCCTACTACAGCCACGGCGAGCAAGAGAGCAACATCGATACCCCTGGGTTCTTCCTGACCCAGAACTACGCCAACGCCGTCGACTCGGTGATCAGCCCGACCACCGGCCAGGCCGTCTGTCGCGTGGCCCTGACCAATGCTTCGACGAGCTGCGTGCCGATCAACCTGTTCGGCCAGGGCGCGCCCTCGCAGGCTGCGCTGGACTACGTCACCGGCACCCCGTCGATGCGTGAAACCAGCAAGCTGGACGTCGGCGGCTTCAGCCTGCGCGGTGAGCCCTTCTCGCTGCCGGCCGGCCCGGTCTCGATCGCCGTCGGCGCCGAGGCCCGCAAGGAATCGGTCGACCGCAGCGTCGGCGCCCTGGACGCCGCCAAGGCCTTCACCTCGTTCAGCTTCTCGGCCATGGCCGGCAGCTTCACGGTCAAGGAAGCCTTCGCCGAAGTGCTGGTGCCCGTCGTCCGCGACGTCCCGGTCTTCAACAAGCTGGAAGTCAACGCCGCCGCCCGCATCTCGGACTACAACACCACCGGTTCGATCTGGTCGTGGAAGCTGGGCGCGACCAACGAGTTCTTCCCGGGCTTCCGCGGTCGCATCACCCAGTCGCGCGACATCCGTTCGGCCAACCTGACCGAGCTCTTCACGTCGTCGACGACCGGCTACAACACCCTGACCGACCCGCGGACCAACTCCAGCGTCTATGTGTTGACCAACGGCGGCGGCAACCCGAACCTGGCGCCCGAGACGGCCAAGACCTTCACCACGGGCTTCGTCTATTCGCCGCCGGCGATCTCGGGCCTGAGCATGTCGGTCGACTACTTCAACATCAACATCGACAACGTGATCACCACGATCGCGGCCCAGGACATCGTCACCCGCTGCGCCAACGGCAACCAGGACCTGTGCTCGCGGATCACCCGTGACTCGACCGGCACGATCTCCCGGATCGTCTCGACCTACGTCAACCTGGCCAACTACAAGACCGACGGCTTCGACGCCGAGATCTCGTACTCGACCCCGCTTGAACGCCTGATCGCCGGCGCTCCGGGCCGGATCCGCGCCCGCCTCCTGGGCACCTGGATCAACAGCCTGACCACCAACGACGGCGTCAGCAAGATCGAGTACGTCAAGTCGCAGGGTTATTCGTTCGGCCTGGGCACGCCCAAGACCCGCGCGAACGCCTCGATCGACTGGGCCGGCGACGTGTTCAGCGCCAACGTCCGCGCCCGCTACATCTCGGCCGGCAACTACAACAACACCGTCGATCTGGTGAACAACCACATCAAGGCCTACACCTACTTCGACCTGGGTGTGGCGGCGAAGCTGCCCGAGATCCGCGGCAACGCGATCGAGCTCTACGCCAACGCCACCAACCTGTTCGACAAGAAGCCCCCGGTCAGCTCGCTGTACTCGCCGTACTACGACGTGATCGGTCGCTATGTGACCGTCGGCGCGCGGATGCGTTTCTAAGCCCGCCCGACACCCAGCGCGCCGCCGGCTGTTCCCCAGCGTTGGCGGCGCGCTTCTTCCTTTCAAGGTGATCTCCCGATGATCCTTCGCCTTCCCCTGACGCTGGCCCTGATGGCCAGCGCGGCCGTCGTCGCGACCCCGCTCGCAGCCCAGACTGTGGCTCCCCCCGCCGCCATGGTCGTCGACGGCGCCCCGGCCATCCCGCAAGAGCTGGTCGCCGGCCTCGCGCCCTATCAGCAGTCGCGCCACGCCAACTTCCTGGGTTGGAACGCCGTCGACCGCTCGATGCTGGTCAAGACCCGCTTCGGCGACACCGACCAGATCCACGTCGTGGCCGCGCCCGACGGCGCGCGCCGCCAGATCAGCTTCGAGAAGGAGCCGGTCCCGGCCGCCATCCTGTCGCCCAAGGGCGACACGCTGGTGATCCAGAAGGACAAGGGCGGCGACGAGTTCTACCAGCTCTACGTCCTGGAGGCCGGTCGTCCGCGCCTGATCACCGACGGCAAGAGCCGCAACTGGTTCGGCGCCTGGGCCCCGAACGGCAAGCTCGTGGGCTACGCCTCGTCGCGCCGCAACGGCGCGGACATGGACCTCTATGTCGTCGATCCGGCCGACCCGAAGAGCGACCGCCTGGTCGCCGAGGTGAAGGGCGGCGGCTGGAACATCGCCGACTTCTCGGCCGACGGTTCCAAGGCCCTGGTCCTGAACCGCATGTCGATCAATTCGGCCATGGTCTACGAACTAGACTTGGCCACCGGCAAGATGAAGGCCCTGACCGACGGCAAGACCCAGGTCTCGTACGTCGACCCGCAATACGCCCCTGACGGCTCGGTGTGGTTGACCTCGAACAAGGGCTCGGACTTCCTGCGCCTGGGCAAGCTGGACGCCAAGGGCGGCTTTGCGGCCATCACCAAGGAGTCGCGCTGGGACGTCAGCGACTACGCGATCGCCCACGACGGCAGCTTCGTGGTCTATGCGATCAACGAAGCCGGCGTCTCGCGCGTGCGGGTGATGGAAGTCGCCACCGGCGCGGTGCGTAACGTCGACGGCCTGCCGGCCGGCGTCATTCCCTACAGCTTCGGCTCGGCCATCGAGATCTCGCCCTGGGGCCAGATCGGCCTCAGCATGTCCAGCGCCAAGGTGCCGGGCGACGCCTTCTCGATCGATCCCAAGACCCTGGCCGTCACCCAGTGGACCCACAGCGAGACCGGCGGCCTGGACCCGACCCAGAACGTCGAGCCCAAGCTGGTCGAAGTGGCCAGCTTCGACGGCGAGAAGGTCTCGGGCTTCCTGTACCAACCCGACCCGGCCAAGTTCCCCGGCAAGCGTCCGCTGATCGTCGACATCCACGGCGGTCCGGAGGGCCAGACCCGTCCCGACTTCCTGGGTCCGAACAACTACCTGCTCAACGAGCTGGGCGTCGCTTTGTTCTTCCCGAACGTGCGCGGCTCCTCGGGCTTCGGCTCGCGGTTCGTCAACCTGGACAACGGCCCGTTCAAGCGCGAGGACTCGGTCAAGGACATCGGCGCCTTCCTCGACACGCTGGAGAAGGACCCGGCCCTGGACGCCAGCCGCTTTGCGGTCAACGGCGTCTCGTACGGCGGCTACATGTGCTACGCCTCGGCCACGCACTACAGCGCCCGCCTGAAGGGGGCCAACTGCTACGTCGCGATCTCCAACTTCGTCACCTTCCTGGAGAACACCCAGTCCTACCGTCGCGACCTGCGCCGGGTGGAATATGGCGACGAGCGCGACGCCAAGCAGCGCGCCCAGCTGATGAAGATCTCGCCGCTGACCAGCGTCGACAAGATCACTATCCCGCTGCTGGTGGCCACGGGCGGCACCGACCCGCGCGTGCCGGCCTCTGAGGCCGACCAGATGATCGGCGCCGTCCGCGCCAAGGGCGGCGAGGCCTGGCACCTGCTGGCCAAGAACGACGGCCACGTTTTCCGCAAGAAGGAGAACGAGGACTACTACTTCTGGACCAGCATCATGTTCTGGCGAAAGACGCTGCTGGGCCAGTAAGGCCGGTAGCCGGGAAGGGCGCGGAGGACTCCGCGCCCTTTTTCGTTCCTGAGAAAGAGACCCCGATGAAGACCCTGTTGCTGGGCGCTCTGGCTGCCGCGGCGCTGGTGGGCGGCGCGAAGGCGCAAGTGCGCACCGACCACCACATGCACGTCCACTCGCCGGCGATCCTGAAGATGCTGCCGGCCTATTGCGGCAGTCCCGGCCGCAAGGGCGCCTGCGATGCGCGCTTCACCGAGCCGCTGACGGTCGACGACCTGCTGGCGGACATGGACAAGGCCGGCGTCCACCATGGCTGGCTGATGTCGACGGCCTATCTGGCCCGCAGTCCGATGATGGTCCCGGCGCTGCCCGACGCGGCCCAGATCACCCGCGACGCCAACGACTTCACCGTCGGCCTGGCTCGGTCGCATCCCGATCGCCTGTCGACCTTCGTCGGCCTCAACCCGCTGGCCCCCGACGCGCTGGGCGAGATCGCGCGCTGGAAGGGCGACTGCGCGGTCACGGGCCTGAAGCTGCACCTGACCAATTCCGAGGTCGACCTGCGCGACCCCGCTCAGGTTCAGCGCCTGGCGGCGGTGTTCAAGGCCGCGGCGGGCAATGGCTGGACGATCATGATCCACATGCGCACCCGCGCCGCCGACTATGGCGCGCAGGACGTGCGGGTGTTCCTGAAGGACGTGCTGCCGGCCGCCGGCGAGCAGCCGGTGGTCCTGGCCCACGCCGCCGGCTGGGGCGGCATCGATGCGGTGACCCTGGACGCGCTAAGCGCCTTCGCCGACGCCCTGCAGGCCGACCCGAGCCGCGGCCGTAACCTGCGTTTCGACCTGGCCCAGGTGATGACCGACAAGACCACGCCCCAGGACCGCACCAAGCTGGCCGCCCTGATCCGTCGGATCGGCCCCGACCACTTCCTGGCCGCCTCGGACTGGCCGTTTTCGGGCGACCTCAAGGCCTATTACGCCACCAAGTTCGCCTGGCCGGTGCTGACCCCGGCCGAGTGGGGTCAGGTCATGACCGCGACGGTCCCCGAAAAGACCGCCTGCAAGCGCTAGTAGACCGCGCCGCTCTCGGACTTGGCGGGGGCGGCGGTCTGGCGGAAGGCGGCCAGCAGTTCGTCGGTCGCCTTGACGAACAGGCCGACGTCGCTGCCCACGGCCACGAACGTGAAGCCCATCTCGATATAGCCCTTCGCCAGGGCGCGATCGGCGGTCAGGATGCCGACCGCCTTGCCGGCCGCGCGCACCTGCTGGAAGGCGTCGGCGATGGCGGTTTGCACCTCGGGCGCGCCCGGCTTGCCCAGGAAGCCCATGGCGCCGGAGAGGTCGGCGGGGCCGATGAACACCCCGTCGACGCCCTCTGTGGCCGCGATGGCGTCGAGGTTCTTCAGGCCCTCCAGCGTCTCCACTTGGACCAGCACGCAGATCTGCTCATCCGCTTTCCCCAGATAGCCCGGCGTGCGGTTGAAGGCCGAGGCGCGGACGATGCCGCTGCCGACGCCGCGCACGCCATGGGGGGGATAACGGCAGGCGCGCACGACCTGGGCGGCCTGTTCGGCGGTGTCGACCATCGGGACCAGCAGGGTGGTGAAGCCGATGTCCAGATACTGCTTGATGATCCAGGTCTCGCCGATCGGCACGCGGCCGACGGCGTGGACATTGTGCCCCGAGATCGCCTGCAGCTGGGCCAGCTGGCTGGTGATCGTGTTGGGGCCGTGCTCGCCGTCCAACAGCAGCCAGTCGAAGCCGGCGCCGGCGCACAGCTCGGCGAGCAGGGGGCTGGCCAGGGCCTGCCAGAAGCCCAGCTGAAGTTGGCCCTGGCGCAGGGCGGCCTTGAACGGATTGGGGGTCACGAGAACCTCACGCTGATCGCGCCCAGCGGACCGTAGTCGGCATGGAAGGTGTCGCCGGCGCGGGCGGGGACGGGGGCGGTGAACGAACCGCCCAGGATGATCTCGCCGGCTTCCAGCCGCTCGCCGTGCGGAGCCAGCTTGCGCGCCAGCCAGGCCGGGCCGTTCCAGGGATTGTTCAGCACCGCGACCGCCACGCCCGACTCCTCGACCACGCCGTTACGATAGAGCGCGGCCGACACGCGGCTGAGGTCGAAGTCCATGGGCCGTACCGCGCGGCCGCCCATGATCACGGCGGCGTTGGCGGCGTTGTCGGAGATGGTGTCGAACACCTTGCGGGTGGTCTTGGTGGCCGGATCGATCTGCTGGATGCGGGCGTCGATCAGCTCCAGGGCCGGCACGACATAGTCGGTGGCGTCCATGACGTCGAAGATCGAGCAGTTCGGGCCTTCCAGCGGCTTGCCCAGGATGAAGGCCAGCTCGACCTCGATGCGCGGGACGATGAAGCGGCTGGCGGGCGTCTCGGCCCCGTCGTCGATGAACATGTCGTCCAACAGCACGCCGAAGTCGGGTTCGCTGATGTTGGACGAGCGCTGCATGGCCTTGGACGTCAGGCCGATCTTGTGGCCCTTGACCGTGCGGCCGCGCGCCAGCTTCAGCGCCACCCAGGCCTTCTGGATGGCATAGGCGTCGTCCAGGGTGATGTCGGGCTGGGCCAGGGAGATCTGCTCGATCTGCTGGCCGCTGGTCTCGGCCGCGTCCAGGCGGCGGGCGTAGTCTTCGATGAGGCTCTGGCTGAGCATGGGCGGCCCCTTAGGCGAGTCCGCCGAAGCAGACATATTTGACGGACTGGTATTCGGCGAGGCCCTCGGCGGCGCCCTCGCGGCCGTAGCCGGACTGCTTGACGCCCCCGAACGGCGCGGCCTCGCTGGAGATCGCGCCCTCGTTGACGCCGACCATGCCGACCTCCAGCCCCTGGGCCATGCGCCACATACGGGCGTGGTCGCGGGTGCAGACATAGGCGGCGAGGCCATAGTCGGTGTCGTTGGCCAGGCGCAGGGCCTCCGCCTCTTCGGCGAAGGTCTGCAGCGCCACGACGGGGCCGAAGATCTCCTCGCGGGCGAGGGCCATGGACGGGCGCACGGCGTCGACCAGGGTCGGCGGGTAGAAGCAGCCGGAGCGCTCAAGGCGTTGACCGCCCAGCAGGACGCGCGCGCCCTCGGAAACGGCGTCGGCCACCAGGCTCTCGACCTTCTCCAGGGCGCGAGCGTTGATCAGCGGGCCGATGTCGGCGGGGCCGTCGGCGGGCGCGCCGACGGTGAGGGCGGCCAGGGCGGTGGTCAGGCGTTGCGTCAGCGCCTCGCGCACGCTGGCCTGCACATAGACGCGGTTGGCGGCGACGCAGGCCTGGCCGGCGTTGCGGAACTTGGCCTTCATCAGCGCGCGGACGGCCAGGTCGAGGTCGGCGTCGTCAAAGACGATGAACGGCGCGTCGCCGCCCAGCTCCAGCGACACGCGCTTGAGAGACGCCGCGGCGCGGTGGGCCAGCAGGCGGCCGACCTGGGTCGAACCGGTGAAAGAGGTCTTGCGCACCCGGCGGTCGTCCATCCAGACCTGGCTGAGGGCTGGCGTGCTAGCGCGCGAGGCCGGGCAGACGTTCAACACGCCCGGCGGCAGGCCGGCTTCCAGCGCCAGCGCCGCGGCGGCCAGGGTGGTCAGCGGGGTGTCCTCGGCCGGTTTGGCCACGACCGTGCAGCCGGCCGCGAGGGCAGGGGCGGCCTTGCGGGCGATCATGGCGAACGGGAAGTTCCACGGCGTGATCAGGGCCACGACCCCGACCGGCTCGCGGGTCGTCACGGCCTGGCGGTCGGCCGCAGCGGGGGTCAGCACCTGGCCCGAGGGCCGCTTGATCTCCTCGGCGTACCACTCGATGTACGACGCGCCATAGGCGACCTCGTCGCGAGCCTCCTGCAGCGGCTTGCCGCTCTCCCAGGCGATGATCTTGGCCAGGTCCTCGCGATGCAGGACGATGACGTCGAACCAGGCGCGCAGCAGGGCCGAGCGCCGGCGGGGCGGCGTCGTGCGCCAAGTCTGGAACGCGGCCTCGGCGGGGTCCACCGCCATCCGCGCCGTGTCGGGGTCGACGTCCGGGACCTCGCCAGCGGGCAGGGCGGTGGCCGGATCGGTGGGGATGAAGGACGCGATCGTCTCCACCCGCACGCTGCCGATCAGCGCGCGACCGTCCAGCAGGGCAGGGCGCGCCAGGGTCAGGGCGCCGCCGGGAACTGGGGCGCTCATCGCCCGAACCGCTTGTGGATGGTGTTGTGGCGGTAGGCGCCTTGCTCGTCGACTTCCTCGACGTACATCGACAGGGCCGTCCCGCGTTCTTCGAAGACCGGCGCCAGGTGATCCTTGGCGATGTCGAAGAAGCTGTCGAAGAACGCCTTGCGGAACTCGGTAGGTCGGCCCTGGCCGATCTTGACGGTGATGTGGACGAAGGCGTCGTCGGCCGCGCCGTCGGCGATCACATAGTCGTCCAGCCGGATGGCGCGCACGCGAATGGCGCCGATCGGGAAGACGCCGTCGCTGTCGCGGAACCTGGCCGCCAGCTTGGACAGCAGGCCGGGGATGTCGGCGTGGGGGTCCAGATTGCGGGTATATTCGACCGTGCAGTGGGGCATGTCAGGGCTCGACGATGTCCATGACGCCGACGGTGCAGCCGACCGCGAACTGCGGGATCGGGCCGTAGAACTGCACGTCGCCTTGGCCGCCGGCGCAGGCCGCCAGGGCGATGAAGGTGCGGATTTCGAACCCGCCCTGGCCGCCGTCGCGATAGGTCTCGGCGTCGGTATAGGCGGTCAGGGCCGCGCGGTCGTTGCGCACCCAGCGGTCCAAGAAGTCGCGGTCCCAGGCCTCGTTGATCTTCCCGCTGTCCGGGGTGGCGGGCCAGTGCGAGATGCCGCCGGTGGCGATCACCGCAATGCGCTCGGGGACCTTGTCGCAGGCGCGGCGCAGGGCCTCGCCGAACGCCCAGGCCCGGTGCAGCGGCGTCAGGGGCGGGCCCTGGCAGTTGATGTTCACCGGGATGATCTTCAGCCCGTAGTCGGGCGTCAGGAAGTGCAGCGGCACCGAGATGCCGTGGTCGAAGCGCCATTCCTCGGCGAAGGCCACGTCGACCGTCTGCATGATCTCGGTGATCAGCCGCTTGGAGAGGTCGGCGTCGCCGGGGATGTCGTCGCGGCGCTTGATCTTCAGCCAGGCCTCGTCCTCGATCGGCCCCTCATAGACATCGGCCATGCCCACCGCGAAGGCCGGCATGTTGTTCATGAAGAAGTTGGCGAAGTGCTCGGCGGCGATCACCACCAGGGCGTCCGGTTTGGCCGCCTCCAGCTGCTCGCGCATGCTTCGCAGCGCCGTGAAGAAGGCGTCGCGCACCACCGGATCGGCGGTCTCGGGACGGGCGGTGATGCCCGGGCCGTGGCTGGTCACGCCGGCGAAGACAAGGCTCATAGTCCGGCGACCTTTTCATCCAGAGAGCTGGTCAGGGCGTAGACGCCGGCCCGCACGGGGCCGTGGCGGCGCACGCCCTCGCGCATGGCTTCCAGATAGTCGGGCCAGGCGAAGCCGCAGAAGGCGGCGAAGTGCATCAGGATCTGGCCGTTGACGCCCAGCACGTACAGCAGGCCCACATCGTGGGCGGTCATCGCGCCGCGCTCCTCGTCGGTCAGGCGGTAGCCGTCCAGCACCGGCGCGGGATCGGCCTTGAACGCCGCCTGCAACGCCGGATCGCGGTTGAGGGTGAACAGCAGTTTCTGCAGGGCGTACAGGCTCATCGCGCGATCCTTACACGCCCCATTTCGGAATGGGGTGCGAGCCCAGCGAGACGCAGATGTTCTTGATCTCGCAGAAGGTCTCGAAGCTGTACTCGCCGCCTTCGCGGGCGACACCGGAGTCCTTCACGCCGCCGAACGGCTGGCGCAGGTCGCGGACGTTCTGGCTATTGATGAACACCATGCCGGCCTGGATGCCGGCGGCCAAGCGGTGGGCGCGGCCGATGTCCTGGGTCCAGATGTACGAGGCCAAGCCATAGCGCACGTCATTGGCCTGACGCAGGCCATCGGCCTCGTCCTTGAACGGGATCAGGCAGACAGCGGGGCCGAAGATCTCCTCCTGGGCCACGCGCATGGCGTTGTCGACGTCGGCGAAGACGGTCGGCTGGATGAAGTTGCCATTGGCCACGCGCTCGGGCAGGCCGGCCGGACGGTCCAGGCCGCCGGCGACGATGCGCGCGCCTTCCTTCTCGGCCAGGGCGATGTAGCCGGTGACCTTCTCCCAGTGCTGGCGGGTGATCATCGCGCCGACCTGGGTGTGGTGGTCCTGCGGGTCGCCGACGCGGATTTTCTTCGCCCGTTCAGCGAATTCGGCGACGAACTTGTCGTAGATCGTCTCCTGGATGAAGATCCGCGAGCCGGCCGTGCAGCGCTCGCCGTTCAGCGAGAAGATCGTGAACAGGGCCGCGTCCAGCGCGCGCTCCAGGTCGGCGTCGTCGAAGATCAGCACCGGCGACTTGCCGCCCAGCTCCAGCGACAGCTTCTTCATGCCCGCCGTCTCGGCGATGCGGTAGCCGGTCGAGGTGCCGCCGGTGAACGACAGGGTGCGGATGTCCTTGTGGCGAACCAGGGCCTCGCCGGCCGTGCGGCCATAGCCGTGGACCAGGTTGAACACGCCCTTGGGCACGCCGGCTTCCAGCAGGGTCTGGCCCAGGCGGTCGGCGGTCAGCGGCGACAGCTCGCTCATCTTCATGACGGCGGTGTTGCCCAGGGCCAGGCAGGGCGCGGTCTTCCAGGTCGCCGTCATGAACGGCACGTTCCAGGGCGAGATCAGGCCGCACACGCCGACCGGCTGGTACAGCGTGTAGTTCAGCATCTGGTTGTCGACGGGATAGCTGCGCCCGTCCATCCGCGTGGCCACCTCGGCGAAGAAGTGGAAGTTGTCGGCCGCGCGCGGGATCAACTGCGCGCTGGTCTGGTGGATCGGCAGGCCGGTGTCTTCCGTTTCCAGCCGCGCCAGCTCGTCGCTGTGGGCGGTGATCAGGTCGCCGACCTTGCGCATGATCGCCGCGCGCTGCTTGGCGGGCGTGCCGGCCCACTTGGGGAAGGCCTCCTTGGCGGCCTCGACCGCGGCTGCGATCTCGGCGGCGTCGCCGGCCGCGACCTCGGCGATGGCTTCTTGCGTGGCCGGATTGTAGGTGACGAAGCGCTCGGCGCTTTCGACGGCCTTGCCGTCGATCAGGTGCTTGATCGTGCTCATGCGCTCTTCAGGTCTTCTGCGACGAGGGTGTTGGCCACAAGGGTGTTGGTAAGGGCGCCCACGCCCTCGACCTCGGTGGTCACCACGTCGCCGGGCTGCAGGTAGACGACGCCGTGCGGCGTGCCGGTGAGGATCAGGTCGCCGGGATTGAGCGTCATGAAGCCGCTCAGGAAGGCGATCAGGTCGGGGATGGCGAAGATCATGTCGTTGGTCCGGCCGCTCTGGACCTCGACGCCGTTGACCAGGGTGCGCAGGGCCAGATCCATCGGGTCGGCGACGTCGTCGCGGTCGACCATCCAGGGGCCGATCGGCGTGCAGCCGTCGCGGTTCTTCACCCGCAGGTTCGGCCGGTAGTAGTTCTCCAGATATTCCCGGATCGCATAGTCGTTGGCCACGGTGTAGCCGGCGACGTGGTCGTAGGCGTCCTGCGCCCGGATGCCTCGGCCGCCGCGGCCGATCACGACCGCCAGCTCGCACTCGTAGTGCATCTGGTTGGCGTCCGCCGGGCGGCGTGTCGTGGCGTTGTGGCCGATCAGGGCGTTGGGGCCCTTCAGGAAGACCAGCGGCTCCTTCGGCGGCGCGAAGGCCAGCTCGGCGGCGTGGTCGGCATAGTTCAAGCCAAGGGCGAAGATGGTCCTGGGAACCACCGGCGGCAGCCAGGTCACGGTATCGGCGGATACCTCGCGGCCGTCGGCCAGGCGCAGGCTCGCAGCGTCGGCGCTGACGACGGCCTCGTGCACGCCGCCGTTCCAGGCGATGCGGGCGCGCCTCATTGGTCTTCTCCCTTGAAGGTGACGTCGAGGGCGCCCAGGCCTTCGATGGAAGCGCGGACCGTGTCGCCGGCTCGAACGAAGGCCGGATCGGGGTTGAGGCCGACCAACAGGGCGTCGCCGGCGGCGAAGGTCATGAACTGGCTGATCTCGGCGACCAGTTCGAACACCGGACGCTTCAGGTCGGACAGCGACCAGCGGGCGGCTTCGGCTCCGTTGACCGTGGTGACGATCTCCAAGGCATCCGGATCGGCGACCGGCGCGATCCACGGGCCGACCGGCAGGAAGCCGTCGCGGCAGCGGGCGGTGATCGCCGGGCGGTGCAGATTGTCGTGCGGTACGCAGACGTCCAGCGCGATCGCATAGCCCCGGATTGCGGCGGCCACGTCGTCCGGCGCGGCCTTGGCGACGTCGCGTTCGAACACCACGGCCAGGGTGGCGTTGGCCTCCAGGGACTCGACGCCGGCCGGGATCTCGACCCCGCCGCCGGTGCGGTTGAAGGTGTTGACGGGCTTTATGTACAGCACCGGCGCGACCGGCGGTTTGACGTAGGGCGCCTGATCGAGGGCCGCGCCCAGGCGCTCCAGATGACGGCGCGAATTCAGCGCCACGCCGTAGACGGTTCCGTCCAGCGGGCAGGCGAGGCGGCCTTGCGCGGCCAGATCCTCGGCCTGCGACGCCGCAAGCCATTCCAGATTTCGACTTCCTTCGCGGACCGCGAAAACCCTGTCCATTCCTCGCCCCTGTGTTCGCCAGGGACGATTGTTTAACATGATAAATAAGTCAACCTCTTGTCATGACAATTATTCGCGTGACAAGGAGGGGCGCTGCGCAATACGCGTGATGCGGTCTTCGGAGCGTCATTTGACGGACGAAATTACCCGGTCGGCCATTGGGCTGGCGCCCTACACGCAGTCGCTGGCGCTGGCCCTGCTGCGCACGCGCGAAAGCGTGATGTCGCGTTTCCGTCCGATTCTGCGCGAGCATGACGTCACCGAGCAGCAGTGGCGGGTGTTGCGCACCCTGGCCGAGGTGGGGGAAATCGAGGTCACCGCCTTGGCCGAGCGCATCTGCCTGTTGCCTTCCAGCCTGTCGCGAATCCTCAAGGACCTGGTGGCGCGGGGCCTGATCCAGCGCCGGTCGGTGGTCGAGGACCTGCGCCGCGGCGTCGTCAGCATCCAGCCGGCCGGGGTCGCGCTGATCCTGGAGGTGGTGCCCCACAGCAAGCGCGCCAACGCCGAGATCGAGGAAGCCTTCGGCGTCGCGCGGATCGCGGCCCTGAAGACCGAGCTCAACGCCCTGGCCGAAGCGCTGAACGGCCCGCCGATCTTCGAGGATTAATCCAGCGCGCCGGGATTGAGCGTGCGCAGCAGTTCTTCCAGCTCGTGGGTCAGCCGGGCCAGGTTTTCGGCGTCCAGGCGTGTCGCCAGATCGGTGTAGATCGGGTCGAAGTTCGGCGCGACCTCGTCGATCAGGGCCGCGCCCTTGGGCGTCAGTTCGTGGAAGGCGCGGCGGGCGTCTTCCGGATCGGGACGGCGCAGAATCAGGCCGCGCTCGGCCAGGCTGCGCAGGATCCGCGTCAGGCTGGGACCCAGCAGGAACGAGCGGCGGCCCAGGTCGGAAATGTCCGACGAGGGATCGCTGCGGATCAGCAGCAGGATTCGCCACTGCTGGTCCGTCAGGTCATGCTCCTGGAACACATCGCGGAAGCGCACCGAGAACGCTTCGCGGGCGCGGTGCAGCAGGACGGGCAGGCGCCGCAGGTCCGACGGTCTGTCTTCGAGTAGGCCTGGCACCCGTTCGCTCCTGATCGCCATGTCACCGTCGCACCGTTTGGCTGCGCGCAGCCGTCAATCCTTGGGCCAGTTGCGATCTTTCGCAAGCCGGCCCGTCGAGAAGCCCGTCACAACACGGTTTGGGACCGCTTGCACAGAGAAATATAACACGTTAAGTAACTTGCGACGTCATGATCACGTCATGATCAGAAAGCGGTCTGCGGGGAGGCAGAGTGGCTGTCGGCGCAACACAACAGACGGAATCGATGGCCGGTTCGCCCGAGGCGGCGGCGCGCGACGTCCTGGTCCGCGCCGTGCGGCTGGAGAGCGAGGGCGTGCTGTCCTTCGTTCTGGAGGCCTGCGACGGCCAGCCGCTGCCGGCGTTCGAGCCCGGCGCTCATATCGACCTGCATCTGCCCATGGGCGTGCGGCAATACTCGCTGATCAATGACGGCGGGGCAGGGGTCTACGAGATCGCTGTGGGCCTGGACCGCGCCGGACGCGGCGGCTCGGTCTGGCTGCACCGCGAACTGCGGCCGGGGATGATCCTGAAGGCCAGCCCGCCGCGCAACACCTTTCCGCTGGATGAGACCGCGCCATACACGGCCCTGTTCGCCGGCGGCGTCGGGGTCACGCCGATCCGGGCCATGGCCGTGCGCCTGGCCGCCCTGGGTCGGCCGTTCTCGCTGCTGTACGCGGCCCGTTCCAAGACCAGCGCCGCCTTCGCCGCCGAACTGGCGGGCCTGAAAGGCGCGCGGCTGCATTTCGACGCCGAGGTGGGCGGTCCGGCCGACTTGGCCGCGGCCATCGCCGCCGTCCCGGCCGGCGCCAAGCTCTATTGCTGCGGCCCGGCCGGGATGATCGAGGCCTTTACCGCTGCGACCGCGGGCCGTCCTGCCGAGCTGGTCAGCGTCGAGCGCTTTGGCGCGGCGCCGATCCAGGGCGAGGCCGGGAGCTTCGTCGTCGAGCTGGCCCGCTCGGGTCGCTCGATCGAGGTTGGGCCGACCGAGACCATTCTCGACGCGCTGGCGGCGGCCGGGATCGCCGCGCCGTCGTCGTGCCGCAACGGGGTCTGCGGGACCTGCGAGACCACCGTCCTGGCCGGAGAGCCGGACCACCGGGACATGATCCTCAGCGAGGCCGAACGCGCGGCGGGCGGCTCGATGATGATCTGCTGCTCGCGGGCCAAGGGCCCGAAACTGACACTGGATCTGTAGGGGGTAGGGGAAACATATGAGCTCGATCACCGTGGACGCGCCGACCGCCTACGGTCGCCCGGAGCCGACGTTCTTCGAGGAACTGACCCGCGTGGGTCCGGGGACCCCGATGGGCGAGCTGCTGCGTCGCTACTGGCACCCCATTGGCGTGACCGCCGACGCTGGCGACAAGCCGCGCCAGGTGCGCGTGCTGGGCGAGGACCTGATCCTGTTTCGCGACGGGCGCGGTCAGGCGGGCCTGCTGCATCCCCGCTGCGCCCACCGCGGCGCCTCGCTGTACTATGGCCGGGTCGAAGAAGACGGCCTGCGCTGCTGCTATCACGGCTGGAAGTTCGCCGTGGATGGCCGCTGCCTGGAGCAGCCCTGCGAGCCCGACCTCGGCGCGGCGACCTGCGACAAGGTCCGCCAGCCGCACTATCCGGTCGAGGAGCGCTATGGCCTGATCTTCGCCTATCTGGGTCCGGCGCACCTGAAGCCGGCCCTGCCGCGCTACGACGTGCTGGAGAACCTGAACCCCGGGGAGTTCATCGAGGCCGACGACAGCAGCATCGGCAGCGGTGGTCCCGTGGTGGTGCCCTGCAACTGGCTGCAGCACTTCGAGAACGTCATGGACCCGTTCCATGTGCCGATCCTGCACGGCTCGTTCAGCGGCAACCAGTTCATCGCCAAGATGGCGCTGATGCCCAAGGTGACCTTCGAATATACCGAGCGCGGCGTGCGCTCGATCCAGCTGCGCGATCTGGATCACGGCACGCACCGCCGGATCACCGAGGCCGTGCTGCCGACGGTCCGCGCCGTGGCCAGCCCGCGCGCCGAGACCGACGGGCCGTGCTCGCTGCTGGGCTGGGTGCTGCCGATCGACGACACCAGCTTCCGGATCTATTCGGCCGGCCGAGTCACCGAAGTGGGGGCGTTGTCGAAGATCCGCTCGCACTTCAATGGCAAGCTCTGGCACGAGCTGACCGAGGAAGAGCACCAGGCCTTCCCGGGCGACTACGAGGCCCAGGTCAGCCAGGGCGCGATCACCTATCACTCGGAAGAGAACCTGACCTCGACCGACCAGGGCCTGGCCATGCTGCGCCGGGTCTATCGCCGCCAGCTGGCCGAGATCGCGGCGGGCCGCAATCCGATGGGCGTGGCCTTCGACGAAGAGAGCGCCTTGGTGCGCCTGGACGCCGGCACCGCCGTGGTCGCCAAGGACGCTGTCGCATGACCCAAGGCAACCATCACTTCATCGGCGGCGCCTGGACGCCGGCCCCCGACCCGCACGCCCTGGTGGCGATCAATCCGGCCACCGGCGAGCGCGTCGCGCGCTTCGCTCAGGCCGAGGTCGGCGAGGTCGACGTGGCGGTCATGGCCGCGCGCAAGGCCTTCCAGGGTTGGGCGGAGGCCCCGCTCGACGACCGCTTGGCGCTGCTGAAACGCGTAGCCGACGGGATCGCCGCCGCCGGCGACGAGCTGGCTGCGCTGATCACCGCCCAGATGGGCTGCCCGACCAGCTTCTGCCGCGCCGCCCAGATCGGCCTCCCGATCGGCGACATCCACACCACGATCGCCGCCGCCGAGCGGCTGCATGACGAGACCCTGGGCCGCTCGCTGGTCCAGAAGGATCCCGTCGGCGTCGTCGTGGCGATCACGCCGTGGAACTTCCCGCTGCACCAGATCATGGCCAAGGTCGGTCCGGCCCTCGCGGCCGGCTGCACCGTGGTGCTGAAGCCCAGCGAGGTCACGCCGCTGGACGCGGCCGTGATGGCGCGGATCTTCGACGCGGCCGGCGCGCCGGCGGGTGTGTTCAACGTCGTGTTCGGCGGTCGCGAGACCGGCGCGGCGCTGGTGTCGCATCCCGAGGTCGACATGATCTCGTTCACCGGCTCGACCCGCGGCGGGCGCGCGGTGGGCGCCGCCGCGGCCGGCGACCTGAAGAACCTGTCTCTGGAGCTCGCCGGCAAGTCGGCCAACCTGATCCTGGACGACGCCGACCTGGAGACGGTGATCCCGGCCGCCCTGGGCCAGGCCTTCATCAATTCCGGCCAGGTCTGCGCGGCGCTGTCGCGGCTGATCGTGCCGACCAGCCAGAAGGCGCGGGTCGAGGCGATCGCCGCCGAGGCCGCCAAGGGCTGGACCCTGGGCGATCCCGCCGACCCGGTCACGCGCCTGGGCCCGCTGGCCACCCACGCCCAGCAGGCCGGCGTGCGCCAAGCCGTGAAGGACGCGATCGGGCAGGGCGCCCGGGTCGTCGCCGGCGGCCTGGACATTCCCAAGGACCTGGCCGCCGGGGCCTATGTCGCCGCCACGGTGCTGAGCGACGTCACCTCCGACGCCGCCATCGCCCAGCACGAGACCTTCGGCCGGGTGCTGCCCCTCCTGACCTATGAGGGCGAGGACGAGGCCGTGCGCATCGCCAACGACACCCGCTATGGCCTGTCGGGCGGCGTCTGGTCGGCCGACGAGGCGCGCGCGATCGCCGTCGCTCGCCGCCTGCGCACGGGCCAAGTGGTCATCAATGGCGCCGGCCTGGACCTGGCCGCGCCGTTCGGCGGCGTCAAGCAATCGGGCCTGGGCCGCGAGAACGGGGCTTATGGCCTGGAAGAGTTCGTCGCGCCCAAGGCCATCACCCGTCCGCAGGCCTGAAGGCCCGCAAGCTCCATTCGAAGGTAGTTCCCATGTCCGACGCGTTCGCCAACACCGCCCTGGCCCATGTCGCCGCCATCCCGCCGTATCCGCCCGGCCGTCCGATCTCGGCGGTGGCGCGCGAGTTCGGGCTGGACCCGGCCAAGATCGTCAAGCTGGCCAGCAACGAGAACCCGATGGGCTGCTCGCCCAAGGCCCTGGAGGCGATCGCCCAGTGCGCCGCCGACACGCGGTTCTATCCCGACTTCGACAACTACAGCCTGCGCGAGGCCCTGGCGGCCGCCAATGGCGTCAGCTTTGACCAGGTGCTGCCGGGCGCCGGCTCCAGCGACCTGATCCTGCAGGTCTCGCGCGGCTGGCTGAACGCCGAGCGCCACGCCATCGTGCCGCAATATTCGTTCGCCGCCTATGAGAGCACCGCCGCCGCTCAAGGCGCCCAGACGATCGTCGTGCCGGCCAAGGGCTGGGATCACGACCTGGAAGTCCTGGCCGCGGCCGTGACCGCCGAGACGGCGGTGATCTTCCTGGCCACGCCGAACAACCCGATCGGCACG
>CAZRPD010000068.1:0-23438 GCA_964601775.1 uncultured Caulobacter sp. | reverse complement strand
ACACGGCGCGCGACAGACTCCCTTCGGGGGGCGGTCGGGGCGGAAAATGAAAAAACCCCCCCCGGGGTCACCGGGGGATTCCTTCTTGCATCCGCAATCGGCGTCTAGCGCTTGGCGGCCGTGTTGCAGTCGGTGACGCCGGCTTCGTCCAGCGCGGCGCCGCGATAGGTGAAGGCGGTCAGTTCGCCCAACTGGCCGGCCAGCTTGCGGCAGGCGCGGCCGGCGGGCAGGGCGCGGGTCTTGGTCGTGGTGCAGGTGTCTTCCTTGCAGTGCCAGACCGAGCCGTCGTGGATGAACTGCGCCGCCGTGGCGGGCGTCTTCAGCTTCAGCGAGGCGGTTTCGTCGGCCGCGAAGGCCGGCGTCACGAGGCCAGCCATCAGGGCGCAGGCCGTCAGGCCCGCAAATAGAGCGGTACGCATTCCTTGGTCTCCTATCCCCGCGCCGGATGGGAGTTCCGACGCATAGGCGCGCGGACTCATATTGCCGCTACGCTCAAGGTCATAGTTCGTTGCTTTTGAAAACTAAGTCAACTCCCGAAGCGTGTCCGGAGCGCCTGCTTGGAAGATTTCCTCGTCCCAGGCCAGCAGGGCCGGGGTGACGTCTTGCGCCTTTTCGACCGACCGCCAGGCGTCGGCCAGGCTGGGCGGGGTCAGGCGCGCGTCGATGGTGTGCCGGATCAACGCGAACAGCGGATCCCAGAAACCGCCGGGGTTATGGAACACAATCGGCTTCTGGTGAAGATCTAAACGGCGCCAAGATAGCAGTTCGACGATTTCTTCCAGGGTGCCGATGCCGCCGGGCAGGACGACGAAGGCGTCCGAGCGCTCGTACATCATCATCTTGCGCTCGTGCATGTTGTCGACGATCACCGTCTCGACGTCGTCGAACGGCTGCTCGCGCCCGCGCAGGAAGGTCGGGATGATGCCCTGCACCGCGCCGCCGGCCGAATGGGCGCCGCGCGCGGTCGCGCCCATCAGGCCCACGCCGCCGCCGCCATAGATCAGCTTCAGCCCCGCCTTGGCGAAGCTCTCGCCGATGCTGAAGGCGTCGGTCAGGTAGCTGGGATCGGCGTCGTCGGAAGACCCGCAGTAGACGCAGACGGAGCCCAGGCGGCTAGACTCGTTGGGCATGATCGTCCACTCCACACAAGAAGAGGGCGCGCTTGGTCGCACGCCCTCGGTTCGTTCCTATTTGAGGCCGCATGATCCGGATTCGCTCCAAGGCTTTCAAGTCGCAGATCCTCTTGGCGGGTCTGGCGGCTGGAATCCTGGCGGCCTGCGGTCCGGCTGCGCCCCGTGCGCCCAAGCCCGTCACGCCCGACAGCGCCGAGGCCGGCTATGTCGCCCCACCCGTGGTGGAGAGCGCCCAGCACGCCCCCAATCGTGTCAGCCTGGCAGGCGAAGGGACGCCGGACGCCGACGTGCGCCTGGGCTCGCCGACGGGCGAGGTGATCATGGGCCGCACCGACGCTTTGGGGCGCTGGAACCTGTCGGTGCCCAACCAGCCCGGCGTGCGCCTCTTCGGCCTGTCGACCACCCGGGACGGGCGCACGGTCCAGGCCGAGGGTTATGTGATGGTCGCCGAGGGCGGCGAGGTGGCGCTGCTGCGCGCCGGGGCGGGGGCGTTGCGCCTGACCGGCGGCTCGGCCTCGCCCAAGATCCTCGCCGTCGATGTCGACCGCGAGGGCGGGGCGGTGGTTTCGGGCGTGGCGGCGCCGGGGGCCGGGCTGAACGTCCGCGTGGACCGGGTCACGCGCGGCGGGGCCCAGGCCAGCGACGCCGGCCGGTTCGTCATCTCGCTGAGCGACTCGCTGGCCCACGGCTCCCATGACGTCCAGGTGGGCGGCGAGGGCGGCGAGGACGCGGTGACCATCGTCACCTCACCGCCCGCGCCGTTGACCTATGGCCCCTCGCGCGCCGAGCGCACGGCCCAGGGCTGGCGGATCGACTGGATGACCCCCGGAGGCGGCGTCCAGACCACGCTGCTGATCGGCGCGAAACAGTGAGAGGGATGGGGGCTTCGACGTCGTCCAGCCGCGAGGCGACGCCGGGCGGCATCGCCGGACCCGAACAGACGGTGCGCTTCTGGAAGGCGATGGGCGCTCTGGTCCAGCTGGTCCTGCGCTCCAAGGCGCCGGGCCTGCGCTGGCGGCTGAGTGTCGCGCTCGGCCTCACGCTGGCCGGCAAGTCCCAGGGCGTCCTGGCCCCGCTGATGGGGGGCAATGCCGCCAAGGGGCTGACGGCGGGGCAGGGGGCGGCGGTCGCCGTGACCTGGTCGTTCGCCGGCCTGGCGATCGGCTGGGCGCTGATCCGCTTCATCTCGTCCGCCGCGCCCCAGGCCCGCGACGCGGTCTTCACGCCGGTGGCCCAGGCGGCCCAGAGCCGCGCGGCGATCGAGACCTTCGCCCACGCCCTGTCGCTGTCGATCGACTTCCACCAGTCCAAGCGCACCGGCACGCTGTCGCGGGTGATCGACCGCGGCGCGCGGTCGATGGATTTCCTGCTGCGCAGTCTCGTCTTCAACCTGGCCCCGACCGGCATCGAGCTCCTGATGGCCGCCGCCGTGCTGGCCAAGGCCTATGACTGGCGGTTCGCGGCCGTGGCCCTGGCGACGGTGGTGACCTACGGCTACCTGACCTTCGCCATCTCCGACTGGCGGATCGGCCACCGGCGGGCCCTGAACGAGGCCGACGCCGAGGCCGCCGGCCGGGCCGTCGACGCCTTGCTCAACTACGAGACCGTCAAGTCGTTCGGCGGCGAGGGCCGGGCGGTGGCGGGTTACGAGGGCGCGCTGGACCGCTACGGCGAGGCCCAGATCAAGTCGACCAACTCGCTGACCCTGCTCAACGTCCTGCAGTCGGCGGTGATGAGCCTGGGCCTGGGCGGCATGGCCGTGCTGGCCGGCATGGAGGCGTCGCAGGGGAGGATCGGGCCAGGCGACGTCACCGCCGCGGTGCTGATCCTGATCAACCTGTATGGCCCGCTGAACATCCTGGGCTTTGCCTATCGCGAGATCCGCCAGTCGCTGATCGACATGGAGGCGATGCTGGAGCTGCGCCGGCAGAGCGCCGACGTGGCCGATGCGCCGGACGCTGTCGACCTTCCGCCCTGTCCCGACCATCGCGGCGGGGCGGTGGCCTTCGAGCAGGTCTCCTTCCGTCACGGCGCGCGGTCGGAAGGTCTCAGCGACGTGTCGCTGGCCATCGCGCCGGGGACCACCGTAGCCATCGTCGGTCCGTCGGGCGCGGGCAAGACCACGCTGGTGCGGCTGGCCTTGCGGATGCTGGACCCGCAGGCGGGCCGCATCACGCTGGACGGCCACGACCTGCGCGCCTTGACGCAGGCCTCGCTGCGCCGGGCCGTGGCCCTGGTGCCGCAGGATGTGGCGTTGTTCAACGACACCCTGGCGGCCAACATCGCCTTTGCTCGCCCGGAGGCTAGCGAGGCCGAGGTGTGGGCGGGGGCCGAGGCCGCGGAGTTGGGCGAGTTCCTCCGCAACCTGCCCGAGGGCATGGCCACCAAGGTCGGCGAGCGGGGTCTGAAGCTGTCCGGCGGCGAGCGTCAGCGGGTCGGCATCGCCCGGGCGCTTCTCGCCGAACCCTGTGTGCTGATCCTGGACGAGGCCACCAGCGCCCTGGACAGCCGCACCGAGGCCGCCATCCAGGCGACCCTGCGCAAGGCCCGGATGGGACGTACGACCCTGGTCGTGGCCCACCGCCTGTCGACCATCGCTGACGCCGACGAGATCGTCGTGCTGCGGCGGGGCAAGGTGGTCGAGCGCGGCCGCCACGAGGTCCTGCTGGCCGCCGGCGGCGAGTATGCGGCCCTGTGGCGTCGCCAGACCCGCGAGCGCGAGCCGGTCTAGAACCGCCGCCGGCCGGGGGCTATATCCACCCCGTCTTGCGAAGGAGTCTGCCCAAATGCGCTATCTGCACACCATGGTCCGCGTCCGCGATCTGGACGCCTCGATGCGGTTCTACTGCGAGGGCCTGGGGCTGGTCGAAGCCTATCGCATGGAAAGCGAGAAGGGCCGCTTCACCCTGGTCTATCTGTCGGCTCCCGAGGACGCCGAGGCGGCCAAGGCCAGCAAGGCGCCGCTGCTGGAGCTGACCTACAACTGGGACGACGAGGAATATCTGGGCGGCCGCAACTTCGGTCACCTGGCCTATCAGGTCGAGGACATCTACGCCGCCTGCCAGAAGCTGGCCGACATGGGCGTGACCATCAACCGTCCGCCGCGCGACGGCCACATGGCCTTCGTGCGCTCGCCGGACGGCATCTCGATCGAACTGCTGCAGAACGGCCATCTGGAACCGGCCGAGCCGTGGGTCTCGATGCCCAATATTGGCGCTTGGTAGGGGCGCCTGGTAGGCTAGAACCCCCTGGCGCGGGCCAGTTCCTGGAGACGGCGGGCCGGCGCGTCCGCAATCGCCTTCCAGATCACCCGCGCCAGTTCCAGCCGGTAGGCGGTCTTGTAGCCCAGCACGAATGGCGAGCGCTGGCCGCTGCCCGGCGGTTCCTTGTTCAGGGCGTCGACCAGGGCCTGGCGCACGCTGCGCGCCTTGGGATCGAAGCCGCCGGGGCCGGGCAGGGCGATCAGCCGGTCGATCTCGAGCGCCGCATGGACAGCCGTCGCGACTAGGGCAGGCAGGTTGGAGATGTCGCTCGGCGCGATCGCGCGCATCAGGAAGCTGGGCTGGGTGGTCTTGGCGCCGAGCTGCTCGTTGGTCAGCTCGAAGTCCAAGGCGTTGGTCACGCGCTCCAGCGTCGCGGGCCAGTGATCGTCAGCAGTCGTCATGTCTTTGGTATTCCCCCGACGCTCCGATAGCGGGGTTTGGTAAACGGGAAAAGCGCTGCCGCACTGGAAATCCGCTTAAGGAGACGCCAAATCGAGGCGGCGCTTACGCAACGAGGTTTCCCGCATGTCGGATCTGTCTGCCTTCCCGATCACCCAGCGCTGGCCGGCCCAGCATCCCGACAAGATCCAGCTCTATTCGCTGCCGACGCCCAACGGGGTGAAGGTGTCGATCATGCTGGAGGAGACGGGGCTGGCCTACGAGCCGCACACCATCGACATCGGCGCCAACGAGACCTGGGGGCCGGAGTTCCTGTCGCTGAACCCCAACGGCAAGATCCCGGCGATCATCGATCCCGACGGTCCGGGCGGCAAGCCGTTCGGTCTGTTCGAGTCGGGCGCCATCCTGATCTATCTGGCCGACAAGAGCGGCAAGTTCCTGCCCGCCGATCCGGCCGCCCGCTACGAGACGATCCAGTGGGTGATGTTCCAGATGGCGGCGATCGGCCCGATGTTTGGCCAACTGGGCTTCTTCCACCGGTTCGCCGGCAAGGATTACGAGGACAAGCGTCCGCGCGACCGCTACGTCGCCGAGAGCAAGCGCCTGCTGGGCGTGCTGGAAGGCCGCCTGGCCACGCGCGCCTGGATCATGGGCGACGACTACACCATCGCCGACATCGCCACCCTGGGCTGGGTGCGCAATCTGGTCGGCTTCTACGACGCCGGCGAACTGGTCGATTGGGCCTCGCTGAAGCACGTGCCGCGCTGGCTGGAGGCGGGTTTGGCCCGTCCGGCGGTGCAGCGTGGGCTGGAGATTCCGAAGCGTCCCTAGAATGGGGCGCGGCGTCTGCGACCAAATGGCCAGAGGGGGCTAAAATTAAGATTCAATTAACCATGATGGCCCGATTTTCGCGGCGTCTTCTTTGAGGACACCCCACCATCACTGACTTTCACAGCCCGGCCGTTGGCCGGGCTGTTTTTTGAGAGATTGGGCCGGCCGCAAGCCGGGCTGCTTTTTTGAAATTCGGCGCTTGCATCGTCGGGGTGAGGGGGCTATCACCCACCCTCTTCCTGAGGCGACCTGTTCCGCGGTAGCTCAGTGGTAGAGCAGCCGGCTGTTAACCGGCTGGTCGTAGGTTCGAGTCCTACCCGCGGAGCCACTCACCCTGGCAGTCGGTTCGCCGACTAGGTTGAACCCAATCCCCAAAAAAATCAGAGATTTGTCGCGCTGATCGCCAGTTCGCGTCGTGGCGTTTGCAGCGCTTGCGACGGATCGTCAGATCATTGCGGAGAGTGCTTGCATCGACTCGACTCGCCGTCTATCACCCGGCTTCTTCTTGAGAGCGACCTGTTCCGCGGTAGCTCAGTGGTAGAGCAGCCGGCTGTTAACCGGCTGGTCGTAGGTTCGAGTCCTACCCGCGGAGCCACTCTCTTCCCTGATAATTAGTCCCATCGCGGTTTCGACCGGATCGCCAGCGGCACGCCGCCGTCGGCATGGACGGACACGCGTTCGCCCTGGCGCTCGAAGGTCAGGTCGACGGTTTCCGAACCAACCCGCAGGTGCTCGATCTTGAGCCGGTCGATGCCGATCGGCAGGCGCGGATCGACCAGGACGATCTCGCCGCGATTGGCGTCGATGCTGATGCCAAGGCATGCCTGAAGCATCATGAACACCGAGCCGGCCGCCCAGGCCTGCGGCAGGCAGGCGACGGGATAGGCGACCGGTGGCTCGCCCGGCGAGCGCGGGAAGCCGCAGAACAGCTCCGGCAGGCGCATCTGCATGTTGCTGGCGGTCTCGAACAGGGCCGAGGTCAGTTTCACGACCCCGTCGCGCTCGCCGTAGCGCGACAGGCCCATCACGCACAGCGCCGTGTCGTGTGGCCAGACCGAGCCGTTGTGATAGCTGATCGGGTTGAAGCGAGCCTCGCCCGTGGCCAGGGTCCGCACGCCCCAGCCGGAATTGAAGTTGGCCGACAGCAACTGCTCGGTGACCTTGCGCGCGCGCTCGGGCGAGACCAGGCCGCAGAACAGCAGGTGGCCCGGATTGGACGCCAGCGTCCGGCACAGCTGGCCCTGGCCGTCGATCGCGATGCCGTAATAGCCGCGCTCCTCCATCCAGAAGAGCTTCTCGACCTTCTCGCGCAGGGCCTCGGCTTTCTGGCGCCAGATCAGGGCCTGGCCGACCTCGCCGCGCCGCTCTGCCAGCCGGGCCATGCCGCGATAGGCGGCGAAGGCGTAGCCCTGGACTTCGACGAGGGCGATCGGGCCGGTGGGGTAGCGGCCATCGGTGTGGAAGACGCTGTCCTCGCTATCCTTCCAGCCCTGGTTCGACAGGCCGCTGTCCTGGCCGCGGGCGTAGTCGATCAGGCCGTCGCCGTCGCTGTCGCCGTCGTGCTCGATCCAGTGCATGGCCTTTTCGAGGGCGGGCCACAGTTCGTCGATCAGCTTGTCGTCGCCGGTCCGCTCCTGATAGGCGCCGGCCAGGGCGACGAACAGCGGCGTGGTGTCGACCCCGCCGTAATAGCGCCCGAACGGCACCTCGCCGAGCGCTGGCATCTCGCCCTTGCGGGTCTCGTGCATGATCTTGCCGGGCGCGCTGTCGCGGAAAGCCGAGCGCTCGTTGGCCTGGTGAGCGGCGAGGTAGCGTAGCACGCCCTTGGCCAGCGACGGCTCGAACCACAGGATCTGCCAGGCGGTGATGATGGCGTCGCGCCCGAAGGCGGTCGAGAACCACGGAATGCCGGCATAGGGATAGGGGCCGGTTTCCATCTTGGTGGTCAGCAAGGCCAGGTCCGAGCGCGACTTGCCCAGCCATTCGTTGAACAGGCGGCCCGAGCTGTTCATCCGCGCGCCATGGCGGCGGCGCGCGCGCATGTCCCAGCGGGCGCGGGCGGCGGCGTCGCGGAAGCGCTCGCGGCTGGGCGTGTGGCCGTCGATGATCCCGACCTCGATATAGAGCTCCATCTCACCCTCGGCCTGCAGGGTGAACATGAAGTCGGCCTTGTGGGCCGAGAGGCGGAACGGGGCGTCTGAGAAGCAGATGAACGACGAGCGCTCGACCCCGTCCAGGCCGATATAGCTGTAGGCGACGCGGCGGCCGTCGATGTGTGGCGGGCCCTTGGTCCCGCGCTTGGCGCGATGCGTGCCGCGCACCTCGAACATGTCGCGGAAGTCGGCGTCGAACTCGATCGCCATGGGCAGCAGCACGGTGTCGCGGCTGTAGTTCACGCAGCGAATGCGCTCATACATCCGCTCGCCCCACAGGAAGCGCTTGCGCTCGATGTGCAGCACCCCGGGCGGTCCCATGCGCTCGCCCGGATAGGGCAGGGCCTGGTTGGTGCCGTTGCAGGTGAAGAAGACATTGTCGTGCGCCACCGCCGCTGACAGCAGCGACGGGGCGCGACCGCCCAGGCTCAGGCGGTAGAACGACAGGATGCGGGTGTCGTTATGGAAGAGGCCGTCACCCTGGCCGGCGATGTCGCCGAACTGGTCGGCGACGATGAACGTGTCCTTGTCCTTGAGGGCATAGAGATTCTGCGGCGCACGGACTTCCGCCGTGACCCCGTAATCGACCGGAGCGTCCAGCGCCGGTGCGAGATTCTCCATGACCCCTCCTAGACTTCGAAATCAGGCGCTTTCCGCCAACTCGACCAGGGAGGGATAGACCGCGGCGCCGTCGCACAGCTTTTCGTAGAGCGCGACATATCGACGGGCCATCGCCTCGGACGAGAACCTTGTGTCGAAACGCCGACGTACGAGGTTTCGATCCAGGTTGGCAGCGCGAATGATCGCCTCGGCCGCCTGGTCGTCATTGTCGACGATGAAGCCGGTGACGCCGTCGTCGATGACCTCGGGCACGGAGCCGCAGCGATAGGCGATGACGGGCGTGCCGCAGGCCATCGCCTCGATCATCACCAGGCCGAAGGGCTCGGGCCAATCGATCGGGAACAGCAGGGCCTCTGCGCCGCCCAGGAAGGCGGATTTCTCGTGGTCGCCGATCTCGCCGATGAATTCGATCAGCGGGTCGCCGTTGATCATCGGCTCGATCTTGTCCTCGAAATAGGCGCGGTCGGCGGCGTCGACCTTGGCGGCGATCTTGAGCTTCTTGCCCAGGCGCTTGGCCAGCATGATCGCGCGGTCGGGGCGCTTCTCGGGCGAGATCCGGCCCAGGAACGCCAGGTAGCCGTCGCTCTTTTCCGAGAAGGTGTAGAGGTCCGAGTTCATCCCGTGATGCACCGTGCCGGCCCAGTTGGCGAAGGGCAGGGGGCGGCGCTGGTCGTCGCTGATCGAAACCAGCGGGAACTGCGGCCAGCGCTTGTAGACGCCGGGCAGGTCTTTCAGGTCCAGGCGGCCGTGCAGCGTGGTCAAGGTCCGGTCAGCGCGGTCAGCGAAGAACGGGAACTGCACCATGTCGGTGTGAAAGTGAACGACGTCGAACTGGTCGGCGAGAGCGCGAACCTCGGCGAGCTGCGTCAGATGGGCGGCCAGATCCGACTTCAGCGGCGCGGGGTCCAGGCGGATGGCCTGATCGCGGACGCTGACCAGCTTGGCCTTGGTCTGGGCCTCGGCGCTGGCGAACAGAGTGACCTCGTGGCCGAGGTCGACAAGGGCGTCGGTGAGGTGGGCGACGACGCGTTCCGTGCCGCCATACAGGCGCGGCGGAACAGCCTCGTAGAGAGGCGTAACCTGGGCGATCTTCATCGAGCGGACCTTAGAAACGGAGAACTGGGGGCGCGGTGTTGCGCCGCCCCAGATCAGCACCGAGCAAGGTGTTTGGTTCCGCTAGACGCCTTTTTATCGCCGCGATTACGACTGCGTGCGCCGGGCGACCTGTTCTTCGCGTTCCTTCTGTTGACGAAGGTCACGCTTCTTGCGCCGATAACGGCCGTAAAACTTGCGCGCGGCGATATCGATCCGCGGCAGGAAATAGATCACCACAAGGGCGATGATCGCACCGGCGATCACTACTTTCGCGTCGAGCATGGCAGTTCCCCACGAAGCCGTACTGTTCGGGCTTCCTCCCCCATCGCCGGACGCGCCGCCGATGGCTGCTTATTTACCATAGCGCGAGTGTGATCAATCGAGGTTACGTGACAATGGGCGTCACTACTTCTGATGATCGTGCTTTGGTCGTTTTCATCATGCCGCGGGAAGTCGATGACGCTTTTAAGGCCGTCATGCGACCCTTGGCGGGCGAGCTTGGCCGCTGATCGCATTGCCTTCGGGCCGGACGCGGACCTATAAGCCTGCTCGAAAGTCCAGTTCCTTCGAGGGATTCCATGAGCACCGACTTCGCCGCCGCGCGGCTGAACATGGTCGAGAGCCAGATTCGCACCGCCGACGTCACCGACCTGCCGTTGCAGGACGCGCTGCGCGTCGTGGCCCGCGAGAGCGTGGTTCCGGCCTCGAAGGCGTATCTGGCCTATGCCGACGCCGACATCGAATATGCGCCGGGTCGCTGGCTGCTGCGTCCGCGCGAAGTGGGCAAGCTGCTGCAGACCCTGAAGCCGCGTGAAGGCGAGAAGGCCCTGGCCATCGCCGCGCCCTACGCCGCCGCCGTGCTGGAAGCCATGGGCGTGGCCGTGACGCGCCTGGACGGCGACGATCTGAAGGCCGTTCCGGCCGGCGGGTACGACGTCATCATCTGCGAAGGCGCCGTCGCCGTGGCCCCGCAAGCCTGGCAGGACGCCCTGGCCGCGGGTGGCCGCCTGGGCGTGATCGAGCGCACCGGCCCGGTGGGCCGCGCCGCCATCTATCTGCGCGCCGAAGACGGCGTCGGCCGTCGCCAGGCGTTCGACGCCTCGCCGCCACTGCTGGCAGGCTTCGAGGTTGAACCGGGCTTCAGCTTCTAAAGAGCGGTTGTCGCGCGCGTTCGCGTGACGAAAGCTTAATTGGCGCCCCCTGGCGGTTCGACTTACACGCGATAATATTGCTGTGGGCGCGACGGGTTCGCGTGATTGGGGATAGTATCTAGATGTCGAACCGTCGACGGGCCGGGTTGCTGGCCGCTTGCAGCGTCAGCCTGATGGCTGGCGCGTTTTCCGTCGTCCCCGCCGCTCAGGCCGAAACCCTGGCCGACGCCGTCGCACTTGCCTACCAGACCAACCCGACGCTGCAGCAGCAGCGCGCCGTTCAGCGCGCCACCGACGAGACCGTGGTCCGGGCCCGGACCGGCTTCCGCCCGACGGTGAACGCGCAGGGCAGCATCACCAACTCCCGGACCGACCTGGCCGTGCCCACCACGACCGTGGTCGGCGGCGTGCTGGTCAGTGGCGCCGACGTCAACAAGGTCGGCAGCAGCAGCGCCCAGATCCAGCTGTCGCAGCCGCTGTTCACCGGCGGGCAAGCCACCGCCAACCTCTCCGCCGCCGAGGCCGACGTGTTGGCCGGTCGTGAAGACCTGCGCCGCGTCGAGCAGGGCGTGCTGGCCAATGTCGTCACGTCCTATGTCGATGTGCGCCGCAACCAGGAAACCCTGCGGATCGCCAACGAGAACGTCGCGGTCTTGACCCGTCAGCTGGACGAATCGAACGCCCGCTTCGAGGTCGGCGAGATCACCCGCACCGACGTCGCCCAGTCGCAGGCGCGCCTGGCCGCGGCCAAGGCCAGCCAGTCCTCGTCCCAGGCCAATCTGGCCGTCGCCCGCGCCACCTACGCCCAGATCGTCGGCCAGAACCCTACCGACCTGACGCCCGAGCCGTCGCTGGTCGAGGTGCTGCCGGTCTCGGTCGAGCAGGCCTTCGAAGCCGCGGAGGGCAGCAATCCGTCGGTGCTGGCCGCGCGCTACGCCGAGCAGGCCGCCACCGCCCGCGTGGCCCTGGCCAAGTCCGCTTATCTGCCGACGCTGTCGGCCGGCGCCAGCCTCGGCTACGACGCCGCCGAGGTGAACGGCAATCGTGACCAGTTCGGCCAGTACAACCGCCAGATCGCCGGTCAGCTGACCGCCCGCGTGCCGCTGTTCACCGGCGGCCTGGACGCCTCGTAGGGCCGCGCCGCCCGCGGCCGCGAGAACGCCGCCCGGGAGCGCAAGACCGCGCCCCGCACCGCCGTCGACGGCGCCAGGCGCCAGGTGATCCAGCAGGTCTCGGCCGCCTGGAGCACCCTGCTGGCCGCCCGCGCCAACCTGGTCTCCAACGAGGAGCAGGTGCGGGCCAGCCGCATCGCCTTCGAAGGCGTGCGTCAGGAGCAGCAGGTCGGCCTGCGCACCACGCTGGACGTGCTGAACGCCCAGTTGGAACTGGCCAACGCCGAGCTGGCCCTGGTCGGCGCCCGCCGCGACGAATATGTGGCCAGCACGTCCTTGCTGCAGGCCATGGGCCAGCTGGATGTCGCCAAGCTGGCGACCGGCACGACCGCCTACGACCCCAAGGTCTCGTACGACCGCGTCACGCACAAGGGCGCGGTGCCGTGGGAGCCGGTGGTCGAGACGATCGACAAGCTCGGCGCACCCTCGACCAAGCCGCAAGCCGGCGCGAACTAAGGGTTTCTCCGCGTCGATTCAGCCCATGTCGCAGACTTGCGCTTGCTTAAGCCGCGCAAGTCTGCACCATCGCGGCTACGCGTTCTTCGAGGACGCACTAGGATTCGTATCCCTTTACGACGGCCCCGCACATGTCCGATCAGAGCTCGCAAGAACCGACCATGGAGGAAATTCTCGCCTCCATCCGACGCATCATCTCGGAGGATGACGCGCCGGCGGAGCCTGCGGCCGAGGCTGCGCCGCCTCCGCCGCCGGAACCTGGGCCCGAGCCCATCTACGAAGAGCCCGAGGACGACATCCTCGAGCTGACCGATCCGATCGCGCCCGAGCCGGAGCCCGAACCGCTGGCCAGCGTTGGCGACATCGATGTCTATTCGCCGCCGGAGCCTGAGCCAGAGCCCGTCTACACGCCGCCTCCGCCGGCCGCGCCGTCGATCTTCGATCGCGATCAGGTCGCTGAGACCCTGGTGGGCGCCGCGGCGTCTTCGGCCGCCGCCAGCGCCTTCGGCAGCCTGAGCTCGGCCCTGCTGATGCCCAAGGACGCCCGCACCCTGGAAGACGTGGTACGCGAGCTGCTGCGCCCGCTGCTGAAAGAGTGGCTGGACCAGAACCTGCCGCGCATTGTCGAGACCAAGGTCGAGGAAGAAGTGCAACGGATCGCCCGCGGCCGCGGCGTCTAAGCGCTCTCCAGAGCCGAGAAATCAAGGCGGTCGCTTCGGCGGCCGCCTTTTTCGTTTCAAATTACCTCAGAAAACCAAGGCCCGCCGGTTTCCCGTCGGGGCCGCAGATGGCATATCCGCACCGCCATGCTCGATAAAACCTTCGATCCCCAATCCGTCGAACCCCGCCTGTACGCCGCCTGGGAGGCCTCCGGGGCCTTCAAGCCGAGCGAGGATCCGAACGCCGAGCCGTTCGTCATCGTGATCCCGCCGCCGAACGTGACAGGCAGCCTGCACATCGGCCACGCGCTGAACAACACGCTGCAGGACGTGCTGACCCGCTTCCACCGCATGCGTGGTAAGGCCGCCCTGTGGCTGCCGGGCACCGACCACGCGGGCATCGCCACCCAGATGGTCGTCGAACGCCAGCTGGCCGCCGCCGGCAATATCGGCCGCCGCGATCTGGGCCGCGAAGCCTTCGTCGACAAGGTCTGGGAATGGAAGGCCGAGAGCGGCGGGACCATCACCAACCAGCTGCGCCGCCTTGGGGCGTCGTGCGACTGGTCGCGCGAGCGCTTCACCCTGGACGAAGGTCTGTCGGAAGCCGTCCGCAAGGTGTTCGTCCAGCTTTACAAGCAGGGCCTGCTGTATCGCGACAAGCGCCTGGTCAACTGGGACCCGCAGTTCCAGACCGCCATCTCCGACCTCGAGGTCGAGCAGAAGGAAGTCGACGGCGCCTATTGGCACTTCGCCTATCCGCTGGCCGACGGCGTCACCTACCAGCACCCGATCGCCTTCGATCACGAGGGCAAGGCCACCGAATTCGAGACCCGCGATTACATCGTCGTGGCCACCACGCGTCCGGAGACCATGCTGGGTGACACCGGCGTGGCCGTCCACCCGACCGACGAGCGCTACAAGGGCTTGGTCGGCAAGTTCGTGACCCTGCCGATCGTCGGCCGTCGCATTCCGATCGTCGCCGACGACTATGCCGACCCGACCAAGGGCTCGGGCGCGGTGAAGATCACGCCGGCCCACGACTTCAACGACTTCCAGGTCGGCAAGCGTGCGGGCCTTGAGGCGATCAACATCCTGACGCCGGAAGCCAAGCTGAACGACAGCGTCCCGGCCGAGTATGTCGGCAAGGACCGCTTCGTCGCGCGCAAGGAGATCGTAGCCCGCGCCGAGGAAGAGGGCTGGCTGAAGGAAATCGAGAAGACCAAGCACATGGTCCCGCACGGCGACCGTTCGGGCGTGGTCATCGAGCCCTTCCTGACCGACCAGTGGTACGTCGACGCCAAGACCCTGGCCCAGCCGGCGCTGAAGGCCGTCGAGACCGGCGAGACCGTCTTCGAGCCGCGCCACTGGGAAAAGACCTACTTCGAATGGCTGCGCAACATCGAGCCGTGGTGCGTTTCGCGCCAGCTCTGGTGGGGTCACCGCATCCCGGCGTGGTTCGGTCCTGACGGCGCGATCTTCGTCGAGGAGACGGAGGATGAGGCCTATGCCGCCGCCCGTGCGCAGTTCGGCGCCGATGTCGTGCTGAACCGCGACGAGGACGTGCTGGACACCTGGTTCAGCTCGGCCCTGTGGCCGTTCTCGACCCTGGGCTGGCCGGAAAAGACCGCCGACGTCGCCAAGTTCTATCCGACCAGCACCCTGGTCACCGGCTTCGACATCATCTTCTTCTGGGTCGCCCGGATGATGATGATGGGCATCCACTTCATGGGTGAGGCCCCGTTCAAGCAGGTGTTCATCAACGCCCTCGTCCGTGACGAGAAGGGCGCCAAGATGAGCAAGTCCAAGGGCAACGTGATGGATCCGCTGATCCTGATCGACGAACTGGGCTGCGACGCGGTGCGCTTCACCATGACGGCGATGTCGGGCCAGGCGCGCGACATCAAGCTCAGCAAGCAGCGCATCGAAGGCTATCGCAACTTCGGCACCAAGCTGTGGAACGCCACGCGCTTCACCCAGATGAACGAGTGCGTCCGCGTCGAGGGTTTCGATCCCCCGACCGTGCAGCAGCCGATCAACAAGTGGATCCGCGGCGAGACGGTCAAGACCGTGGCCGAGGTCACCAAGGCCCTGGAAGCCCCGGCGTTCGACGAGGCCGCCGGCGCCCTGTACCGCTTCGTCTGGAACGTGTTCTGCGACTGGTACCTGGAGCTGGCCAAGCCGATCCTGAACGGCGACGACGAGGCAGCTAAGGCTGAGACCCGCGCGACCGCCGCCTGGGCGCTGGACGTGATCCTGAAGCTGCTGCACCCCGTGATGCCGTTCATTACCGAGGAGCTGTGGGACAAGACCGCCGAATTCGGCCCGGCCCGCGACACCATGCTGATCTCGGCCAAGTGGCCCGAGCTGCCGGAAAGCTGGATCGACGCCGAAGCCGAGGCCGAGATCGGCTGGCTGGTCGGCACGGTGGGCGAGATCCGCTCGATCCGCGCTGAGATGAACGTGCCGCCGTCGGCCAAGCCGGCGCTCAGCGTCGTTGGCGCCGGCGCGGAGACCAAGGCTCGTCTGGCCCGTCACCGCGACCTGCTGCTGACCCTGGCCCGCCTGGACAGCGTGGGCGAGGCTGATGCCGCGCCGACCGGCTCGGTGCCGATCGTGATGGGCGAGGCGACCGGCGCCCTGGCCATCGCCGACTTCATCGACCTGGCCGCCGAAAAGGCGCGCCTGACCAAGGAAATCGCCGGTCACGCCGGCGAGATCGAGAAGACCAACAAGAAGCTCGGCAATCCCGACTTCCTGGCCCGCGCCAAGGAAGAGGTCATCGAGGAAAACCGCGAACGCCTGGCGGACGCGGAGGCCGCGAAGGCCAAGCTGGAAGCCGCGCTCGGGCGGCTGGCGGCGGTAGGGTAAAAACAGGAAGGGCGGCGCTAAGCGCCGCCCTTTTTCATTTGGCGTAAACCGCGTCCCGCAGTTCCAACGTGACCCGCCCGTTCATGCCCTCGAACGCTGTGTTGGACATCAGCACCACGGTCAGTTTGTTCATCGGGTCCACGAACCAGTTGTGGCCATAGACGCCGCCCCAGGCGAGCGTCCCGACGCCTTGGGGCGTGTTCGCCACCGCCGGATCGTCCAGCACCGCCCAGCCATAGCCGAAGCCCCAGCCAGGTCCCTGCGTGCCGGCCTGGACGCCGACCTGATCCTTCATCATCTCGGCGACCGTCGCGGGCTTCAGCATCGTCCCGCCGCCCTTGCGGATCGTCTCCAGGAAGCTCAGCACGTCGCCGGCCGAACCGACCATGCCGGCGCCGCCGGACGGGAACTCCTCGGCGTGCAGGGCGCGGCTGGGGGCGAAGCGAACGAAGGTCGGGCCGATCGGGACGTCCTGGTTGTCGCGGATCCGCGTCGGGCTCGGCTGGGCGTTGGCGTAGGGCGTGGCCAGGCGCTCGGGATCCTCGGCGACGAAGCCCGTGTCTTCCAGACCCAGCGGCGTGGTCACCGTCTCGGCCACGACCTGGGGCAGGGGCTTGCCGGCGGCTTTCTCGATCACCGCGCCCAGCACGTCGATGACCACCGAATAGCGCCAGCGCTCACCTGGGGCGAAAGCCAGAGGGGCCTGACCGATGCGGCGGACGTTCTCGTCCAGGCTGATGCCCGACAGGTCGATGCCGTCCGAGACGCCCAGCGCGTGGTACGGGTGCGAGGGACCCTCAGCGAGGCCATAGGTCAGGCCGGCCGTATGGGTCAGCAACTGGCGGATTGTGATGACCGGCGTCGTTCCGTCGGCCAGCTTGGGCTTGAAGTCCGGCAGATAGGTCGTGACCGGGGCGTCCAGCCTGATCCTGCCCTGTTCGACCAGCGCCATCAGGGCGGCGCTGACGAAGGGCTTGGTCACCGACGAGAAGCGGAACACGGCCTCCTCGGTCATCGGCTGGCGGGCCTCGCGATCGGCCAGGCCGGCGGCGCGATGATAGACGAGCTGTCCATCGCGGGCGACCAGGACGACGACGCCGACCAGCCGCTGCTCGGCGATGGCGCGGTCCAGCAGCGCGTCGATCCGCGCGGCGAGGGCGGCGTCCGGCGCCTGGGCCAGGACCGCGGCCTGCGGGGCGGCCAGCACGAGGGCAGGGGTGGCGAACGCCAGGCCGGCGGCCAGGGCGAGCGGCTTCATCCAGGTGCGCATGACGACTTCTCCGACACTCCCGTTGGATTTGGGCTTTGAAGCGCCCCGCGTCCAGACATGACCAAGGTTTAACTGGGCCGTCGCGCCCATCGCTGGTCCTCTCCCGCCCGTTGAACAAGGGTACATGACGCATGGCCGGCAAGCTGGTTTTGGGACTTCTGATGCTGGGTCTCGTCGGCGGAGCGGCTCACGCGGCTGAAGACCCCATCGCCCGCGCCGACACCATCGTGCGCCGCGCTATGGCCGAGCAGCACATCCCGGGCCTGCAGATCGCCGTGGTCAAGAACGGCAAGATCGTCATGTCCCGCGCCTACGGCGTTGCGGATCTGGCCAAGCAGACGCCGGCGACGCCGGGCACGGTGTTCACCATCAACTCGATCACCAAGGCCTTCACCGGCGTGGCGGCGATGCGCGAGGTCGAGGCCGGGCGTCTGGACCTCTCCAAGCCGATCGGGACCTATGTCCCCGACCTGCCGGAGGCCTGGCGCGGCATCGCGGTCCGCCGCCTGCTGAGCCACAACTCCGGCCTGCCGGATTTCAAGGATGACGACGGCGATGGCGACGCGGCCTGGACCGCGACCCTGGCCAAACCGATCCGCTTCCAGCCCGGCGAGCGGTTCGACTACAACCAGACCAACTACGCCCTGGTGCAAATGGCCATCAACGGCCTGCGCCAGAGGCCGCGCGACGCCACCCTGGCCGAGGAGCAGTTCGCCATCGCCGGCATGAGCCACAGCGGCTTCGGCGACACCCGCGACAAGGATCCCAACCGGGTGACCTCCTACGGCTATCGCCAGGCCACGCCCGATCAGCCCAACGTGCGCACCGAGATCTTCTCGCCGTTGCATCGCGCGGCGGCCGGCATGAACAGCACCGCCAATGACATGGCCAGGTTCCTGATCGCCCTGCAGGACGGCAAGCTGCTGAAGCCCGCCACCCAGGCGGCCATGTGGACACCGGTGGCCTTCAACGACGGCAAGAAGGGCCAGTGGGGCATGGGCTGGCTGGTCATGGACCGCTCGGGCCGACGCGCCGTGGGTATGACCGGCGGCAGCCGCTCGGCCATGTACCTTTATCCCGACGACAAGGTCGGCGTCGTCATCCTGACCAACTTGGCCGGCTCGACGCCCGAGGACCTGATCGACGACATCGCCCAGGGCTTCATTCCCGGCATGACGCTGAGCGGCGTACCGGCCCTGCGCGCGGCGCTGACGGGGCAGGAGGGCGGTGACCCGGCCGCCGTGGTCGCCAAGTTCCGCGCCGCCCATCCCGGCTTCAAGCCCGACGAGCACGAGCTGAACGACTGGGGCTATCGCCTGATGGGCTTCGGCAAGCCGCGCTCGGGCCTGGCGGTTCTGAAGCTGACCGCCGAGCTCTATCCGGACAGCGGCAATGCCTTCGACAGCCTGGGCGAGGCCTATGCGGCCAACGGCGACAAGCCCGCCGCCATCACGGCTTACAAGCGGTCCCTGGTCCTGGATCCCGGCAACAAGAACGCCACCCAGTGGCTTGAGAAGCTGGAAAAACCACCAGCCTGAGCTTGTAACTTATCATTGTTCCCCTAGCGTCAAACGGATGTTTGCATCCGGCTTTCGGCTGTGCTCTCTGGACGTCGAACGCGCTCGATCAAACAGGGCGCGACACACCGGGAGAGTAAGCATGACCCAGGCAGCCCAGAAGCCGACTCCGTGGCCGGCGATGTCCGTCCAGCAGGCCTACGCCCTGATCACCGCGCCGGGAACGCCGGGCGAGATGGAAGAGATCGATATCCGCGGCGTGAAGACCCGCAGCTGGAAGAACGCCCCGCCGACCCTGCGCGACACCCTGCTGTTTGGCCGCGCCCACGGCGAGAAGATTTTCCTGGTGCATGAGGACGAGCGGGTCAGCTTCGAGGCCTTCTACCGCGCTGTCACCCACATGGCCGCCGAGCTGGAATCGGCTGGCGTGCAGAAGGGCGACCGCGTCGCCATCGTCATGCGCAATCTGCCCGAATGGCCGGTGGCCTTCTATGCCGGCCTGTCGCTGGGCGCGATCGTCACGCCGCTGAACGCCTGGTGGACCGGGCCGGAGCTGGAATACGGCCTCAACGACTCGGGGGCCAAGATCGCCATCGTCGACGTCGAGCGCTTCGAGCGCCTGGCCGAGCACCTGAACCACTGCCCGGCGCTGGAGCGGGTCTATGTCAGCCGCTCCAAAGAAGAGATCGCCCACCCCTATGTGAAGCGGCTGGAAGGCGCGATCGGCTGTCCCAACGACTGGGCCAAGCTGGAGGAGAAGCCGCTGCCGACCGTGGCGATCGGTCCGGACGATGACGCCACGATCTTCTACACTTCTGGCACCACGGGGAAGCCCAAGGGCGCGATCGGCACCCATCGCAACATTAACAGCAACATCTTCGCCGCCGCCGCGGCTGGCGCGCGCAGCTTCCTGCGTCGCGGCGAGGCTCCGCCCGAGCCCGATCCCAACGGCCCGCAGCGCGGCTCGCTAATCTCGGTGCCGTTCTTCCACGCCACCGGCTGCTTCGCGGTGCTGAACCCGTCGCTATTCGGCGGCGCCAAGATCGCCATGATCCGCAAGTGGGATCCCGACAAGGCGATGCAGCTGATCCAGGACGAGCGCCTGACCCAGATGGGCGGCGTGCCGACCATCGCCTGGCAGATCATCGAGCACCCCAACCGCGAAAAGTACGACCTGTCGTCGATCGAAGCCGTGGCCTATGGCGGCGCGCCCTCGGCGCCCGAGCTGGTGCGCAAGATCAAGGAGATCTGGCCAAAGTCCTCGCCCGGCAATGGCTGGGGCATGACCGAGACCTCGGCCACGGCGACGTCCAACTCGGCCGAGGACTACGAGAACCGTCCCGACAGCTGCGGCCCGGCCGTGCCGGTCACCGACCTGAAGATCATGACCGTCGAGCAGCCCTATCGCGAGCTGCCGATCGGCGAGGTCGGCGAGCTGTGGTGCAAGGGCCCGCAGGTGGTTCGTGGCTACTGGAACAAGCCCGAGGCCAGCGCCGACACCTTCGTCGATGGCTGGGTGCGCACGGGCGACCTGGCGCGCCTGGACGCCGAGGGCTTTTGCTTCATCATCGACCGCGCCAAGGACATGCTGATCCGTGGCGGCGAGAACATCTACTGCATCGAGGTCGAGAACTGCCTCTACGACCACCCGGCGGTGATGGACGCGGCCCTGGTCGGCATCCCGCACAAGACCCTGGGCGAAGAGCCGGCGGCGGTGGTGACGCTGAAGCCCGGCGCCGAGGCGACCGAGGCGGAACTACGCGCCTTCGTCGCCGACCGCCTGGCGGCCTTCAAGGTGCCGGTGAAGGTGGTGTTCTGGCACGAGACCTTGCCGCGCAACGCCAATGGCAAGATCATGAAGAACGAGCTCAAGAAGGTGTTCGAACAGGGGTGACACCATGGTTCAGTCCAGGGCGGCCAGTGTCGACGACTTCATGGAGGAGGTCGCGTCCGAGCGCCGCCCGGCTCTGGACCGTCTGCGAAGCCTCTGCCTGGAGCGCTTTGGCGAAGGCACTGAGCTGATGGCCTTCGGCATGCCGGCCTACGGCCCGCCGAAGCTGCCGTGGATCGCCTTCAACAGTCAGAAGCAGCACATCGCTTTCTATGTGGGCGAGAGTGCGATGGACGCCTTTCCCGAGCGCCTGCGAGGCGTCGATCACGGCAAGGGCTGCGTCCGCTGGCGCAAGCCCGAAGCGATGGACTTCGACCTGATCGCCGACATGCTGGATCACGTGAAGGCGAGGACGCAGGGCGGCGGTTAGCCGCCCCGCGCTTGAAGGCTACGCACTCACCGGTGGCTTGCGGTGCGCCCAGGGTTGGGCCTCTTCCAACTGATAGGCCAGCTGGAACAGCAGCGCCTCGCCGCCCGCGCGGCCGGCGAGCTGCACGCCTACCGGCAGGCCATCAGCGGTCCAGTGCAGCGGCACGCTCATGGCCGGGGCGCCGGCGACGTTCTGCACTGGGGTGTAGCCGACATAGGCCATCAGGCGGGCCTGCAGCTCCTCGAACGGGACCCAGCCGGCGACATAGCCCAGCTCGACCGGTGGCTTGCCCAGCACCGGCGACAGGATGACATCGTACTTGGTGAGCCAGGCGTCGTAGCCGGCGATTGACGCATTCAGGCGCTGCAGGGCGGCGGGCAGGGCGCCTTGCGGCAGGCTGTGAACCAGCTCGGCCATGCCCAGGCTGAACGGCTCCAGCACCGTGGCGTCGGGCTTGCGGCCGATGGCCTTGCCGATGCCGGCGACCAGCTCGGCCGCGCCGCTGGCCCACAGGGCGGTGAAGTCCTGGCCGAACTGAGCGCCGTCCATCGGCCAAGTCGTGGGCTCGATCTTGTGACCCAGGCTCTCCAGCAGCTTGGCGGCGTTGTTGACGGCGGTCTGCACTTCCGGATCGGGCGCCAGGCCCGTGCCGGTGTTCATCACCAGGCCGATCTTGAGCTTCTTCTTGAGCGGCGCGCCGACCATGCCGATCGGCTTGAACGGCGCGTTCGCCCCGGTCTGCTCGCTGGCCGCGAACATGGCCGCCGAGTCGCGGACGCTGTGGGTCAGCACATGCGAGACCGACAGGTCGATGCCCCGGCTGCTGGGCCGATTGGGGATCATCCGCCCGCGCGAAGGCTTCAGGCCGAACAGGCCGCAATTGGCGGCGGGGATGCGGATCGAACCGCCGCCGTCGCTGGCGTGGGCGATCGACACCATGCCCGAGGCCACACCCGCGCCCGCGCCGCCGGACGAGCCGCCCGACGAGTGCTTGACGTTCCACGGGTTGCGGGTGGGCAGGAAGCCCATCGGCTCGGTGGTCGGCAGGAAGCCGTATTCGGGCGTCGTGGACTTGCCCAGGGTGATGAAGCCGGCCGCGTCGAAGGCGTCGATATAGGCCGTCTGCTCGGTCTCGGGCTTGGCGCCGAGGCTGGCGCGGGTGCCATAGCGGGTGGGCAGACCCTTGTAGGGGTCCAGATCCTTGACCAGGAACGGCACCCCGGCGAACGGACCCGACAGCTTTCCGGCCTTCGCCTTGTCCAGCGCCCGCTCGTAGTCGGAGGTGACGATGGCCTGAACCTGCGGCTGCAGGGTCTCGATGCGTCGGATCGCCTGTTCGACCAGTTCGGCGGGACTGACCTCCTTGCGGCTGACACGGCCGGCCAACTCGACAGCGTCGGGCGTCCAGGCTTGAGATCCGGTCTTGGGCTTGGCCCAGGCGGAGGGCGCGGCCGCGATCGCGGCGGAGGCGGCCATCAGGCCACGGCGACTGAAACGCATGCAGATCCTCCCACGAAACCGGCGTCTGATGCGCCGGTGAACAACGTTCAGTTGACCCTGAAGAGACCTTGGCCGCAACCCCGTGCTACAGGCGGGTCTGCACTTTCGAGGAGACCGCGTGGCCCGCCAACGTATCGATCAATTGCTCGTCGAGCGGGGCGTCGTCGACAGCCGCGCCAAGGCGCGCGCGGCCGTCGAGGCGGGGCGCGTCATGGTCGCGGGCAAGGTGATCACCAAGCCGTCCGACATGTTCGAGAAGGACGTCGAGATCGTCGCCGAGGCCGCCCACCCATGGGTCGGGCGCGGGGCGCTGAAGCTGGTGCATGCGCTGGACCTGTGGCCGATTACGGTCGAGGGCCGCGTGGCGATCGATGTCGGGGCGTCGACTGGGGGCTTTACCGAGGTGATGCGCTCGCGCGGCGCGGTGCAGGTGTTCGCCGTCGATGTCGGGCGCGATCAGCTGCACGCCAAGCTGAGGCAGGATCCCGGCGTCGTGGACCTGTCGGGCGTCGATGCGCGATCGCTGGACGAAGCCCTCGTCCCGAAGCCGCCGGCCTTGGTGGTCAGCGACGTCAGCTTCATCTCGATGACCAAGGCCCTGCCGGCGGCCCTGGGCCTGGCGGAAGCGGGCGCGGATCTCGTGGCGCTGATCAAGCCACAGTTCGAGGCGGGCCGCGACCATGTCGGCAAGGGCGGACTGGTCAAGGATCCCGAGACCATCGCCCGTGTCGAGCGCGAGGTCGTCGAGTTTCTGGAAGGCTCAGGCTGGTCGGTGAAGGGCTTGGCTGAAAGCCCGATCACCGGGGGTGATGGACAGGTGGAAAAGTTGGTCTGGGCCGTCAAAGGCTAGGACAGACCCGCAGAAACGAAATCGGCCGCCCCCCCAGGGCGGGCGGTCGGCTTTCACACCGGGCGCTGCAACTTAGGCGACCACCCCGGAGCGGCGCTGGGCGGGGGCCCCGCCGGCGGCGGCCGGCGCTGCCTTCAGGTCGCCGCTCTCGCGTTCGAGGACGACGGGCCCCGGCAATCCGTCCTCGACCTGCTGGGACGCCGTCAATACGGTCTGGCGGTAACTGGCCCCCGCCTGGT
>CAZRPD010000067.1:0-23631 GCA_964601775.1 uncultured Caulobacter sp. | reverse complement strand
GGTCTGGCGCTGGTCGAGCGCACGCCGTCGATGGTCGAGGTTCCGGTGATGACCGTGGAGCTTGAGCGCCTCAAGCGAGCGCCGGAGCGTCGGTCGACGCGGGCTAAGGCCAGGGCGGGCGCCTCCACGGCCCAAGCCCAAGCCCAAGCCCAGGCCTCTGCGCCGACGGAGACCTCGAGCGATGCGCCTGACGCTGCGCCTCCATCCGCGCCCGCGCCCGCGCCGCCTGCCGTCGATCCTGCCTGGCGCGTGGATCCCAAGGCCGTCGAGCGTTGGCGGCTCACCGAGGGCGCGCCTGAATGGGGATGGGGCCGCTACCGTCGGGCCTGCAACGGCTCCACCAGCGAGCACCTGACTGAGGACGAGAAGGAGCGCTGCTACGACGAATGGGGCGGTCGTCGCGACAAGCGTCCGTCGCCCAAGTTCGTCGGGCCGATCGACGAGCGCAAATGGCAAGACCACCAGCCAACCCAGAAGCAGCCGTCGCGCTACGACAAGGACGCCGAGCGTCAGGCGCGTTGCCGGACCTATCGCCGCCTGCGCAACACCGATCCGTCGATGCAGCCGTCGCTGCTCCAGGGCGGCTGCTTCTGATCAAGTCCGTTCGGATTTGCGAAACCCTGTTTGGAAGCGGGTTCTTCAGTCCACGCATGGTCTAAGCGTCACGGTCGGGCAGAAGCCCAAGTCGCGTAGGAACCAGCCATGGCCAAGGCCGCCGCCGGTGGAAAACAGGGCGCCAAGCAGGACGCCTTCGACGCTCTGAAGGCCCCCAAGCCGCGCTCGATCGTCATCGACGGCCTGGTGTTCCTGGGCGGTGTCGGCTCGCTGATCTGGGTCCTGCACGCCATGGCGCCGACCTAGGCGCGGCAACCTCGTCCTTCGACAGGCTCAGGATGAGGTTTTCGACTGCAGGCCCGCAATGGCCCTCACCCTGAGCTTGTCGAAGAGCGAGGACCAAGCACGCAAGCTTGCCGAACCGCGTTCGCGGGCGTAGACACCCCGCCTCGTATCCGATGGAGGCTCCCATGATCAGCAAGACGGAAGACCGCTTCGTCCTTCCCGTTTCCCTGACCGTGGGGTCGCATGTCCTTCGTCACTCTGGATGCCGTTTCCGCCGCCACGCCTGACGGCCGGCCGCTCTTCGAAAACCTGAACCTTTCCATCGGGGCCGAGCGCATCGGCCTCGTCGGCCGCAATGGCGTGGGCAAGTCGACCTTGCTGGCGCTGATCGCTGGGACGCGTCCGCCGCTGACCGGGGCGATCACCCGCGCCGGAACCGTGGCCAGCCTGGACCAGACGCCGGACGTCTCGCCTGGTGCGCGGCTGGCCGATCTGCTGGGCGTGGGGGCCGCCTGGGATCGCCTGTCGCGCATCGAGCGCGGGGAGGGCGACGAGATCGATCTTTCCGAGGCCGACTGGGACCTGCCGGCGCGCGTGGACCAGGCCCTGGCCGATGTCGGCCTGGCGGGCCTGGATCCCGAACGGCCGGCGGCGGCGCTGTCCGGCGGCCAGGCGACGCGGGCGGGGTTGGCGCGGCTGCTGATCGCAAGGCCCGACGTGCTGCTGCTGGACGAGCCGACCAATAACCTGGACGCCGAAGCCCGCGAGATCGTCGCCCGGGTGCTGGCGCGCTGGAAGGGCGGGGCGGTGGTGGTCAGTCACGACCGGGGCCTGCTGCGCGGCATGGACCGGATCGTCGAGCTGTCGTCCTTGGGTGCGCGGTCCTATGGCGGCGGCTACGACCTCTATGCCGAGCGCAAGGCGCTGGAGGCCGACGCCGCTCAGCGTGATCTCGACCACGCGGAGAAGGAAGTCCGGCGCGTCGCTCGGGAAGCCCAGCAAGCTCGCGAGCGCAAGGACCGCCGCGACGCCGCCGGTCGCAAGTTCGCCGCCAAGGCCAGCGAGCCGAAGATCGTCTTAGGGATGATGGCCGAGCGGGCCGAGGGCAGCGGCGCGCGCGAGGGCAAGCTGGCCGAGAAGTTGACCGCCCAGGCCGCCGAGACCAAGGCCGCCGCCGAGGCGCGGGTCGAGCGCGCGCGGACGCTGGGCTTCGACCTGCCGTCCACCGGCCTGCCGGAGGGGAGGACGGTGCTGGCCTTCGACGATGTCGGCTTCGCCTGGCCGGACAGGACGCCGGTGATCGAGAGACTGTCGTTCCGCCTCGCCGGTCCTGAGCGCGTCGCCGTCGTCGGGCCGAACGGGACCGGTAAGACGACCTTGATACGGCTGGCGACCGGCGATCTCTCGCCGACCACCGGGGACGTTAGGCTCTCCGTTCCTGTCGCCCTGCTGGACCAGCGGGCGGCGCTGCTGGCCGACGACGAGACCATCCTGGAGAACTTCCGTCGCCTGAACCCGGCCGCCAGCATCAATGACGCCCACGCGGCCCTGGCGCGGTTCCTGTTCCGCAACGCCGCCGCCCACCAGATCGCGGGGACGCTGAGCGGCGGCGAGCGCCTGCGGGCGGCCCTGGCCTGCGTGCTGTGCGCGGCTGTGCCGCCGCAGTTGCTGATCCTGGACGAGCCGACCAACCATCTGGACCTGTCGTCGATCGCGGCGGTCGAGGCGGCGCTTTCCGGCTATGACGGCGCTTTGCTGGTCGTCAGCCACGATGCGGACTTCCTCGCCGCCATTGGTGTGGAACGGCGGCTTAGATTGGGAGCCTGAGCCTGGACATCGCCGCCTTCATCCAGGCCAACTTGCCGCTGGAGCCCGTCCCTGGCGCGCCCGAGATCCGCCTGCACCGCGCCGGACCGCACAGCGGGCTGATGCGACTGGCCGACGCCGATCCGGACTTCGGCTCGCCCTATTGGGCGCGGCCGTGGGGCGGTGGGCTGGCCCTGGCGCGGCATGTGCTGGAGCGGCCGGAGGTCGTCGCGGGCAAGCGGGTGCTGGACCTGGGCGCCGGTTCGGGCCTGGTGGCGATCGCGGCGATGCTGGCCGGCGCGAAGCAGGTGACGGCAGCCGACGCCGATCCCTATGCCGTCACCGCCACGCGCCTGAACGCCGCCGCCAACGGCGTGGCCGTCGAGACCGTGCTGGGCGACCTGACGACGGGCGAGCCGCCGGACGTCGCGCTGATGCTGGTGGGGGATCTCTTCTACGACCCGGACCTGGCGGCGCGGATCCTGGCCTTCTTGGAGCGCTGCGTCGGCGCCGGGATCGCTGTGCTGATCGGCGACCCCTGGCGCGCGTCCCTGCCGGCCGACCGCCTGCGGGTCGTGGCTGAGTTCACAGTCGCCGACTTCGGCGACCCGGACGGGGCGGGCAGGGCCGCCGCCGTCTTCGAGCTGATCTAGGCCTTGCGGTTCAGCGTGATCGCCGAGCCCAGCGACGGGCGGTCGTTGATCATGGCGCCGGCGCCGTAGGTGGTGGCGGGCGCGGCGCGCTGGTTGGCGATCTCGTTGGCGACGGCGTGCACCAGCCCCTCGGTCACGGTCTTGGCGGCGGTGACGGCGCGGGCTTGGCGGGCCAGGACGGCGTCGAAGGCCTCGGTGGCGCGCATCAGGCGCTGGCGCAACTCGGGCCGGGCGGCCTCGACCAAGGCGACATTGGCCCGCACCCGCATCGACTCGTGCCGATAGACATTGGCCAGCTTGGCGGTCTCTTCGACATATTGCGCCGCCTCGTGCGGGCGGTGGCTTTCGAAGGCGGTGGCCTCCTTGGACACCAGTTCGGTCAGGCGCTCGGTCAGCAGGGTCAGCTGGTGGACGCGGTCGTCGGCGTCGAGGGCGGCGATGGCCATGGCTATTCCTTCAGACCTTGCATCTTCAGCATTTCGCGCTGGATCGTGCTGGACAGGCCGACGCCGCCAGCCTTGGTCACTTCCTTCGACATCGCGTCGGTCAGCATCGACTTGAACATCTCCTCGCCCTGGCCGCCGCCGAAGGGTTCGGAGGTTTTCACGCCCTCGAACATCTGCTGCATCATCACCGACAGGAACGAGGACTCGAAGGTCTTGGCCGTCTCGGCGATCTTGGCGCGCTGGGTGGTTTCCTTGGCGGCCGAGGCGGCGGCCTTGACCGCGTCGGCGGCGGTCTTGGTTGCCGAAACGGCCGCGCCGAACTGCGGGACCAGGGTGGAGATGGTGGAGAGCGCGCTCATCACATCACCTCGATGTCGGCTTGCAGGGCGCCCGCGGCCTTCACGGCCTGCAGGATCGAGATCATGTCGCGAGGCGTGACGCCCAGGGCGTTCAGGCCGCCGACCAGGCTCTTCAGCGAGGGCGAGCCGCCCAGGGTGACCAGCTTCTTGCCCTTCTCTTCGTCGACGCTGACGGTCGACTGCGGGATGACGGCGGTCTGGCCCTGGCTGAACGGGGCCGGCTGGCTGACGGCCGGGGTCTCCTGGACCGAGATGGTCAGGTTGCCTTGAGCGATCGCCACCTGGCTGATGCGGACGTCGTCGCCCATCACGATCACGCCGGCCACTTCGTCGATGACCACCTTGGCCGGGCCGTCGGGCGTGACCTGCAGGTTCTCGATGGCGGTGATGAAGCTGATCATGTCCATGCCCGCCGGTGGGCGGATGGCGACGATGGTCGGGTTCTGGGCCTGGGCGCAGTTGGCGAACTTGCCGTTGATGGCGTCGGCGATGCGGCGCGAAGTCGTGAAGTCCGGGTTGCGCAGGGTCAGGCGCAGGATCTCCATATTGACCATCTGGAAGCCGGTCTCGCGCTCGATGATGCCGCCGCTGGAGATGCGGCCGGCGGTCGGCACGCCCTTGGTGATCGAGCTGCCCGAGGCGCCGCCGGCCGAGACCGAGCCGGTCTGCACGGTGCCTTGGGCGACGGCGTAGGTCTGGCCGTCCGCGCCTTGCAGGCTGGTGACCAGCAGGGTGCCGCCCAGCAGGCTCTTGGCGTCGCCCAGGGCCGAGACGGTGACGTCCAGCTTCGAACCGGCGGCCGAGAACGGCGGCAGGTTGGCGGTGACCATGACGGTCGCGGTGTTCTTGGTGTTCAGCGTCGCGTCGCGGACGTTGACGCCCTGCCGCTCCAGCATCGCCTCCAGGCTCTGCTTGGTCATCGGTGCGTTGCGCAGGCTGTCGCCCGTGCCGTTCAGGCCGACGACTACGCCGTAACCGATCAGCTGGTTCTCGCGAACGCCCTCGAAGGCGACGATGTCCTTGATACGCGACGTGGCGAAGGCCGGCGCGGCGACGAACGCCGAGGCGACGACGACGGCGGCGAGAACCGGACGAAGGACGATGCTGAAGAATGAACGCGACATGGTGATCTCGTAGCGGGGAGAGGTCCCCACGCCGCTCATGCCAGAAGCGGGCCAGTTCAAATGGCCTTGTGACTCAAGGGATTTCGCAGATGCCGGTGGTCCGCTCGGCGCCCTCCGGCAGATTCTGCCCGGCATTAACCATACTTCAAACGCCGAGGGAGATTATGAGCTCGCGTCGGGATAGTATGACTCGGGCGCGTGTGCGCTTTTTGGAGCTGTCGGATGAAGGTTTCAGGCACGGGGAGCGTAGGAGCAGCCGGCGCATCGCGGGCCAAGCCGGCCGGCGGTTCGTCGTCCAGCTTTTCGCTGCCCACGGTCAACGCCGCCAGCGGCGCGGCCAGCACCGCCGCGGTGGGCGGTCTGTCGGGCGTCGGCTCGGTCGACGCGCTTCTGGCCCTGCAGGAGACCGGCGCGGTCGGCAATCCGCTGGAGCGCCGCAAGCGCGCCGTGCGTCGCGCCGACCAGATCCTGGACATCCTGGGCGAGGTCCGTGTCGCGCTGATCGACGGCGACATCTCGCACAGCACCCTTGACCGCCTGACCCGCGCCATTCGCGAGCAGCGCGAGAACACCGACGACCCCAAGCTGGAGGGGGTCCTGAACGAGATCGAGACCCGCGCGGCGGTCGAACTCGCCAAGCTTCAAGCCAACCGCGGCTGACATGCGGGCGGCGAGGAACCAGATTTCGGTTTCTTCCTGCCACGCTTCGCCGGTTCGCGCGTTTTACACCTGTCGTCGTCGCGGTCTGGGGCCCCGCACGGGAGCGGCGCGCGCTGAACGCGCCACTCACGCGAGGTTCATTGAACGCGGCTCACCTTTTGGTATAAGCACCCGCCCGTTTCGGGCTGCGTTCATTGGGGCGTGAGGCGTTAATGCAAACGGCCACTGTTCTAGTCGAAGAGTCTGGGTATCGTCCTTCCGAGGACGAGCCTTTTATGAACGACCGGCAGCTTGAGTATTTCAAGAACAAGCTGCTGGCCTGGAAAGAGGAGATCCTTCGCGAATCTCGCGAAACGGTCGCCCATCTCCAGAAGGAAACCGAGAATCACGCCGATCTCGCCGATCGCGCGTCCTCGGAAGCTGATCGTACGCTCGAGCTTCGTACCCGCGATCGCCAACGGAAGCTGATTTCCAAGATCGACCAGGCCCTGCGCCGCGTCGAGGATGGCTCCTATGGCTATTGCGAGGAGACGGGCGAACCGATCGGTCTGGCCCGGTTGGACGCTCGTCCGACCGCGACGATGAGCGTCGAGGCCCAGGAACGCCACGAGCGCCGCGAACGCGTCCACCGCGACGACTAACGGCCTTTTGGCGACCTGCTGTGTTTCGAACGGCCCGGGGTGGGGAGCCCCGGGCCGTTCTTTTTTGGTGGCTTACGTTTTCAGGCTACTGCGTCAGGTCCAGGACGACGCGGCCCTCGATCTGACCCTTGTGCATGCGCGCGAAGACGTCGTTGACGTCGTCCAGGCGCGCGGTGCTGATCGTGGCCTTGACCTTGCCTTCGGCGGCGAAGTCCAGTGACTCCTGAAGATCCAGGCGCGTGCCGACGATCGAGCCGCGCACGGTCACGCCGTTCAGCACCATGTCGAAGATCGACAGCGGGAAGTCGCCGGGCGGCAGGCCGTTCAGGGCCACGGTGCCGCCGCGCGAGACCATGCCCAGCGCCTGGCGGAAGGCGATCGGCGAGACGGCCGTGACCAGTACGCCCTGCGCGCCGCCGGACGTCTGCTTCTTGATCTCGGCGGCCGGGTCCTGGCTGGTCTTGGCGTTGACGGTGACGGTCGCGCCCAGCTGGCGGGCCAGGTCCAGCTTGGCGTCGTCGATGTCGACCGCGGCGACGTTCAGGCCCATGGCCTTGGCGTACTGCACGGCCATGTGGCCCAGACCGCCGACGCCGGAGATCACCACCCAGTCGCCGGGCTTGGTGTCGGTGACCTTCAGCCCCTTGTAGACCGTGACCCCGGCGCAAAGCACCGGCGCGATCTCATTGAAGCCGATCTCTTTCGGCAGGTGGCCGACGAAGTTGGGATCGGCCACGACATAGTCGGCGAAGCCGCCGTTCACGGAGTAGCCGGTGTTCTGCTGGCTTTCGCACAGCGTCTCCCAGCCGCCCAGGCAGTGCTTGCAGTGGCCGCAGGTGCTGTAGAGCCACGGCACGCCGACGCGGTCGCCTTCCTTGACGTGCTTGACCCCGGCGCCCACGCCGGAGACGAAGCCGACGCCCTCGTGGCCCGGGATGAAGGGCGGGTTCGGCTTGACCGGCCAGTCGCCCTCGGCGGCGTGCAGGTCGGTGTGGCAGACGCCCGACGCATGGATGCGAACCTGGATCTGACCGGGGCCGGGCTCGGGGATCGGCGCGTCCTCGATGACCAGCGGCTTGCCGAATTCGCGCACGACGGCGGCCTTCATCGTCTTGGCCATGGGCGGGGGTCCTTTCTCGTTTCCTCTGCGGGCAGGCTCGGCCGCGAGAACCCGCGCGACTAGACGGGCGGGGCAGGGAGGGGCGCGAAGCGTCGCAGAACTGCGACAGTCCGGCGGGCGACAAACAGCGTTGTGTCGAACGTCAAGTTGCCCCCTAACCTTGCTCAACGGTTGGAGGTCGCCGCTTGAGCTTCTTTGAGAGTCTGCTGGTCCTGCTGTTGGCGGCAGTTCTGCTGCTGCAGGTGTCGCGTCGACTGACCGTGCCCTATCCAACCATGCTGGCCGCCGCCGGCGTCTGCATCGCGCTGGTCCCGGGCGCGCCGCGCATCTCGCTGGAGCCGCACACCACCCTGGCCCTGTTCCTGGCCCCGGCCCTGGTCGACGCGGCCTTCGACTTCCCGGTCGGCGATGCGCGCAAGCTGTGGCGCCCCCTGTTCGCCCTGGCGGTGATGGCGGTGGTGTTCAGCGCGGGCGCGGTGGCCTGGCTGGGCGTGACCATGGCCGGCCTGCCGACCGCCCCCCCCCTGCCCCTGGCCGCGATCCTCCCCCCGCCCGACGCGGCCCCCCCCACCGCCGTGCTCAGCAGTGTGCGCATGCCCCGCGGCTCGATCGCGGTGCTGAAGGGCGAGAGCCTGCTGAACGACGCCTCGGCCCTGCTGCTGTTCTCGGCGGCGCTGGCCTTCCAGGCCCAGGGCGAGGTCGACGGCGATCTCGCCTGGCGACTGGCCCTGGCCGCGCCGGGCGGGGTCCTGCTGGGCGTGGGACTGGCCTATGTGCTGCGCGCCCTCAATCCGTTCGTCAGCGGCACCCTGGGCGGCAATGTCCTGGAGTTCGTCACCGCCTTCGGTGTCTGGGTGGTCGCCGAGCGTCTGGGTCTGTCGCCGGTGCTGTGCCTGGTGGCCTTCGCCATGACCATCGCGCGCCGGGCCGGTCTGCGCACGCCGCCCCGGATGCGGATCCACAGCTTCGCGGTCTGGACCTCGGCGGTGTTCTTCCTGAACGTCCTGGCCTTCCTGCTGATGGGGTTGCAAGCGCGGACCATCCTGGCCGACATCAGCCCCGAGCGCCTCAAGGAAGCTGCTGTCTTCGCCGGCGCCGTCGTCGTGTGCCTGATCGTGGTGCGCATGGCCTGGGTGCTGATCTATATCCGCCTGGCCCAGCTGATCCCGTCCCTGCGCGGCGGCTACCAGCCCAACCTGCGCCACGGGGTGCTGGTCGGCTGGTGCGGCATGCGCGGTCTGGTCACCCTGGCGACCGCCTTCGCCCTGCCGGCCACTTTCCCGCAGCGCGACCTGGTGGTGCTCACAGCCTTCGCGGTGGTGCTGGCCACGCTGGTGATCCAGGGCCTGACCCTGTCGCCGCTGGTCAAGCTGCTGGGCTTGGACGGGGAGACCGGCATCGACGCCGAGTTGGTCCGCGTCCGTGCGGATCTCGCCGCCGCAGCTCTGAAGGAACTGGAGAACGATCAAGGCGAGGCCGCCGACCACTGGCGTTTCCGCTTCGCCGCCGTGCCGGCCGGTTTCCCGCCCGCGACCGGGCTGCTGGAAGCGCGCTGCACCCTGGGCCTCAAGGCCATCGCCCGCCAGCGCGTGCGGCTGGAAGAGCTGCGCGACGAACGTATCGTCGGCGCCGACACTTTCCTGATCGTGCAGGAAGAGCTGGACTTCGAAGAGGTCTCGATCAGCCGCGACGACCAGCGCCAGATCGAGGAGAGCTGATCACCACATGGTCTTGGCCGCTCGGCCCGGCCATTCCTTGTCGTAGGTCTCGCCGCCGACTTCGCCGGCCGTCACCGCGGCCAGCATGGCGCCGGGCGTGGGCAGGTCAGCGGCGGCGGTCTGGCTTTCGGCCTTCCACAGGCCCGAGCGGACGATGGCGCGGGCGCACTGGAAATAGGCTTCCTCGACCGTGACCACCATCACCGTGCGCGGCGCCTTGCCGTCGACGGCGAAGCTGTCCAGCAGGTCGGGGTCGGCGCTGAGCACCGCGCGGCCGTTGACCCGGAAGGTGGTGCCCGAACCCGGGATCAGAAACAGCAGCGCCACGCGCGGGTCGCGCACGATGTTGCGCAAGCTGTCGATGCGGTTGTTGCCGCGCCGGTCGGGCAGCATCAGGGTTTTCGGGTCGGCGATGCGGACAAAGCCGGGCAGATCGCCGCGCGGGCTGCAGTCCAGGCCTTCGGGCCCGACGGTGGCCAGGGCCACGAACGGCGAGGCCGCGATCAGGGCGGCATAGTGCGGGGTGATGTGGTCGACGACCTTGACGGTCGAGGCGGCGACAGGGGCGGGCTGGTACAGCGCCTCGAGCGCTTCCAGGGTGGTGATCTGGTGCATCGCGTCCTCCCGTTGGCCCATTTACGGGCCGGGCGGAGGAGGACGCAACCTCAGGGCATCCCGACGTCCCCGCAGGCGGCGGCGAAATGGCGGCGCGAGATCGGCTTGTCGACGATCGGCTTGACCTGTCCCCGAAGCTGCTCGGCGTTGCCGGTGACATAGACCACAGGGATGCGACCCAGCATGCGCTGGATGGCCTCGACCGCTTCCAGCCCGGTGCCGCCGACGATACGATAGTCGGCCGTGATCAGGTCGGGCGGATGGGCCTTGGCCATGGCCAAGGCGTCCGCCGGACTGTCGGCGAAATCAAAACTCGTGAAGCCCATCTCCGCCAGAAGGGCCTCGACCTCGAACGCGACGAGGATTTCATCCTCGATAATCAACACGTGTCGGGCCTTCGCGTGCTCGGTCATTCACCGCGCCTTCGTCTTCGTCCCAAGTCCATTTCAATGATGCTGCGCAAATATTCGCCAGTCGCGTTTTCGTGATCGGTGTGAACGCACCGGTTGTGGTGGCCGGCTCGGCTGCGCAACGGCGGAAACCAGGCTATGCAGGGGCAAAACAAAACAACATGCAGGAGCGCCCACCCATGTCTCTGATCCTCACCGAGAAGCGCGGCCACGTCGCCATCCTCACCCTGAACCGCCCCGAGGCGATGAACGCCCTGGGCGCGCCGGGCGATGGCGACCAGGTGGCGGCGGCCTGTGAGGCGATCAACGACGACCAGGATATCCGCTGCGTGATCCTGACCGGCGCGGGCAGGGCGTTCTCGGCCGGCGGCGACGTCAAGGCGATGAAGGCCCGCGAGGGCGCGTTCGGCGGCAATGGCGTGGCTGTGCGCGACGGCTATCGCAAGAACATCCACCGTATCGTCCGGGCGATCTACGGCCTGGAGGTCCCGTCGATCGCGGCGGTCAACGGCGCGGCCATCGGCCTGGGCTGCGACGTGGCCTGCATGACCGACATCCGCATCGCCGCCGACACCGCCAAGTTCGGCGTCACCTTCCTGAAGCTGGGTTTGATCCCCGGCGACGGCGGCGCCTGGCTGATGCCGCGCACGATCGGCATGAGCCGCGCGGCCGAACTGCTGTTCACCGGCGACGTCATCGATGCGGCCAAGGCGGCCGACTGGGGCCTGGTCAGCAAGGCCGTCCCGGCCGACACGCTGATGGACGAGGCCCTGGCCCTGGCGAACCGGATCGCCCAGCAGCCGCCTCACGCCCTGCGCATGGGCAAAAGCCTGCTCAAGCATGGCCAGACGGCCAGCTACGACACCCTGATGGAGATGAGCGCGGCCGCCCAGGCCATCGCCCACCACACCGAGGACCACATGGAAGGCGTCGACGCCATCCTCGAGAAGCGACAACCGAAGTTCGAAGGCAAGTAAGCATGGGCAAGGAAGCAAGCGGCGTCTGGGGGCAGCTGTCCGAAGGCGACAGCGAGGGCAAGCTGCTGTGGGAGCCGCCCAAGCTGATTTTCCGCGGGGCCTATCGCGGGATCTATCAGGGCCACGCCCTGAAGCAGGTCCGGGTGGAGGGCAATGATCTCGTGTTGCGGGACGGCACCCGATTCACGCTTGAGCCTGGCCAGGCCGAGACGTGGGTCCATGCGATCCAGAACCCACCCACGCGCCTGGACAAGCTGGGCGTCCGGCCGGACATGACCGTGGTCATCGACGGGCTGGACGACGAGGCGTTCCTGGCCGAGCTGGAGGCCCGCGTGGAGCCGGTCGAGGCTGAGGAGGGTGTCGACCTGCTGTTCCTCGCCGCCGAGGACCTGGCCGACCTCGACCGCCTGGAGGACTGGGCCGGCGCCCTGGCCGACAAGGGCGCGGTCTGGGTCGTGGCCCAGAAGGGCAAGGGCGCGCCGCTGAAGGACGCCGAGATCCTGGAGGCCGCGCGCGGGCTGGGCTTCGTGGATACGAAGGTGTGCGCGTTCTCGACGACGCACATGGCGCTGCGGTTCGTGGTGCGGAGGGGGTGAAAGATGCTCCCCCGCGATGCGGGGGAGCTGTCGCGGAGCGACTGAGGGGGCTAATGCGGCTTAGGCCGAGCTTGCCCCCTCCGGCCCTCTGGGCCACCTCCCCCGCAACGCGGGGGAGGATCATTAGGCCGAGGCCGCGGCCAGCGAGCCCTCCCGCTCGGCCAACAACCGCTTCTGCTCCGCTTGGCTCCGGTACAGGAAGTCATACGGCAGCCCCAGCCGCACGCTGGCCTGGCTGGGCGGGCTGGCCCTGATCGGGCTCTTCTCGGCCAGCTTGCCGGCCGCCTTCAGCGCCAGGGCGTCGAACGCGGTCAGGTCGTATTCGCGACCCAGCGCCAGCTTGCCCCGCACGATCGGCGGCAGCAGCGATACCGAGGCCCGCGCCAGGGCCTTGTGCAGCACCTTCGGCGCGGCGGGCGCGGCCTTGCCCGACTGGATGATGTCCAGGAACTCGCCGACGATCGGGTGCGGCTCGAAGCGCGGCGCCAGCTTGTCCATCATCGCCATGAAGTCGGCCTGGCTGCTGGGTGAATACTTCACGCCGTAGAGCCGGGCGATCGGGTGGGCCTCCTCGTAAAACCGGGTCTTCTCGGCCTCGCTCAGCGGCGTGACGAAGCGGTCATAGGCGTTGAGGAAGCCATAGCCGGCCGTGGCGCTGACCCAGTCCAGCAGCTCGACGTCCAGCGCCTTGTAGGCCTTGCCGTTGGGCGTCTCGCCGACCACGCGCGTGTGCATGTTGGTGACGCCCTGGATCACCCGCCGCGCGGCGGCCTGCGGGCCATAGACCCCGACCATGGCGGCGATGCCTGTGCGTTTCGAGCGGCCGATCGGATCGACCTTGTAGGTCGAGTGGTCCCAGACGCCAGAGCGGATCCGCGCGTCGGCGAACTCCAGCAGCACGGCGGCGACGCCCCCGACGGCAAGCGCAATGGGGTTCTTGTACACCCGCCAGTGCATCGAGCCGGGGTCCAGATAGGCAGGCTCGCCGGGCGGATTGGCGTAGTCGATCTTCCAGCCCAGGTACGAGGACGGTGCAGCCATGCGGGTCTCCTTACCCTTCAAAGGTCGGAGAGCCCGCGGACGGTTGCAACCTATCAGATCCGATAGGGAAGCTAGGCCGCCTTCGCCAAGGTCCCGCTCTTCCGCTCGAACGACATCACCCCGTCATCGACCTTGCCGAAGCGCAGGGCCATCAGGTCGAGCGCGTAGTTCTGGTGCGCCTTCCACGGCTTGCGCAGGCCCTGCTTGGGGAACTGGTCCATGGAGCGGGTGACGTAGCCGGAGGAGAAGTCCAGCCACGGCGCGACCTCCATCTCGCCATCCAGGCGCGGGACGCAGTAGTCGGCGCCGGTGCGGTCCAGGGTGTTGATCAGGCGGCAGACATATTCGCTGGTCAGGTCCGCCTTCAGGGTCCAGCTGGCGTTGGTGTAGCCAAAGGCGGACGCGAGGTTCGGCACGTCGCTGAACATCATGCCCTTGTAGCTCATCGACTGGGCCAGGTTGGCGACCACGCCGTCGACCACGACCTCCATGCCGCTGAGCAATTGCAGCTGCAGGCCCGTGGCGGTGACGATGACGTCGGCGGGCAGCGTCTTACCCGACTTCAGCAGGATGCCGTCCTCGGTGAAAGTCTGGATGTGGTCGGTGACGACCGAGCTGGTCCCGGCCTTGATCGAGTCGAACAGGTCGGCGTCGGGCACCAGGCACAGGCGCTGGTCCCAGGGATTGTAGCGCGGCGTGAAATGGGTCGCGACGTCGTAGTCCGGCCCCAGTTGCTCGCGCACCAGGCCGATCAGCCGCTCCTTGATCTTCTCCGGCTTCTTGCGGGCCAGGTTGAAGAACAGCATCGAGAGCAGCACGTTCTTCCAGCGCGTGAAGCCATAGGCGGTCATCGGCGGCAGCTTGGTCCGCAGCCAGTTGGCCAGGCCGTCCTCGGCCGGGCGCGAGACCACATAGGTCGGGGAGCGCTGCAGCATGGTGACGTGGCCGGCGGTCTTGGCCATTTCCGGGACCAGGGTGACCGCGGTAGCGCCGCTGCCGATCACCACGACCTGCTTGCCGGCGTAGTCGAGGTCCTCGGGCCAGTGCTGCGGGTGGACGATCCGGCCCTGGAAGCGCTCGGCCCCCGCGAAGTCGGGCGTGTAGCCGGACGAATAGCGATAGTAGCCCGAGCACATGTAGAGGAAGCCGCAGCTGAACTTGACGACCTGACCGTCGTGCTCGGCCTCGACGGTCCAGGTCGCCGTCTCGCTCGACCAACTGGCGCGCTTGACCAGGTGGTTGAAGCGGATGTGGCGGTCGACATCGTGCTCGCGCGCGGTCTCGCGGACATAGGACAGGATCGACGGACCGTCGGCGATGGCCTTGGCGGCCTTCCACGGCTTGAAGCTGTAGCCCAGGGTGTACATGTCGCTGTCGGACCGGATGCCCGGATAGCGGAACAGGTCCCAGGTGCCGCCGATCGCCGCGCGCCCTTCTAGGATCGCGTAGCTCTTGCCGGGGCAGTGCTTGCCCAGGTGATAGGCCGCGCCGATGCCCGACAAGCCCGCGCCCACGATCAGGACGTCCACATGGTCCATGGTCTGCCTCCCCGTTTCAGCGCCCGCCGGTTGACCCGGTGTGGCGATATGTAAACAGTGTTCACCAACAAACGACCGTTTTGACCGTGCGTCAACTGCGGCTATCGGATCTCTTCATGTCCCTGCGCGATTTCGGTCTTCTCGTCCTGATCTGCCTGGTCTGGGCCGGCAACAACATCGTCTCCAAGATCGTGGTCGCCCACTGGGGCGTGCCGCCGCTGTTCTATGCGTCCGTGCGCTTCGCCCTAGTCATGCTGGCGACCCTGCCGTGGCTGCTGCCCGCGCCGCGTCCGACCTGGCGGATCGTGGTCGTGGCGCTGCTGATGGGGGCGGGCAATTTCGCGCTGCTGTTCATGGGCTTCAAGACCGCCTCGCCGTCGGCCGCCTCGGTCGTGATCCAGCTGGGCGTGCCGTTCACGACCCTGCTCTCGGTGCTGATGCTGGGCGAGAAGATCCGCTGGCGGCGAGGGATCGGCATCGCCCTGACCCTGGCCGGCGCGGTGGTCGTGATGTGGAGCCCCAAGGGGCTGCAGCTGTCGCCCGGCCTCTGGCTGATCGCCGCGGCCGCCCTGGCCGGTTCGCTGGGCGCGGTGATGATGAAGCAGGTGGAGGGCGTGAAGCCCTTGCAGTTCCAGGCCTGGGTCGGCTTCTCGTCGGTCTGGCCGCTGGCGGCGATGAGCGCCTTCATGGAGCCGGGGCAGGTCTCGGCCGGGCTCGCCGCCGGCTGGCCGTTCGTGGCGGCGGTGGTGTTCTCGGCCCTGGCGGTTTCGGTCGTGGCCCATACGGCCTATTACGGTCTGATCCAGCGTTACGAGGCCAATCTGCTCGCTCCCCTGACCCTGCTGACGCCGCTGTTCACCATTGGACTTGGCGTCCTGATCACCCACGACCATTTCGACCTGCGGATGGGGATCGGCGCGGCCCTGGCCTTGCTCGGCGTTCTGATCATCGCGCTGCGGCGGAATCAGGTCATGCCGCTACTGATGTCGATCCGGAACCGCGCCCAATGAGTCTCACCTTCATCGAGGCCCCGTCGCCCAATTTCGACGCCCGCAAGGCTGTGCCCGACACCGTGGTGCTGCACTACACCGGCATGGAGACCGGCGAGGCGGCGATCGAGCGCCTGCGCGATCCCGAGGCCAAGGTCTCGGCCCACTACTGCGTCGAGGAAGACGGCCGCATCGTCCGCCTGGTGCCCGAGGAGCGCCGCGCCTGGCATGCCGGCGCCGCCTTCTGGAAGGGCGTCAAGGACATCAACTCGGCCTCGATCGGTATCGAGATCGTCAATCCCGGCCACGAGTTCGGGTATCGCCCGTTCCCCGAGGCCCAGGTCGCCGCGGTGATCAATCTGCTGGCCGACGTGCGCTCGCGCTGGATGATCCCCGACAGCCGCATCCTGGGCCATTCCGACGTCGCGCCGGCGCGCAAGATCGATCCAGGCGAGCTCTTCCCCTGGCAGCGGCTGGCGGAAAGCGGCCATGGCCTGTGGATCGAGCCGCCGCCGTCGCCCGGCGCGCCGCTGGGGCAGGGCGAGGAGGGGACCGGCGTCTTCGCCTTGCAGGCCGGCCTGACCCGCCTGGGCTTCGACTGCGCCCCGACCGGCAAGTACGACGAATGGACCACGACGGTGGTCGGCGCCTTCCAGCGCCACTGGCTGCAGACCCGCTTTGACGGCGTCGCCGACGGCGAGGCCCGCGCGCGCCTGGTGGGCCTACTGCGGGCGGCGGCCGAGTAATGCATCCGGACAATCGCTTCCGCGTCGAGGACCGCGCGGTCCTGCTGGACTTCCTGCGCGTCCATCCGTTCGTGACCATCGCCGCGACCGCCGGCGGCCGGCCGTTCGTGGCCCAGAGCCCGGTGGTGATCCGCGACCTGGACGGCGAGATCGCGCTCGACTTCCACCTGTCGCGCGGCAACGTCCTGACGCCGCATCTGACCCAGGGCTTCCGGGCGGTGGTGTTGGCCACGGGCCTCGACGCCTACATCAGCCCCGACTGGTACGAGACCCCCGACCAGGTCCCGACCTGGAACTACCAGTCCGTCGAAGCCGAAGGCTCGGTCGCGCCGCTGAACGATGCGGAACTTGTCGCCCTGCTCGACGACCTCTCGGCCCAGGAGGAGGGGCGTCTGTTACCGAAGGCGGCCTGGACCCGTGGCAAGATGAAGCCCGGCAAGTTCGAGGCGATGCTGCGCGGGATCATGGGCGGCCGTCTGTTTGTCGAGCGTCTGGAGGGCACGTTCAAGCTTTCGCAGAACAAGAACGACGCCGATCGGCTAGGGGCGGCGGCGGGCCTGGGCGATCATCCGATCGCGGGGCTGATGCGGACCATCCCCTAAACCGATCTTCCCGGCGAAGGCCGGGGCCCAGATCGAGCCCGCTGACTTGCCGGATAGGCGTTGCGCGATGGCGCGAACGCTCAAACCGCTCAGGATGAATCTGGGCCCCGGCCTTCGCCGGGGAAGCGGATGTTTGTTGACCCGCGCCCCATCCGCCGTCAAACACCCTCCCGGACCAGACGGTCGGGCGGTCGCGTCGTCTTCGGACGCCGAGGAAAGTCCGGGCTCCACGGTGACAAGGCGGTGGGTAACGCCCACCGGGAGCGATCCCAGGGATAGCGCCACAGAAAGCAAACCTCCTCCCTACGGGGCGGGAAGGGTGAAAGGGTGGGGTAAGAGCCCACCGCGGACCTGGCGACAGGGACGGCATGGCAAGCCCCGCCTGGAGCAAGACCGAATAGGGACCCCGCGCCGGCCTCGCGTCGGATAGGCCGTCACTGGCTGAGAGGGTCCGGGTAGGTCGCGAGAGCCGTCCAGCAATGGCCGGCCTAGAGGAATGATCGTCGCCGTTCTCCCAGTCTTCGGATTGGCGAGAACGGAACAGAACCCGGCTTACAGACCGTCTGGTCCGTCTTGGTGCGGAGAGCTTCGGCTCTCCGCACGCATTGCTTGGCCTCGACTCTGCGTCACGGCCGCAAACCTCCGATTTTCAGCATCGCGATGGGACGAACTGACACTGCGCGAGTCTTGCGTGTGAATAGTTCTGTGTATGTTCTGTTGATTAACACCCATTCCCGGTGAGGAAGGGGTGCGACACCTTTGAAATCTCGATGAAACGGGTTTGGTGTCATTGTCTCCCAGTTCATCCCATGTTAACCCAATTCACGTCGGGGCGAGAGGCTGCTCGCTGGCCGGCATGGGTTTGGCGGGGTTTAAGCTTCAGTGTTTCTCTCGACCTTCGAGAAACAGCTCGACAGCAAGCGGCGCATCGTTGTGCCGCAGGAATTCCGTGCGGCGGTCTCGGGCATGTTCGACGGGATCTTCTGCTTCCCCGCCATCGAGGCCGACTGTCTGGAGGCGGGCGGCAAGGCCTTGTTCGACCGCTATACGGGCGTGATCGAGGAGCTGCCGTTCGGTGATCCGACCCGCACGGCGCTGGAAACCAGCATCCTGGGCGGCATGGCCAAGCTGTCGTTTGATACAGCTGGTCGCATTACGCTTCCCGACCAGCTGTGCGAAATGTGCGGTCTCACGGATTGGGTGACTGTCGTCGGTATGGGTGAGCGTTTTCAGATCTGGTCGCGCGAGGCTTTCCAGGCTCACCGCGCCGCCCAGCGTGACCTGGCCCGCGATGGCCTCGCGGCCCTGCGCGCCCAGCAGCGCGCGGTGAAGCTGGGGAGCGCCTCGTGAGCGAAGCCCCGCACATCTCGGTCCTGCTGAACGAAGTCGTCGAGGCGCTCGACGCCAAGCCGGGCGACACCATCATTGACGGCACCTTCGGGGCAGGCGGCTACACCCGCGCGATCCTGGAGACCGGCGCGAGCGTCGTCGGCTTCGACCGCGATCCCACCGTTCAGCGCTTCACCGAAGGCCTGCCGGCCGACCGCTTCCGCCTGATCGGCGACCGCTTCTCGCAGATGGCCGAGCATTTCGAGGCGCAGAGCGTGGAGGGCGTCGTGCTGGATATCGGCGTGTCGTCGATGCAGCTGGACGAGGCCGAGCGCGGCTTTTCGTTCATGCGCGACGGTCCGCTGGACATGCGGATGAGCGACACGGGGCCGACCGCCGCCGATCTGGTCAACACGCTGGACCACACCGAGCTGGCCCGCATCCTCTATGTCTATGGCGAAGAGCACGCCTCGCGTCGCATCGCCAGCTTCCTGATCCGTCGCCGGGAAGAGCGCCCGTTCGAGCGCACCCTGGATCTGGCGCACGTGATCGAGCGCGCCCTGGGCGGCCGCAAGGGCGCCAAGGTCCATCCGGCCACCCGCTCGTTCCAGGGTCTGCGCATCGCGGTCAATGACGAGCTGGGCGAGCTGGAGGCTGGCCTGGCCGCCGCCGAGCGCATCCTGAAGCCGGGCGGTCGCCTGGCGGTGGTCACCTTCCATTCGCTGGAAGACCGCATCGTCAAGACTTACCTGGCCGAGCGGGCAGGGCGTACGCCGGGCGGCTCGCGCCACCTGCCGCAGGTCCAGGCCGGCGCGCCGGCCAGCTTCCAGCTGATCGCCAACAAGGCCATCGCGCCGGGCGAGGCCGAGCTGGCGGTCAATCCGCGCGCGCGCTCGTCGAAGCTGCGCGCGGCGATCCGCACCGAGGCCCCCATCTGGGAGGCCTCGGCGTGAGCACGGTCGGCCTCTTCAATCGACGGGTCCGCGGGTTTCGCATCGTCGAGGTGGCCGGCGTCGGCATCCTGCTGAGCCTGGTCACCAGCGTCTATCTGGCCAAGACCTTCGCCGGCCGCGAGCGCCAGGAAATCAGCCGCATCGAGCAGCAGATCCTGGAAGAGGCGTCGCGCAAGCGCCTGCTGGAGGCTGAGGTCGCGCACTTGGAGCAGCCGCGCCGCATCGAACAGCTGGCGATGATGATGCAGCTGAAGCCGATCGCGCCGGATCACGAGATTACCGAGGACGCGCTGATCGACGTCGCGCGCCGCCGGGACCTGCCGCGAGCGCCGGTCACCGCCGACATTTCGCCTTCGGACCTCGTCGCCGACGAGCCCCAGTCTGTGCCGGACGATGTTCCGCCGGCGCCGGAGGCTCTGCGATGAGCCTGTCCAACCTGGGAGGCGGTGGTTTTCAGTCCCGGACTTGGCGCTGGCTGACCGAGCGCGTCTGGCGCCTGGAGCACGCCTTCGAGCGCTCGCGCGCCGCCGCCAAGCCCGAAGACGACACCCGCATCCGCATCTTTCTGGTGATGGCGTTCTTCTCGGTCTGCTTCGTGGGCCTGTCGGTCGGCGCGGGCTGGTCGGCGCTGTTCTCGAACGCCGGGCGCGGCAATGGCTACGCCCAGGGGCTGGAAGGCGCGCGTGGCGACATCGTCGACCGCAACGGCAAGCTGCTGGCCGTCGACCTGGCTCACTACGCGCTTTACGTCGATCCTCGCGAGGTCTGGGACGCCAAGGAGACGCGCCGCGCCCTGGGCAAGGCCCTGCCGCAAGTGCCGGCCAAGCGCCTGGACAAGGTGGTGTTCGGCGATCACCGCACCTTCGTGCTGGGCGGCCTGACGCCCGAGCAAAAGGACAAGATCTTCGAGCTGGGCCTGCCGGGCATCTCGTTCGAGGAGCAGGAACGGCGGATGTATCCGCTGGGCCCGACGGCCGCGCACCTGGTCGGCTTCGTCGATAGCGGCGGCAAGGGTCTGGCTGGCGTCGAGCGCGCCCTGGACGATCCGATCCGCAAGGCGGCGGGCGGCGAGGGCGCTCCGACCCAGCTGTCGATCGACATCCGCGTGCAGGCCGCGCTGGAAGACGAGCTGCGCAAGGCCGCGATGGAGTTCACGCCCAAGGGCGCGGTCGGCCTGGTAACCAACGTCCACACCGGCGAGATCCTGGCCCTGGCCAGCTATCCCGACTACGACGCCAACAAGGCCGGTGACGCCACCGACGACCAGCGCCTGAACCGCGCCGCCGCTTCGGTCTACGAGATGGGCTCGACCTTCAAGACCTTCACCGTCGCGATCGGCCTGGACACCGGCGAGACCAACATGGCCTCGACCTTCGACGCGCGCGAGCCCTACAAGCTGGGCTACCGCACGATCCACGACTTCCACGCGACGCGGAAGATCCTGACCCTGATCGAGGTCTTTCAGCACTCGTCCAACATCGGCACCGCCATCCTGGGCGAGAAGGTCGGCGGCGAGCGGCTCAGCAAGTACTTCACCAATCTGAACCTGACCAAGCCGGCCCAGGTCGAGCTGCGCGAGTCCGCCCGCCCGCTGACGCCGCGCAAGTGGGACATGGACGCGGTGGCGTCGACCTCGTTCGGCCACGGCATCAATGTCAGCCCGCTGGCCCTGGCCCAGGCGATGGGCGCGCTGCTGAACGGCGGCAAGATGATCCCGCTGACCATCAAGAAGATGCCGCCCGGCGTGCGTCCGGAGGGCAAGCAGGTCCTGAACGAGAGCACCTCGCAGCAGATGCTGACCATCATGCGCGCCAACGTCACCGGCGGCAGCGGCAAGACGGCCAACGTCCCCGGCCTGTCGGTCGGCGGCAAGACCGGCACCGGCGAGAAGTACGATCCGGCCATCCGCGGCTACAACCACCAGCGCCAGGTGTCGTCGTTCGCGGCCGTGTTCCCGACCGACGGGGCGATCGAGGCCGACCGCTACTTCGTGCTGATCCTGATGGACGAGCCGCATGGCACGGCCAAGACCCACGGGTTCTCGACCGGCGGCTGGGTCGCCACGCCGGCGGTGGGCAAGGTCATCGATCGCATCGCGCCGTTCCTGGGCGTGCAGAGAAAAGCCGAGCTGGTGACGATCACCCAGCCGAAGACGACGGCTCCGGAGGCGGGACTATGAGCAAGCGACTGTCGGACCTGTTCAACCGCGCCTTCGAGGCCGATCCGGTGATCGCCGGCGTCACCGCCGACAGCCGCAAGGTCACGGCCGGCTGGCTGTTCGCCGCCCTGCCGGGCAGCAAGGTCGACGGCCGCGAATTCGCCGCCGGCGCGGTCGCCCAGGGCGCCGCCGCCGTCCTGGCCCCCGAGGGCGGGCTGGAGGGCCTGGGCGTTCCGGTGGTTCGCTCCGAAGACGCTCGCCGCGCCTACGCCCTGGCCTCCGCCGCCTTCTGGGGCAAGCAGCCGGCCATGTGCGTGGCCGTCACCGGCACCAACGGCAAGACTTCGGTCGCCGGCTTCGCCCGCCAGATCTTCGCCGCCCTGGGCCACAAGGCCGCCAGCATGGGCACGTTGGGCGTGGTGGTCAGCGAGAAGGGCCAGCCCGACCAGCAGCTGACTCCGCCCGGCCTGACCACGCCCGACGCCGCCGACGTGGCCGAAATGGTCGCGCGCCTGGCCGACATGGGTGTCACCCACCTGGCGCTGGAAGCCAGCTCGCACGGCGTCGACCAGCGCCGCGTCGACGGCGTCAAGCTGCGCGCCGCCGGCTTCACCAACTTCACCCAGGATCACCTCGACTATCACGGCTCGATGGAGGCCTATCGCGCCGCCAAGCTGCGCCTGTTCGACGCCCTGACGCCCAACGGCGGCACGGCGGTGCTGAACGCCGACAGCGAGGCGTTCCCTAACTTCGCCGCCGCCGCCGTCACCTCGGGCCAGAGCATCTTTTCGGTCGGCGAGGACGGCCAGGGCCTGCGCCTGCTGTCGCGCACCCCGACGCCGGAAGGCCAGACCCTGGTGGTCGAGACCGGCGACGAAAACTACAAGATCAAGCTGCCGCTGGCCGGCGCCTTCCAGGCTTCGAACGTGCTGGTCGCCGCCGGCCTGTGCATCGCCGCCGGCGAGGATCCGGTCGCGGTGCTGAAGGCGCTCGAAACGCTGGAAGGCGCGGCGGGCCGCCTGCAGCGGGTCGGTCGCGGCCCCAAGGGCGGCGAGGCCTATGTCGATTACGCCCATACGCCCGACGGCCTGCAAACGGTGCTGGAAGCCCTGCGTCCGCACACCCGCGGCAAGCTGATCGCCGTGTTCGGCGCCGGCGGCGATCGCGATCGCGGCAAGCGTCCCCTGATGGGCGCGATCGGCGCCAAGCTGGCCGACATCGCCATCGTCACCGACGACAATCCGCGCTCGGAAGATCCCGCGTCCATCCGCGCCGCCGTGCTGGAGGCCGCCCCCGGCGCCCGCGAGATCGGCGACCGCCGCGCCGCCATCCGCGCCGCCGTGGCCCTGATGGGCGAGGGCGACGTGCTGGTCGTCGCCGGCAAGGGTCACGAGCAGGGCCAGACCATCGCCGGCGTCGTCCATCCGTTCGACGACGTCGCCGTGACCCTGGAAGCGCTGGAGGGCGTCGATGCCTGACGCGCTCTGGACCGCTGACGAGATCGCCAAGGCGGTTGGCGGCAAGATCGCTGGCGACTTCGCCGTGACCGGCGTGTCGATCGACACCCGCAGCGTCGAGGCGGGCGATCTCTTCGTGCCGCTGGTCGGCGCGCGCGACGGTCACGACTTCGTCGCCCAGGCCGTGGCCAACGGCGCGACCGGCGTGCTGGCCGCCAAGCCCGTCGACGCCCCGGCCGTCATGGTCGAGGACACCTTCAAGGCGCTGGAAGCCCTGGGCGTCGCCGCTCGCGAACGCGCGCCGCAGTGCAAGCGCGGGGCGGTGACCGGCTCGGTCGGCAAGACCAGCGTCACCCGCGCCGTCGAGGCCGGCCTGCGCCTGGCGGGCAAGGCCCATGCCTCGGTGAAGAGCTACAACAACCACATCGGCGTGCCCCTGACCCTGGCCCGGATGCCGCGCGACACTGAGCGCGCCGTGTTCGAGATTGGCATGAACCACTCGGGCGAAATCACCCCGCTGTCGCAGTTCGTCCGCCCCCACGCGGTGGCCATCACCACGGTCGGCCCGGTCCACCTGGAGAACTTCGACAACGAAGAGGGCGTCGCCCGCGCCAAGGCCGAGATCTTCGACGGCCTCGAGCCCGGCGGCGTCGCCGTGCTGAACGCCGACAACCGCTGGTTCGAGCTGCTGAAGGCGCAGGCCGAGAAGGCCGGCGCCACGGTGTGGAGCTTCGGCGAGGCCGCCGGCGCCACCGCGCGCCTGACCGGCTTCGGGGTGGGAGGGCAGGGGGGGGGCGTCTCCCTGTCCCCCCGCGGGCGGGGCCGCCGATTTCCCGTCCCTCCGGCCGGGGGG